>JBIKWC010000076.1:0-27743 GCA_044356535.1 Myxococcota bacterium
CCCACCGCCGCCCGGGCCCGGGCGCTAGCGGACGCCGTTCGCAGCTGACGCCCGACGGGACCAGCCCGGTCGGATAGGCGGCGGCATGGACCTCCACACCGCTCTCGCCACCCGCCGCACCGTGCAGCGCTTCCGCGCCGATCCCGTCCCCCTCGACGTGGTCCACCGCGGGCTCGCCGCCGCCCAGCTCGCCCCCAACCACAAACACACGTGGCCCTGGCGCTTCCTGCTGCCCGGCCCCGTCACCCGCGAGGTGTTGTTCCGCGTGGGTCTGCGCCTCAAGGCCGCCAAGAAGGGGACCAGCCCCGACCTCGAGGCGGCCGTGCGCCGCGACCTCCTCGCGCCGGCGCACCTCGTCGTGGTCGTGCAGACCGTGTCCGACGACCCCGGTCGGGCCCTCGAGGACTACGCCGCCTGCGCGTGCGCCGTCCAGAACCTGATGTTGTCGGTCCACGCCGACGGCTTCTCCAGCAAGTGGGGCACCGGCGGTGTGCTCCGCGACGCGGAGGCGTTGCAGGCCCTCGGGGTGGACCCCGCGACCGAGCGGGTCATCGCCTTCGTGTGGGTGGGCGTGGCCGAGCTGGTCCCGCACGCAGCCCACCGACCGAGCGGACGGGTGGTCTCGCTGCCCTAAGCCAGGATCGTCTTGGCGTCGTGCGCCACGAGCGTGCCCACGTCCTCGCCCATCACGATGCGGCGGGCGCCGCCGATGGTGTCGAAGTCGAACAGGTGCACCGGCACCTTGTGGTCGCGCGCCAGGATCAGGGCCGACTGGTCCATCACCTTGAGGTTCTGCTGGATCGCGGCGTCCGAGGCGAGGCTCCGGTACCGGCGCGCGTTCGGGTTCTTCCGCGGGTCGCCGTCGTACACGCCGTCGACGCCGTTCTTCGCGGCCAGGATGGCGTGGCAGCGCGTCTCGATCGCCCGCTGCGAGGCCGGGTAGTCCGTGGTGACGTAGGGCTGGCCGATGCCGCCCGCCAGGATGACCACGCGGCCGCGCTCGATGTGCCGCACTGCCCGCAGGCGGATGTACGGCTCGCACACGGACGGGATGGGCATCGCCGACATCAGGCGCACCTCGGTGCCGTTCGCCTGGAGCGCCGCGCGCAGGAGCACCCCGTTGATCACGGTGCCGAGCATGCCCATGTTGTCGGCCTCGGCCTGCTCGATGTTCCACTCGGGCGCGAGGTTCCCGCGGAAGATGTTGCCGCCGCCCACGACCAGCACCACGTCGACGGCGATGTCGCGCAGGGAAGCGACCTCCTGCACGATGTGACCGATGGACTCCTTCGAGAAGGTGCCCTCCACCCCGCCGCCCATCGCGGCCCCGGAGAGCTTGAGCAACACGCGGCGGTAGCGCTTCGTCTCGGGCACGGTGCCTCCTGGCGCCGCACCCTAACCGTCGATGGCCCGCAGGCACGTCAGAGGAGCGTGGCCACCAGCGTCAGCATCGTGGTCTGGTCGAGCTTGCGCAGGCCCTCGACCGGGACGTTGTCGAAGATGAGCCCGTGCGAGACCTTGAGCGAGAACTTCCCGGACAGCGTCGACGTGAGCGCGGCCGTGTTCAAGATGCGCACGTCTTCGAAGTCGAGCACGTTCTCGTAGGTCTCGAAGGTGTCGGAGAGGGAGACCTTGTCGTTGAACTTGTGCGTCACGCCCAGCAGGATGCGCGCGGCCAGGATGTTCTGGTAGCCCGGGTCGATGCCGTCGACGTAGAGCTCCTGCGCCACGTCGAACCCGAGCTCCGTCTTGAGCTCGGTGTCGTCGTTCTTCACGAGGAGCCGCGAGTACCCGAGCTGCTCGTGCGAGCGCAGATCGTAGCCCGCGAAGCGGTCCTGGAACGCGCCGGCGAGGGCGTACAGCGAGTCCTTCTCGCTCAGGAACCGGTCGTAGCGGGCGTCGGCGTAGTACCGGCGGACGTTCTCGGTGAAGTCCACCGTCGAGGGGTCCAGGTCGGGGAGGCCGTCGCCGTCGAGGTCCGTGACCTTGGCGCCGCCGATGTTCAAGCCGGCCACGCCGGAGATCTTGTTCATCTTCACCTTGTGCGAGGCGTTGATCAGGCCGTTCACCGCGTAGAAGTTCGAGTTCCCGGTGGAAAACGTGCCGCCGAGCTCGCCGGTCACGTGCGTCTCGGGCTTCTCGACGACCTCGGCCTGTACGCCGGTGAACGTGGAGTCTTCTGCGAGGGCGGGGGCGGCCAGTGCCAGGATCAGGTGCATCGTTTCTCCTCGGCGCCCGACTAACGAGGCCTCGCCGGCGCGGTACTGTCGACGGGCTTACCAGCGCTCGCGTCGACGAGGTTCGCGGCTCATTCGCCGAGGTAGCCGAGCTCGCGCAGCTGGTCCTCGAGCTCCGGGTGGTACCCGCTGACTTCCGTCCCGGACGGCTCGGGGACGACGGTGAGGTCCACCGCCAGCTGGTAGCGGGCGTCCCGGGTGACGAGGAAGGGCGCGCCGACCGCCCCGGGCGCCACCACGAGATCGACGGGAGCGGCGCCGGCGACCTGGACCTTGTGGCCCACCAGCGTCACCACCAACCCGCCCGGTCGCGTGACGTCGCCGGCGGGGACCACGTAGAGCGCGTTCGGCAGCTCGCCGTCGGGCGGGATCGTCAGCTGGACCCGGCCGTCGACCACCTCCGCCACCGCCCCAGCCGTGCGGCCGCGCGGGTCGTAGCCGCTCCACACCTGCGCGAGGCCGTCGGGGTGCGACGCCGTGAGGGTGAGCGCCGACGGCCAGGGCTCGCCACCCAGCGAGATCCGCCACACGACCTGCACCGGTCGTCCGAGCGCGGCGGACAACGCCTTCGGGTAGGGGCTCAGGTCCGCGGTCGCTGCGAGGTCGTGTTGTTCACCCGGGTCGGTCGCCAGGTCGAACAGCGTCTGCCGACCGTCGCGGGCCGTCCACTTCTGGTCACCCGCGATCACGCCCCACCCGTCCTCGCCGTAGAGCGGGCGCCCGAACCCGAGGGGGCGCGTCACCAACGCCTCGCTCGCGCCGGCGTCGCCGAAGGTGTACCCGACGAGGGAGCGCCCGGCTGCGTCGTCGTCGGCCGGCAACCCCGCGAGCTCGAGCAGGGTGGGGGTGAGGTCGAGGAGCGAAACCGGGGCGTCGAACCGACCGGGCGTGACCCCCGGGCTCTTGACCACCAGGGGGACCTCGAGGAGCTCGTCGCCGAACTGGTGCCCGTGTTCGAAGCCTCCGTGTTCCCACAGCTCCTCGCCGTGGTCCGCGAACAGCACCACCGTGGCGTCTGCCCCGACCTCTTCCAGCAGCGCGGCGAGCTCGTCGTCCACCCAGCGCACGTTCTGGTCGTACCGCGCCGTGACCCAGTCGCGGACCTCCGGCAGGTCAGGGTTGGTGGGACGGAAGCTCCCGATCTGGCCCCGTGACGCCGACTTCAGGGCCTCCGGTTGGCGGCCGGCCCAGCGCCAGCGGTGGGTCCAGGGCTCGTCCCACGGCAGGTGCGGTCCCATCGTGTGGAGCAGCACGAGCTGGTCGCGGTCGGGCCACTCGCGGAGCCGGGCGACCGTGTCGGCGACCAGGGCGTCGGGGGTGAGCAGGTGCTCGTAGCGGAACCGCGCCCAGCCGCGTTCGAGGCCGAACGGTTGCGACAGGAACGCGTTCGAGACGATGGCGTCGGTCCGGAAGCCCGCGGACGCGAACCGACCGGCGACGGGGGTGCGGGCGAACCAGTCCTCGGGCTCGGAGCCGGTCAACGCGGCGCGGGCGGAGGGCAGGGTCCAGGGGGCGACGGTGCGCGCGCGCGAGAACACCGCCGCGTTCGCGGCCCAGCGGTCGAGGTGCGGGCTCGTGGCGCGCGGGTACCCGGCGAAGCCCAGGTGGTCCGCGCGCAGCGTGTCCACGAAGATCATCACGAACTTCCGCGGGTGGGCCTTCGCCTCGTACACCACCGGGTCCTCGAGGAGGACGTAGTCGAGGACGTTGTCGCCGCCGCCTTCGGTGGCGAGTTCGAGCGCCACCGTGCGCCCCGAGAACCGCGCCAGGTCCACCCGTACGATGTCGAACGACGGCCCCGTGACCCGGGTGCGCGACAGCTCCTCCGTCGCGCCGTCCACCGTGGCCCGCACCACCACCGAAGCGCCGTCCGTGGGCGCGTCGGTGAGGATGGCGGGCGGGATCAGGCCGGGGGCGAAGGCCAGCACCCCGTTCGGCGGCACGACGACCGACACGCGCGCCGAAGCGGGCGCCGGCAGGAACCACCCCGCGTGCGACACCCCGCCCACGGTGAACGTGCGCTGGACGAAGCGGTCGGCCTCCGCCCCGCTGGTGTCGAGGTTCATCGACGACTCGGTGGCCGTGGCGCGCGGGAACGACACCCGGAGCGCTTCGGCGGCGGGGGCGTCCTCGCCGAACCCGACGCCCACGTACAGCCACTCGCGGTCGAAGCCCCACGTGCCCGGCTTCTTCCCCATGTGCTCGAACGGCAGCTCCTCACCGTCGAGCGTGACCACGAAGCCCGGGGGCGGGGCGCTGCCGAACGTGTGGGTGCCGCGGGTGGGGGAGGGCAGAAGATCGGGGGCGACCGGCAGGGGGACCCGCCACACGCTCGCCTTCTTGCGGTCGTCGTGGTGGGTGAACGACCCGCGCGCCACCAACACGTCCGGCGCAGGTGCACCCCCCGGACGGACCGTCGGCGGCAGCGTGAACTGCGCCTCGACGTCCACCAACGCCACGGCGCCCGTGACCACCGCAGCGGGGCGGAGGGGTGCGTCGGCGGCGGGCAGATCGAGGGCGCTGGGCCCACATCCCGGTAGCAGGAGCGCGAACACGCCCCCCGGATAGCCCGCGCGGCGGGGACCGGCCCGTGGGGGACCAACGGACTATGGGGGCCGGATGTGGGACGCGTTGGATCGGGCCCTGGCGGCCAGGGCGCCGCGGTGGGCGGAGTGGGCCGCGGAGGGTACGGACGCGGTCCGCGTGCTCCACGGGGCCACGGAGGGCGCTCCCGGCCTCACGGTCGACCGGTATGGTCCGGTCCTGCTGGTGCAGACCTGGCGCGAGCCGCTGGACCCCTCGGTCCTCGCGCCCCTGGCGGCCCGGGTGAGCGAGGTGGTCGGCGCGCCGCTGCTCCCCGTGTGGAACCACCGCCCCGACGCCCCCCGCTTCGCGCGCCGACACCCCGTGGACCTGCCAGAGGACCCCACCTGCAGCGAGCTCGGCCTGCGGTTCGACGCTCGCCCGCGGCACCGGGGCCACGACCCGCTGTTGTTCCTCGACCTGCGCGCCGTGCGCCGCCGGGTGCGCGCACACCGGGCAGCGAGCGTCCTGAACCTGTTCGCGTACACCGGGGGCGTCGGCGTGGCAGCAGCTGCAGGCGGCGCCCGCGAGGTGTGGAACGTGGACTTCGCTGCGTCGGCGCTCGAGGTCGCGGCCGGGAACGCTGCCCGCAACGGGGTCCCCGACGGGGTCGTCCGGAACGTCCACCACGATGCCATCCCGGTGCTGCGCATGCTCGCGGGGCTGCCGGTGGGCCGGCGTCGGCCGGCGATCACGTTGTCGCCGCGCACCTTCGAGCTCGTGGTCCTGGATCCCCCGACCCGCGCCACTGGTCCGTGGGGGGCCGTCGACATCGTCCGCGACTACCCCACGCTCCTCAAGCCCGCGCTGCTCGCCACCGCGCCGGGCGGCGTGCTCGCTGCGACCAACCACGTCGCCTCGGTGGCGGTGGAGGACTGGGTCGCCGTGCTGCACCGGACCGCGGAGAAGGTGGGACGGCGCCTCGAGGTCGAGCTCCTGGCCCCCGAGTCCGATTTCCCTTCGCCCGACGGCCGCCCGCCGCTCAAGCTGGCCTGGTGCCGGGTCACGGAAGCGGGTTGATCCCGAACAGCCGCAGGATCCAGGGTCCCAGGTACAGGCCGAACATCCAGAACGCCGTCCACCCGACCGTCACCCGCCACGGCATCGACACCGCGAACGGGTCCCGCTTGAACAGCCGCCACGCCGCGAGGGCCGCGGCCACCTGCAGCCAGAAGAACAGGCCGAAGCCCCCGGGGGACGACAGGAACGAGGTGACCAGGTGGCCCCGGGCCCCGTGGACCCAGGCCCGCGTCATCCCGCACTGCGGGCACGGCAGACCCGTCGCGGCCAGGAAGGCGCAGGTGTCGCCGAAGCGCTCGCCGTTCCAGGCGTAGTAGACCCAGCGGGGGTCGTCGCCGGGGGTGAGCGCGAACGACGCGACCAGGCTCCCGAGCGCGAGCGCCACCAGGAACGCGTCGAACGTCCACCACGGCGGGTCCCAGGCCCGCGCCAGCCGCTGCCCCACCCTGCTCACGCGGCCTCCCAGCGCTCGGCGAGGGCGGGCAACCGCGCGACGGCCTCCGCCCACCACGGGAGCTGCTCCCACACGCGCCGGAGATCGGCCGGGATGGGGCAGGTGGCCTCGATCGGGGGCGCGCCCTCGCGGGGGAGCGACAGGGACACGCAGTGCAGGGCCAGGCGATCGAGCCCGAACGTCTCGCGCCACCAGCGGTTGATGCGGGTGTCGCCGTGGGTCGAGTCGCCGATCACCGGGTGGGAGAGATCGCGGACGTGCCGGCGGATCTGGTGCCACCGGCCGGTCTCGGGGATCGCCAGGATCAGGCTGCAGCGGGGCTCGGCGCCGCCACCGACCGGGATCAACACGGTGGCGGCGTCCTGGAGCACCCCCTCTGGGTCCTTCATCGGGGTCGCGACCCGGACCGGGTCCATCGAGCCAACGCGCCCGCGGACGAACGCCAGGTACCACTTCTGGCCGCGCGCGAGCGCCTCCTGCAGACCCGGGGTGTGTTCCGGGCCGTCCGACAACAGGAGGCACCCGGACGTGGGGCGGTCGAGGCGGTGCACCGGCGACACGTCCTCTCCGAACTGGAGGCGCGCCGCGCGGATCAACGTGCGCTTCTCGTCCACCATCCGGCTCCGGTGGACCGGCAGTCCCGACGGCTTGGCGACCACGCGCCAACCTTCCCCCTGTGCCAGGACCCGCAGTTGCATCACGATGCAGGTAGCCCGCCGGCTCCACCTCAGGTATCACTTCGCCGTGCGCACCCCCTCACTCCTCCTGTCGTCCCTGTTCGTCCTCCTGGTCGCCGGCTGCGCCGACCGGGACTGGAAACAGGCGGTCGCCGCCGGCAATTCGGCGGGCTATACCAACTACGCCAGGTCGCACCCCGGCACTGCCAAGGCGTCCACCGCCCAGCGCCGCGCCGAGGACCTCGCCTGGGAGGAGACCATCGCCGCCGGAACCAGCGTCGCGTACGAGGCGTTCCGGGGCGCGTGGCCGCAGTCGACCCACCTCGCGGAGGCCACCGCCAAGGCCGAGTCGATCGCCTGGGACGAGGCCGGCCGCGGCGGGAACGTGGGCGGATACACGCTGTTCCTGGCGCGGTATCCGCGCAGTCCACGCGCGCCGGAGGCCGAGCTCCGCATCGAGGAGCTCGTGTGGTCCGAGGCCGTGTCGGGCAACAGCGAGGAGTCGTTCGGCCGCTACCTGCTGCGCTACCCGAACGGCCCCCACGCCGCGGAAGCCCACACGCGGAGAGAGGGCCTCGCCTGGACCGCCACGACCACGGCCGACACCGTCGACGCCTACGAGAAGTTCGTCCGCAAGTACGGGGGCGGCACCCACACCGCCGAGGCCGAGGCGTGGCTGGCGGCGACGAAGGTTTCGCGGCTCCACCCCGTGATCGTGTTGCTGAACTCGTGGCAGGACGATCGTGTACGGTCCACGATCCTCGCCCGGTACCGCACCGCGCTCGACCGCGGGCTGTTGTCGGGCCTCGGGCGCGAGTTCGGGATGGACAAGGTGTCGCTCGTCGACGCGAAGCAGATCCCGTGGGTGCACCCCCACGACCTGTTCGGCGCCGCCGCCGACACCGGGGTGCTGGTGCTCGAGGTCACCGAGAAGCGCGGTGCCGCGTTCGAGCCCTCCGGGTACGCCACCACCGCCGAGGCCCGCCTGCTGTTCTACGCGCCGAACACGCGCACCCCGGTGATCCTGCGCACGTTCAGCGCCGCCACCCCCACGAAGGTCAAGGGCATCGACGAGTCGGCGCTGCACACAGGCGCTGTCGAGGCCCTGGTCCAGGCGGTGCGGGTGGCCGAACCAGAGCTCCTGTTGCGCCGGAGGGACCCGTGAGCAGCGTCGTCCTCGTGGTCGGGCGCGAGTGGGACGGCCGGAGCGTGCCGCGCGGCGAGCGTGCGGAGCTGCGGCTCTCCTGGGAGGACGCCCACCTCCGAGTGGACGTCGACGCCCCGTACGCCGGAGATCCAGCCCCGACCGCGCCGATCGGCCCCACGCCCGGGTTGTGGGAGCACGAGGTGGTGGAGCTGTTCGTGGTGCTGGAGGACGGGCGCTACGTGGAGCTCGAGCTGTCGCCGCACGGTCACCACCTGCTCCTCACGTTGTCCGGCGTGCGCACCATCGACCAGCAGGGGCTGCCGGTGGAGTGGTCCCCACGCGTGGACACCGCCACCGGGCGCTGGACGGGTACGGCGCGGGTCGCGCGGACGCTGTTTCCGTCGCGGCCGGTGCGGTGCAACGCGTTCCGGCTCGCCGGGATCGGCGCCGCGCGTCGGTACCAGGTGATGGCGCCGCTCCCTGGAGAGCGACCGGACTTCCACCAGCCCGACCACTTCCCACCCTGGATGCTCTGACGCCCGCGTGGGTGTCAGCGCGCCAGCAGGCTCTCGCACAGCGAGCGGGCCAGCGGATCGTCGGGCACCTCGCGCACCACCAGGTCGCGGAGCGGACGCACCGTGTTCGTGGCGCGGGCGTTGTAGAGGGTGGTGCGCCAGTCGTCCGTACGCTCCGCTTCGGAGGCAGAGCCGGTAGGGATCTTCTCGGCGAGGTACCGCGCGATGTCGGTGATTCCGGGGTCCATGTCCACCTCCGTCCGATCCGTGCATTGGATCGGACAAGACAATACCTCAAGTATCGCGTGAGGTGAAGGGCATCGCAGGCACGGACGCCTGGAGCGCCGCCGCCAGCCAGCTCGCCACCTCCGGCGGCAGGTGGTGGAGGTCGTCGACCCTGCTGCCGACCGGGTCGTGCAGGGTGAGGGTCCCGCCGACCGCGCGCGCACCCCCGAGCCGGGCCCACGGGTAGCGCTCGCCGTTCCAGTACACCTGGGTGTCGTCGACCTCGAGCTCCACGGGGGCGAACCCGGGCAGCCACGAGACCACCGCGAGCGCCAGCCCGAAACCGGCGAGCGCAGCGGCGGCGGCCACCGTCTGCTCCAACGGCTGGCGGGTCGTGAGCCCCAACCCCACGCCGAGCGCTCCCGACGCGCCCGCGGCGCCCGCGAACCGGAGCCATGGAGTGGGTGGACGCGGCCAGACCCTGGCGTGGAACCCCTCCCGCTCCGGGCGCACGACGAGTCCTCGCGCAGGGGGTGGGCCCGGGTCCGGGGCTCCCATCAGGGCACTTCGTCTTCGAGGCCCTCGAGGTCTTCGGGCTTCACGTCGACCCGCGGCTCGGGCGCGGTCACGGGCGTGCGGGTGGGGCCCGCCTCCACATCGACCTGCAGGGGTTGGAAGGGGACCTTGCGGGGATCGGGGCTCCACCCGATCGCGCACCCCGCCACGAGCACGTCGTCACCCAGATCGCCGGCGAGCCAGCGGGCGGCGAGCTCCTTCGGCACGTCGAACCGGAGGGTGCCGTTCTTCGCCTTGTCGGCGGGCCACGCGATCTCGAGGCGGCCGCCCGCGAGCTCGGGCAACGCGCCGAGGAGCGTCGGCCAGGCGGGCACCCACTCGGACACCCAGGTCTGCCAGGCGTGGACCGCGCGATCTGCTGGTTCGGGGAGTGTGGGCGGGGCCTCGGCGACGACGGTGGGCCAGGTGAGCCACGCGCCGGTCGGACCGGGCTCGAGGACGAGCGGTGCGTCCTCGGGCAACAGCTTCGCCACCACCTTCGCGAGCGCCAGCTGGCGGGCGGCCGCGACCGGTGCCCCCACACCGGGCTCCACCCACCACCCCGAGACCTCGACGAGCGAGGCGCTCACGGCGTCACCGGCCTTGCGTTGCTTGCATTCGAGCCGGCCGTCGCCGTCGAGCGCCAGGACCCGGTGTCCGTGCGCGAGCGCTTGGAGCGCCGCTGCCACCGCGCCGGGGCAGTCGTCGCCTTTGGCGTTGCCTTTCCCGACGCCGTGCCCGGCGCTCCGGAACAGCGGCAGGTCGTCGGGCGCGCGAAACCCTGCGTCGACGAGCTGGTCGTCGGCGAAGGCGGTGGCCAACAAGCCGATCACTCTCTGACTCCGGGAGGGGGGGTGGCGAGGCGCAGCGTGACCGCCAGCTCGGCGGCGGGACCCTCGGCGGCAGCCCGCCATTCCCCGAGCGCGTACTCCGTGGCGTCGACCGACTTGCTCGCGCGATCCAGCCGCTGGTGGACGAGCTCCTGCTCGTGTGTGCGGTCGGTGGGTGGAATGCGGGGCAGGGCCTCGCGCTCGGCCACGTGGACGTAGCGGATCGCGAGGGAAGCGCGCTCCACGCCGGGCTCGGTCTCGCTCCAGGCCGCGTACACCTCGCGGAGCTCGGTCGCGTCCACCCCCAGGGCGGCGACCTCCTGCGGGAGTGTGTCGAGCCACCCGATGTGGCGGTCGAGGTCTACGGCCGAGGCGGCGAAGGCCGCCTCCGCTGCCCGGACGCTGCGAGCTGCGTTGGCGCCGTAGGCCGCGATGCCCACCCCGAGCGCGAACGTGGTCCCGACCGCCAGGAGGGCCAGCGCGCCCAGCACGCCCATCGCCTTGGCGGGCGCCGTCGAGCGCACCACCTGCACGGGCGGTGGCGGCAGCGGTTCGTCGCGGTACTCGGGGTCCGCCACATAGGAGGGGATCTCCGCGCGGGCGTCGGACCTGCGTCGGAGGTCGGCGTAGCTCGGGGGCGGAGGCCCTGCAGCGGGCGCCTCGTCCACGCCGATCTCCACGTACTCGGGCGCCGGTCGCTCCGTCGGGATCTGCCGCGCACCCAGCCGGCGTCCTGCGCCCGGAGCGGGAGCCTCGGCCGCCTTCCGGGGCTTCTCGTCCCCACCGCCGGGCACGAGCGGCGCTCCGAGCCGGCTGCCGTACGGGTCGGTCCCCGACGTGCCCTCCTGGAACACCCCGCGCGACGACAGCGAGAGCTCGGAGAACGCGTCCTTGGGGATCGACTTGATGTCCGGCATGCCGAGGTGCAGCGAGAGGTCGGGGGTGCCGGGTGGGTCGTCGGGGAGCTCGTGCAGCAGGCCACGGAGCTCGTCGGCCACGGCGCGCGCGCTCTCGGGCCGGTCCGTTCGCTCGTAGGAGAGGCAGCGCGACAACACGCTGCGGAGGCACTCCGGAACCTCCGTCATCAGGTCGGGCCGGTCCTCCAGTCGGAACAGGTCCCGCGGCTTCTGGGTGGTCAACAGCGTCCAGGCCGTGGCGGCGACCGCGTACAGGTCGGAGCGCGGATCGACCGACCTCGCGTCGTGTAGCTGCTCCGGGGCCATGTACCCGAGCGTGCCCATCGCGAGGCCCGTCTTGGTCTCGTTCGAGGCCTCGAGCTGCGCGATGCCGAAGTCCGTGAGCTTGAGCACGGAGGCGTCGTCGGACAGGACGTTCTTGGGCTTCACGTCGCGGTGCACGACCCCGGCCGCGTGGACCGACTCGAGGCCCTGCAGCAGCTGGATCGAGGCGCGGACGGCGAGCTGCGGCGGCATCTTGCCGTAGGTCTTGACCCACCGGTGGAGCGAGCCCCCGTTCAGGAGCTCCATCACGATGAACGGCAGCGGAGGGCCCTCCTGCACCTTCGCCTCGCCGATCTCGAACACCCGCACGAGGTTCGGGTGGGCGAGCGCGGCCATGGTCACGCCCTCCTTCTCGAACCGGTTTCGGATCCCCTGGTCGCGGGCGAACCGCGGCAGCATGACCTTGATGGCCCGCCAGTCCTGCTCCCGGACGTCCCAGGCGGCGTAGACGCCGGCCATTCCGCCCTTCCCGACCCGGGCGAGCAGGACGTATCGGTCGCTCTGCAAGCGAGGCGCACCTTCTGGCAGCACGTCGGGCGGGGGCAACATCGGGGCAGTCTACTCTGCGACGGGGTCCGATGGATCAGCGCAGACCACCCGGTCGCGCCCCGCGGCCTTCGCCCGGTACAACGCCCCGTCGGCTCTCCGCACCACGGCCTCCGCGCTGTCGTTCGGGCGGGACGTCGCTACGCCGCAGCTCACGGTGACGGCGGGCAGGGGCGCGCCGTCGTGCCCGGCGAACCGCGTGAAGCGCACCGCCTGGCGCACGCGCTCCGCAGCCTTGCTCGCCGACCCCAGGTCCGTACCGGGCATCAGCACCGCGAACTCCTCCCCGCCGTAGCGGGCGACGAGGTCGGCGGGTCGGAACCGGCGCCGCAGCGTGTCGGCGACTGCGACCAGGACACGATCGCCGGCTGCGTGCCCGACGGTGTCGTTGAGCCGCTTGAAGTGATCGATGTCCACCATCACGACCGCGAGCGGCCGATCCGCACGCGCGCGCGCCAGCAGGCGTGGGAGGTTCTCGTCGAGCCACCGGCGGTTGTAGGCATGGGTGAGCGGGTCGTGGGCCGCCAGGCGCTTCGACTCGTCGAGCTCGTCGCGGAGGCCGGCGACCTGCCGCTCGAGCGCTCGGTTGCGCTCCACCAGCGCTCGCCACAGGTTGGTCCCGAGGGTCGGGTGGCGTGCGGCGGCTGCGCCCAACGCAGCGGCGGTCAGCTCCACCCACTCGGCGGGGCCTGCGGTGTACACGCTCTGCTCGAGGGGCTTCGGGTCGGCGACGAGCTCGAGCCCGACGACCTCCCCGGGCCCGTACCGCTCGGTTCGCCCGTCCAGGTGTCGCTGCACCTCCCCCGCGAGCACGATGAACACCGTCTCGAACGTGCCCTCGGAGAGGACGGAGGCCGTCGTCGACACCCGGTGGTTCCCGGCGCGCACCTCGGGGACCTCTGCCCAGCCGAGGCCCTCGAACAGCCGCACCCTGGAGAAGTCCGCCTCGGTCAACTTGTTCTCGCCTCCGCCCTGCGCAACAGCGCGAGCCCGACGAGCCACAACGGGGTCGCCAGCACCGCGTACGTCATCGCCACCACGATCATCGGCACTGGGGCGGCCAGATGAAGCAGGAACTGGCGGGTGACGAGGTCGCTGGGGTCGAGGTCGATCGTCGAGCTGCCCGACGCGACGGTCCAGGCGAGCGGGAGCAGCTGGACGAGCCAGGTCGACGTGGTCCCGCCCCCGGCCAGGACGAACAGGGCCACGCTCACGAGGCCCATCTCCAGGCCTTCGATCGCCAGCTCGAACCAGTGGCGCGGCGCCTCGGCGAGGGCCACGTTGCTGTTCCGGTGGCGGATGACCGTCACGAGGACCGTGACGAGCTCCGCGGCGATCGCCACCCACGGCCACGGCCCGAGCCACGCATACGGATACACCAGCAGCGACAGCAGGTGCCCCGACGCGGCCAGGGACCCTGCGAGCGCCGCCCACATCACGCCGCCCACCCGCCGGCCGGACCGCCACGACAAGACGGCGTCGCGGAAGGTCCACGACAACAACAGGACGTTCGCCACCCCGGCCGCCAGGAGCGGCGCCGTGAGCCCCACCCGGCCCAGGAACCCCACGGGCTGGTGCAACGCGGGCAGGAGCGCGAGCTCGAGGTGCGCGCCCAGAACGCAGTGGACCGTGGTCGCCGCCGTCACCACGAGGAGCCCCGTCATGGGGACGCTGCTGCGGTGGATGAGCCGGGTGCGTCGCCCGCTGCCCGACACCTCGGCCAGGAAGCCGCCGAGCGCGCCGAGGGCGAGCCCCACGAGGAGCAGGGCGGTGCCGAACGCCGGGACGGCCCAGCCCGAGGTGGTCAGGCCGCGGGCGAGGAGCTCCTCGATGGCGCTGGTGTCGAGCCGTCCTCCCCCGGCGGCGAGGTAGAGCTCGCTCGCCGACCAGACACCGGCTGCGGGGGCTCCGACGAGGACCAGCGCCACCAGCGCGGTCACGGTGCCAGCGCCCGTCCCGGCGCGCAGGGACTCGTCGTCGTTGATGCGCCCCGCGACGAACCCGGCGGCTGCGGGCACCAGCACCGCACCGAGCCAGGCGATCAGGGAGGCGCCGGGCGCGAGGTGGCTCCAGCGGGGCACGAACGCCGCGGGCAGGTCGAGCGCGAGCGGCACGGCGAGCACCGCCGCGAGGACGAGGCCGAGAACCATACCCACCAGGACGCTGCTGTTCCGCACGGTGCTGTTCTACGCCTCGCGCCCCGCCGCGTAAAGCGCCGTCGGGCGTTGGGGCGGCTATAGGTTGCGACATGGAAGCATCCTCCGAGCGGAGGTGGTACCCGGTCACCACCACCCTGGTCGCCTTGTCGATCGGGGCCCACGTCCTCCAGCGGTCGATCGCGAGCGACGCCCTCGAGGCGGCCATCCGGATGGGAGCGCTGCGTCCGGACCGCGTGGGCGAATTCGGCGAGTACTTTCGGCTGGTGATGCCGATTTTTCTTCATCACGATCTGTTCCATCTGGGCCTCAACCTGCTGGCGCTCGTCCAGCTGGGCGTGTTGGCGGAGGAGTTCTTCGGGGCCCGGCGCACGTTCGTGACCTACCTGTGGACGGGGGTGGCCGGACTCCTCGCGTCGGGGTGGTTCACGGTGGTGCCCTACGTGTCGTCGATCGGCGCCTCGGGCGCAGTGCTCGGGCTCGCCGGACTGCTCTCGGGGACGATGTGGTTCGGGACCGATCCGCTGCGGACCGAGCTCGTGGAGCTCCTGGGTCGCCGCCTCACGCTGTCCGTGCTGCTGACCTTCGCGTTCGGGGTGGGGCTCTGGTTCGTCGCCGACACCGTCGACAACTGGGCCCACGCGGGGGGGTTCGTGGCCGGGGTCCTGTTCGCGATGGTCTGGGCCGATCCCGCGGCCGCGGTGGACGACGACGGAGACGTGGCGGACGACGAGATCCCCGACGAGCCGCTGTACCGGACCGTCGCGGCGGCCGCCTCGGCGCTCGTGTTGCTCGGCGCGGTGGCCTGGACCGCGTGGGCGGGCAGCGCGGCCGTGCCCACCCTGTCGCTCGACACCGCGCGGCTCTACGCGGTGCGGGTGTCCATGCAACCGGGTGCGCTGGAGAATGCCGCGCTGCTCACCGCGATGCTCGAGCGGTTCGATCGCGCCGGCGCCTCCGACGAGGGCCTCGACACGTTCACCCGGGGCCTCGCGGCCTTCGAATCGCCGCAGCCGCTGTCGTGGGTCGCGGGCTCGCTCGACGAAGCGTCCCGCTCGGGCCGGTCGGTCGACGCCGCCCTCGTCCGGACCGGGGAGCGGTGGCTCGAGCTCACGCCCGGCGAACCCGTCGCGAACAACTTCCTCGCGTGGCAGCTCGTGGTCGCGCACGACGCCGACCTCCGGGATCCCGTCCGCGCCGAGGCCCTGGCCACCCGCGCGCTCGGCGCCATCCCCGTCGAAGCGCCGGCGCCCGGGTGCGGGGCCCGGTGGCTGGGGGGCGTGGACCCACGGACGTTGCGTGCGCAGACCCTCGACACCCGCGCCGAGGCCCTGTTCCAGCAACACCGGTACGCCGATGCGCTCGTCGACCAGGAGGAGGCCACGGCGCTCGCGCAGGCGCTGGCCCTCGAGGAGCTGCCGCAGTTCGAGTCCCGGCTCACGAAGATCCGGCAGTCGGCGAGTCGGGGATGAAGGCGCCGTGGTCCGACGCGCACGAGGCCGCGGTCATCGCAGGCCACGACTCCTACCGAGACCCGGCGACCGGGTACGTCGTGATGACCGAGCTCGTGCACCTGCGGCGGGGAACGTGCTGCGGAAACGGGTGTCGGCACTGCCCGTTCGAGCACGCCCGGGTCGATCCCCTGGTCCGCCCCTCGCTCGCGCCGCCGGTGGTCGTCGACCGCAGGCGCTGAGCCCGGTACACTGCCGCCGTGCTCCCGCTCCTCGCCGCTCCCTGCTCCGCCATGCCCATCGACGGCAGGCTCGAGCTCGTGTCCGAAGCGGGCATCTACACCAGCCAGTCGGGTGTGGGGTTCGGCCTCGGCGGAGCGGCGCGCACCGGGCCCGTCGTCGCCGGGGTCACCGGGGTCGTGGGTGGGCGGATCCCCACGTTCGGCACCCCCATCTCGGAGCGAGCCGGGATCGGCCTGGCGACGGTGGAGCTCGAGCTGCGGTTCGGGGCTGAGCCCGGCCTCGAGCCGGTCGGCCTCGTGGCGCTGCTCGACGCTGCAGCGCTCGATCCGGCCGAGCGGGACTGCGTGAACGACCAGTGCAGGATGCAGTACTTCACGGCGGTTCCGACGAAGGAGCCGACGCTGGGTCTCGGCGTCCAGCCGGCGTTCGGCCTCCGCGTCCTCGGGGGCGTCGGGGGAGACGGGGTCCACAGCGCGCTCCTGCTCGGGCTCCAGCCGACGCACTTCTACGACGCGCAGGTGTGGTTCCTGCCCCGGGTGGACCTCACCGTGTGGCGGGCCGACCGGCCATGGTCCGTCCGGTGGTGGGCGGGTCGGTACGGGACCGCGGTCGGGTTCGGGTACGCCCTCTCGTCCCCGCGCCGTCGCTGACATGACGGAGTGGCTCGAGGCCCGCGGGTTCTGGGAGATGGGCGGCGCCCTCGCCGTCGTCGCCGCGCTCCTGTTGCTCGCGTTGCAGCTGTCGTTGCCGCCCGACCGGAAGCCCCTGGTCCGGCGCCCCTCCGGCGTGTTCTTCCTCTACCTCGTGCTGTTCGCGCTCGCGCAGCTGTTCCCCAGCCGGTACGAGAACACCGGCTGGATCCGGATCACCGCGCTCGCCGCGATCCTCCTGGTCGTCTCTCGCGCGTCGCTCCTGCTCGCCACGGAGAGCGCGGTGGGGCGGTGGCTGCTCCCGCCGCTGCCCAAGATCTTCCAGGACGTGGTCCAGGGCGCGTTGTTCGCGCTCGTCGGCCTCCTGACCCTGCGACAGGCGGGTTTCGAGCCCGGCCAGCTGCTCACGACGTCGGCGCTGCTCACGGCAGTCGTCGGTCTCGCGCTCCAGGACACGCTCGGGAACCTGTTCTCCGGGCTCGCGCTCCAGGTCGGCCGGCCGTTCGAGGTGGGCGACTGGATCGACATCGACACGGAGTCGGCGCGCTCCGGGCGGGTGCAGGAGATCGGCTGGAGGGCGACCAAGCTCCTCACCCGCGACGAGACCGAGATCGTGGTCCCCAACGGCGTGCTCGCCAAGGCCACGATCCGCAACTACACGCGCCCCTCCACGCTCGAGCGGCGGCACGTCCACTTCGCAGCGTCGTACCAGGTGCAGCCGGGACGGGTGCGCGAGGTGGTGGAGCTCGCTGCCCGCGGTGTGCCGGCGGTGTGCACCCTGCCGGTGCCCGAGGTGGTCGTCGAGGGTTTCGGGGACAGCGCGGTCTCGTACGACCTCTGGTACTACACCCACGATCACGCGGGCGCGCTGCAGACGGACTCCGTCCTGCGCCAGCGGATCTGGCACGCGCTGGGTCGGGCGGGGATCTCGATCCCGTTCCCCCAGCGGGACGTGCACCTGTTCTCGAGAGACGGGGCGGCCCTCGAGCGGTCTGCGTCCACCGAGCTGGCCGTCCGCCGCGGCGTGCTCGAGCAGGTGGACCTGTTCGGGCTCCTCGAGGGGGCGGTCCTCGACGAGCTCGCTGCGGGTGCAGCGACCTGCAGCTTCGCCGCGGGAGAGGAGGTCGTGCGGCAGGGGCAGAGCGGCGACACGTTGTTCGTCGTGCAGTCCGGCGAGGTCGAGGTCCTGGTGGGCTCCGATCGCATCGCGGTCCTCGGCCAGGGCGCGTTCTTCGGGGAGATGTCGCTCCTGACCGGCGAGCAGCGGAACGCCACGGTGCGCACCCTCCGGGAGACCTGCCTCGTGACGGTGGGCCACCGCTCGCTGCAGGACCTGCTGCACGGGCACCCGGAGCTGTACGTGAGCCTCTCGCAGGTGCTGGCGCAGCGGCAGGTGGCCCGCGAGTCGCACACCCAGGTCCATCAGCTGCCGAACGACGTCGTCAACGCACGCAGCAACGACCTCCTGCAGCGGATCAAGGGCTTCTTCTCGAGCTGACGATCGCCCGCCCGACCGGATCCCACCCGGGCAGGGCCTGGCCGTCGAGCGAGGTCACCGGGGCGAGCCACCGGGTCGTGGACACCACGTACAGCGCATCCCACGGGCCCGAGGCGAGGGGACCCTCGCGGCGGATCGGGATCCCCAGGGACTCCGCCTGCGCCAGCACCCTGACGAGGGTGGTGGACGCCAGGATCCGGCCGTCCCACGGCGCGGTGACCAGGGCGCCGCCCACGGTGGCCACGACCGCGCAGGTGGAGCCCTCCGTGAACCTGCCGGCGGCATCCACGAACAGGATCTCGTCGACGTTTCGGCGCCGGACCTCGGCGGCCCAGGGCGCGCGCGACCGGTGCTTCACCTCGCCCGACAACCAGGGGTGGTCGACGTGTGGCACCCGCGCTGCAACGAGGCCGCGGTACCACCGCGTCGGGTCGATGGGGGTCCCCCACACGAGGCGTCGGCCGCCCCCGGTCAGGTCGATCCGCACCCACGCCCGGCCGCCCACCCGCTGTCGCACCTGCTCGAGCTCTTCGCGCAGCACGGCGTCTCCGGGGTGCGGGATCTGCAGGGCCTCCGCGCTTCGGGCCAGGCGGGCGAGGTTGGGGGCCGGGTCGCTCCCCTCGGTGACCTCGACGGTCTCGAACGCCACCCAACCGGACAGGTAGCCCGGGTCGGTGATCGGCAGCGCGGCCTCGGTGAGCGGCGTTCCGCGCCCGTCGACCACCGCCCACCCCTCGTTCCCTGCCATCTGCGCTCCCTCCGGGATACCCACCCGGCCTCTCTCCCCGAGGTGCTTCGTGTCCACGTTCGCGGGCTTCGACTTCTATCGCATCGACGACCTCCTCACCGAAGACCAGCGCGCCATCCGTGACACGGTGCGCGCCTGGACCGACGACAAGGTCCTGCCGATCATCGAGAAGCACTACCAGGATGGGACGTTCCCGATGCACCTGGCGCGCGAGATGGGGGAGCTCGGGTTCCTCGGCGCGAACCTCGCGGGCTACGGCTGCCCCGGCCTCGACAACGTGTCGTACGGCCTCATCTGCCAGGAACTCGAGCGCGGTGACTCCGCCATCCGCTCGTTCTGCTCGGTGCAGGGCTCGCTCGTGATGTACCCGATCCACGCCTTCGGCTCGGAAGAGCAGAAGAACAAGTGGCTGCCCCGCCTGGCGAGCGGCGAGGCCATCGGCTGCTTCGGCCTCACCGAGCCCGACCACGGCTCGAACCCGTCCGGGATGATCACCCGGGCCGAAGACAAGGGCACCCACTACTTGCTCAACGGCGCCAAGATGTGGATCACGAACGGCACCCTGGCCGACGTGGCCGTGGTGTGGGCCAAGTTGGACGGCGAGATCCGCGGGTTCCTGGTCGAGCGCGGCATGCCCGGCTTCTCCGCCCCCGAGATGACCGGCAAACACAGCCTGCGCGCCTCGGTCACCTCCGAGCTCGTGTTCCAGGACGTGGTGGTCCCGAAGGAGAACATCCTCCCGGGCGTGAAGGGACTCAAGGGCCCGCTCTCGTGCCTCAACAACGCGCGCTACGGCATCGCCTGGGGCGCGCTCGGCGCCGCGATGGGCTGCCTGCACTCGGCCAACGAATACGCCAAGTCCCGCATCCAGTTCGACCGCCCGATCGCCAGCTTCCAGCTCGTGCAGAACAAGCTCGCGTGGATGCTGCGCGAGATCACGAAGGGCCAGCTCCTGGCTTGGCGCCTGGGGAAGATGAAGGACGAGGGCACGTTGACCCCCGAGATGGTCTCGCTCGCGAAGATGAACAACGTCGACATCGCGCTGCAGATCGCCCGGGTCTCGCGCGACGTGCACGGCGCCAACGGGATCCTGGGCGAGTACCCGATCATGCGGCACGCCGCGAACCTCGAGTCGGTCTACACGTACGAAGGCACACACGACATCCACAACCTCGTGCTCGGCCGCTGGCTCACCGGGGTCCAGGCCTTCACCTGATGCGGTAGGGGTTCGCGACCCGGTTGGGCCTCCCCCTCGACCTCTTCGAGCACGGGCACCACCGTCAGGCGTGTTCGAGCGCCTGCAGAGCCCGGGCGAGGGGTGCTCGGGCGCCGAGCTGGAACCCCTTCGCCGCCGACCGCGCCTCCCGCACGTCTGCAGCTGCGTCCGCCGCGCGCGCGTTGCGCAGGTGCAGTCGGGCGCGCGTACACAGCGCCAGGGCGAACGCAGGCACGAAGCCCGCCGCCTGCACCGACGCGATCGTCCGCTCCAGCACGTCGAGCGCGACGGTGCCTTCCCCCTGCGCGTCGAGCACGTTGGCGAGGTCGAGCTCCGCCAGGCTCCGCCACCCGAGCGCCCGGCCGGAGAGCTGGGTCACCGCGCCCTCGAGCTGCGTGCGCGCCGTGTCCGGGTGGCCTTCGCGGAACGACGCGCGCCCCAGCAGCCACAGGCTCCGGCCCGTCAGCTGGGGATCGTTGCTGGCGCGCCCGTCGCCGAGGCACCGCAGGAGCGTCTCCCGGGCGAGCTCCGCCTTGCCTTCCGCCAGCGAGACCCCCAGGCGACCGAGCTCGAGCTCCGAGCGGTGCCGGGTGGTCCCGAGCGCCAGGGCCTCCTCGAACATGTCCCGTGCGTCGCGCAGCCGGCCGGTCTCGGTGTGGACGAGCCCCAGCACCCCCAGCGTGCGCGCCAGCCCGTCGCGGTCCTCGGCCCGCCGCTGGAGCCGCTGGGCGTCGTCGAGGTGGCGCAGGGCGCCGTCGAACCGGCCACACCAGTGGGACACCTCGCCGAGCCGCGTGAGCGCGGCGGCCTCTGCGGCAGCGTTCCCTTCGATGCGGAACGCGGTCGCCGCCGAGACCAGGTGCCGGAGCGAGGAGTCCGGGCGCCCCACGTCCAGCAGCAGCCCGCCGAGGTCCGCCTCCACCGGAGCGCCGCGGGCGGGTTCCCCGAGCTGGTGCCACGCCGCGATCGCCGTCCCGAGGCTGGCGATGGCCGCCTCCGGGTCCCGGTTGTCGGTGAGCAGCCGACCGAGCTGGTGCGCCGCGCGCGCGGCCGTCTCCGGATCGGGTCCGCGGTCGGCCCAGCTCAGCGCTTCCTCGAACAGCTGGCGCGCCTCTCCGGGGCGGCCCGTCGGCGCGGTGACCTCGCCGAGCCGGACCGCGATCCGCGCCACGAGCACCGGATCTCCGAGCCTGCGGGCCTGGCGCAGGGCCGAGGACAACTCGGACGGATCCCAGCCGAGGGCGAGCAGGATCTCGGCTTCGCGGTCGTTCGCGTCGGCCGCGGCCACGAGCGCGTTCTGGTGCCGGGACAGGTGCTCCGCGTGCCGGCCGAGCGCAGCGGCGGCGACCGATACGCCTTCTTCCACGGCGACGCGCTCGGCGTCGGTCAGGTCGAGCTCGGAGACCCCGCGCCCCACCTCCCACTGGCGGGCCGCGGGCAGGTGCTCTCCCGCCACGGCCAGCAGCGCGCGGTAGCAGCGGGCAGCCACCGTGCCGTCTTCGTCGCCGATGGCCGACCGGACGGCCGCCTCGAGGTCCCCGAGCTCGGCGGTCAGGTCGGTGCGGCGCCAGCCCGGCACTCCGGTCCGCAACACGCGCTGCACGTCGGCGTGGCCGAGCTCGGCGTGCGACAGGCGGTGCCGGAGGCGGGTGAGCTCGAGGTCGAGGTGGGTGGTGCGGGCGGTGGCCCAGCGCCGGACTGCGTCGTGCATCCGCCACCGGACAGGGCGCGGCGGCACCAGGACGTCTCCCCCCGGGTCTCGGGGGCGGTCTCGGTACAGGAGCCGGCGCTCCTCGAGCAAGAGGACCGCTGCCGGGGGGAACGAGCTCTCGGGCCAGGCCGACAGGTCCACCACACCGGCGGACTGCGCGACGCCGAAGGCGCCCGAGAAGCTCCCCAGCTGCGCGATCGTGGCGCGGGCCCACGGCGGGAGCGTGTCCGACACCACGTCGAGCGCGGCTCGCAGGCCGCGATCGGGTTCGTCTGCGGGGAGGAGCCCGAGCCGGTCCCGCAACCGCCGGACCACCACCGCGGGGGCCAGGTCCGGGCAGCGGGCCAGGAGCTCGATCGCGAGCAGTCGGCCCTCGACCAGCTCGTTGATCCTGCGCACGTCGGCGGGATCGTCTTCTGGGCGGTGGCCGCGGCCGCTCACCCACAGCGCCTCGGCGTCGGGGGGCGTGAGGGGAGCGAGGTGGACGCGCTCGACCCCGGGCGGCGGCGTGGTGCCCGTACACACGATCGTGAGCTCGGGCGCGGCGGCGAGCCACCCCGAGATCACCGCCGGCGCGACGTGGAGCAGCAGCTCCCCGCCGTCGAGCACCAGCAGGCACTTGCCCCTACGCGCGAGGATCCGCCCGAGGCGCGCCGCGCGGCCGGTCGGGTCGGGCTCGCAGGCCAGCGTGTCGGCCACGCAGCACACGAGGTCCTCGGCCGTCGCGCACTGCGACACATCGGCCCAGCGCACACCGGACGGGTGGTCCTTGGTGAGGCGGCGCGCGAGCTCGGCGACGAACGCGCTGCGCCCCCCGCCCGAGGGGCCGTCCACGAAGAGGAACCGGGACCCCGCGCGCAGCCGCTGGACGCTGCTGTCGAGCCACTCTGCGCGCACCACGGCCGGTCTGGGGGCCGCCGTCGGCCGGGCCTGGCGCGGATCGGCGGACCGGTTCGACGCCGTGACCGACGGCGAGGACTGGAGCGGACGGCCCAGCGCGAGGAGCGGCCGACCACCGTGGACCTCGGGCGCGAGGCTCGTGAGGGCCGACGTGAGGTCCGACGTGGTCGCGAACCGGTCCTCCGCCCGGCGGTGCAGGCAGCGCCGGACCACCTCCGCGAGGCCAGGGAGCGCCACGTCCAGGGGCGCCAGGAACGACGGGTCCGCCAGGCGCTCCTCGACGCGGGTGGCCTGCACCGAGCTGGCACCGAACGGAGGCGCCTCCACCACCAACGCGTACAAGACGGACCCGATCGAGAACAGGTCCTGGCGTGGGTCGTCGCCTTCGTCGTCCAGCAGGTACCCGGCGGCGGCGCCAGCGGAGAGCCGCTGCAGGCCGAGGTCGGTGATCACGAGCCGGCCGTGTTCGTCGAGGAGGAGGGACGTTGGACGCAGACAGCCGTGGAGCGGTCGCCGGGCGACCAGCTCGCTCGTGGAGGTGTGCAGGTGGGTGAACGCCCGTGCCAACGCGAGTCCGGCGTCGAGCAGCGCCACCTCCCGCAGCGGGCTCACCGAGACCAGGGGCCGACCGCGCACGAGCTCGGTCGCGATGCCGAAGGCGCCGTCTTCGTCGATCACGTCGAGGGGTGTCGCGAAGTGCGGCGAACGGACGCGGGCGGCGGCCTTGAGGTCGCGAAGGAGCCCGGGACGGACGCGCGGATCGGGCGCTGCCCGGAGCAACGTGAGCGCGACGGAGTAGGGGAGTCCGGGCATCCGGGCTTCCCAGACCTCCCCGAGCGAGCCTCGCCCCAGAAGTCGCTCGAGGCTGTACCGACCGACAGTGGGCGAAGACACGGGCGCAGTGTACCCGACTTGCCGATCCCGGACCGCACCCTTCGCCCCGCCCGGCGCGTGACCCGGCGACCCGCGCGCCCTCGGCGATGCTGCACCCGTCGCCCGGCCCAGCGCAGTCAGCCCGCGGGTGTGCATCGGGGGCTTGGGAGATAGCCCACGGCGATGCCCCAGCCCGCGCCCGATGACCTCCTCCTCTCCGCCTTCGGACCTGGCGCCTCCTACGCCAACGCGTTCGCGCGCCGCTCCGCGGACAGCTATTTCAGCCCCACGCCCGACGAGACCGACGACCTGTGCTCGGCGCTGCCGCTCACCCTGACGCGCGGCGCTGTCCGTGTGTGGTGCGACCCCCGCACCGTGTCCGACGCGACCTGGGGGCTCCTCCGCGAGCTCGGGGTGGCCCTCGGCGACCGGGAGCAGGTCTCCGCGCTGCCCGAGGGCCTCCGCTCCACGCTCGGCTCCGAGGCCTGGTGCGAGGCCTGGATCACCCTGTTGGCCGCACAGTCCCCGGCGCGCGCGCTGCGGCTCGCGCAGCCGTTCGTCGACGCCCGGCTGGAGGATCGGTACCGCATCCCCGCCGAGCTGTGTCGGATGGTCAACGACAAGGCCGCGCTGCCCCGGCTGGTGCCCGCAGCCGCACCGCCACCGCGGCTCCTGGCACTCGGCTCCGGCGCCGCGCTCGCCGCCCATCCCTGGCCGGGCCGGTGCATCGTGAAGGTGAGCGGCTCCTGCGCCGGCGCCGGCGTGTTCCCTTGCGCCGACGCAGCCGACTGGGACCGCGCCGTCCAGCGGGTGGCTACGCTCCCGGGCGAGGTGGTGGTCGAGCGATGGATCGACGTGGTCCGCAACCTCGACGTCGAGTTCCTCGTTCCCGCCGACCCGTCGCTCCCGCCGCAGATCCTGGGCGCCGTCGAGCAGGTCGTGGATGCCTCGCTCAAGCTGTGTGGCGGCGTCTGCCGCCCGGCCTGGCCAGCGGCCGCGCTCGAGGTCATCACCCGCCGGCTCACCGACGAGATCCTGCCCGCGCTGCGCGCGCTCGGGTGGCACGGGGTCGGCGGCTTCGACGTGCTCGTCGACCGGGCGGGCGAGGTCTGGTTCATGGACCCGAACCTGCGCTTGACGGACTTCACGGCCCCGCTGATGCGCAGCCTCCGGTGCCGCGAGGGCGAGTCGCTGCTCATCCTGCCGTACGCGACGTTCGAGGGCACCCTCGACGACTTCCGGCGCGTGGCGGCCCCGCTCGCCCGGGAGGGGACTGCGGAGCAGGAGCTCGCGGTGCTCGGCCTCCTCGACGACGGCGAGCGACTCGTGGTCCAGGCGGGCCTGTTGTTCCGGAGCCCGGCGGAGCTGGTTGCGCGGGCCCGGCGCTGGCAGGCGCTCGGTCTGCGCGCCCGGGCGCTCGAGCTGGCGGAGCCGATCGCAGCCTCCGAGGCCGTCAGTGGCCGGCCCGGGTGACGCCGTGGCGCCTCCCGAGGTAGGCGGGCTGGATGCACGTTGGACGCGGCTTCGGGACCCGAGAGGTGTTGTGGTGGACCTGGCGGGAGATCGCCGGTCTCACCGTGGTGGCGACCGCGGCGACCGCGCTCCACGCTGCCGACCTTCGCCACGTCACCGTCCCGTGGGTGCTCGTCGGCCTCCTCGGGACCGCCACGTCCTTCCTGGTCGGCTTCAAGAACAACGCCACGTACGCCCGCACCTGGGAGGCGCGCACCATCTGGGGCGGGATCGTCAACGACTCCCGCGTGTTCGGCATGCTCGCGCGCGATCTCGTCGGCGGCGACCTGTCCCCCGAGGCGCGCGCGGCGACCCACCGGCGGCTGCTGCACCGGCACCTCGCGTGGCTCACGGCGCTGCGCCACCAGCTGCGCGAACCCCGGGTGTGGGAGGGCATGACGGACCCCGCGAACGCCGAGTACCGGAACCGGAACTTCCCGGTGGAGGAGATCGGCGGTGACCTCCTCGAGCGGGTGCGGCCCTACCTGTCCGCCGAGGAGCACGCCCACGTCGCCCGCACCTCCAACAAGGCCGCCCAGCTCCTGGCGCTGCAGTCCCGCGACCTGGCCGAGCTGTGTCGGGCCGGCGCCATGGATGCCGTCCACCACGTCGCTCTCGCGGAGCGGCTGGGGAGCCTCGTCGACCAGCAGGGCCGCTGCGAGCGCATCAAGAACTTCCCGTACCCGCGGCAGTTCGCGACCGCGAACCGGTTCGTCCTGTGGCTGTTCGTCGGGTTGGTGCCGTTCGCCCTCGTGCCCGAGGTCGCGAAGGTCACCACCGTGTGGTTGGCGGTGCCGCTGTCCGTCGTCGTCACCTGGGTGTTCACCACGCTCGAGAAGGTGGGTGACGCCACCGCCAACCCGTTCGAAGGCAGCGCCAACGACGTGCCGATCACCGCGATGTCCCGCGGGATCGAGATCGATCTCCGCCAGCTGTTCGGCGAGCCCGACGTGCCGCCGCCGCTGCAGCCCCACAACGACATCCTCACCTGAGGGGGTCAGCGTCCCCAGCGGCGCAGGCGGTCCACCAGGTCGGCGACCAGGTCGAGGATCGACTGCTGGAGGATCGGCCGCTCTCCGACGTCGTTGGCCAGCGAGAGGTCGAGGAGCTGCATCCCGACGGGCGGGCGGTAACACGCGCGGCACACCAGCTCGGGTTCCCGGCGGAGGCGGTCGATCGCCTGGATCTCGTGGCTGCGGAAGTCGGGGCGGAGCCGACCGAGCTCGAAGTCCTCGACGGGCTTCTCGACCCCGCAGCGGTCACACGTCATCCGGACCATCACCGCCCCCCGAGGAGCGGACGTCGCTGGTTGTACGGATATTGCGCGGCGTGCGGTCGCTGGAGCGACGCCACCACAGGCGCGCCAGCGCGAGCACGGCGAGGCCCATCACCAGCAGGGGCACGATGGGGGTGTCGGGACGTGGACCCGGCGGCGGCAGGTCCGCGGGGATCGCTCCGGTGCGCGGGGCCTCGGGGTTGGCGATGTCGGCCCAGGCCGGGGACACGATCATGGCGCCCCCGCAGCGGCCCAGGCCGGGAACGCCTGCCGGGTCCGCGGATCCGGTCCTCCTCCACCCACGAGGAACGACCGCCGGCCCCCGGTCTGTCGGTCCGCCCGGGTCGGTCCCAGGCACACCACGTCGAGCTGGTCCTCCGAGAGCTGGTCTACCGGGAGCGCGAAGGCGCAGGCCGGAACACCGCTGCCGAGCGACAGTGGCGCGGTGCGGAGATCGGCCGGCGACGCGAGCAGGGCCCCGAGGGTCCGGAGGGCCACCGCCGCCGTCGTCTCGCCCAGGGTGACGGTGACGTCGAAGCACCGGTCGTCGGGCGTCCACCGCGAGGCACACGCTGCGGCCAGCGCTTCCGCTGCGCCCACGAGGTCCCCGGGTGCAGCGGGGCACGCGCCACCGACCGGGAGCAGCGGCGGCCCCTCCTCGGCCCGGAGCGCGCTTGCGCCGTCGGTGACCTGCAGGGTCAACAGGTTGGTGCAGGAGGTCGCGGACACGAGGACGTTGCGGAGCCGGCCGGCGGAGGCCACGCCCAGCCCCCAGGAGTCGAAGCGGGCCTGCCCGGCGGTGTGCAGTACGCGAGCGAGGGTCTCGGCGGGCACGGTCGCGTCCGGGACCAGCGGGAGCGGCACGCGCTGGTCCTGGGACGAGACGGCCTGGTGCAGGGTCTCGAGGACCTCGAGCAGCCCGGGCTCGACGAGGCCCTCGCCTGACGGGAAGCGACCGCCAGTCAGCCGTGCAGCCTCGGGAACCTCGACGAGCGCGTCCCGCGAAGCGTCGCGGACCTCGTCCGGCAGGGCGAGGAACCACGCGCGGTCGTCCACCGACACGTGGTCCGGGTACACGACCACCCGCGGCCAGTAGCCCACGGGCTCCGCGCCCTCGACGGCCACCAGGGACAGGCCCTCGGACCGCTCCAGCGCGCCGACCTCCCCCCACCACACCGCCTCGCGCGCAGCGAGCTGTACGTCCGGAGAGCTGCACGCCAGCAGCGCGAGCAGGATCACCTGGCCCCCTCGGTGACCCGCGGCGCCACCACCACCTCCACGAGGCCGTCGGGGCGGTCCAGGAACGAGAGGTCGACGGGCAGGAACGTGGCCACCACCTGCGCGTTCGTGGTCGTGTGCTCCGTGGGGGGCCCCGTCAGGAAGCGGCCACCACCCGCCAGCGCCAGCGGCACCAGCAGCTGGTCTGCGAGGTGCTCCCCCACCGGCGCCCCGCGCTGGTCCCAGACCTGCCACTCTCGG
>JBIKWC010000077.1:0-27553 GCA_044356535.1 Myxococcota bacterium
CACGATGGAGGCGTCGAACGCCGTGGTCGTGGTCTCGAACGAGGGGCCGCGCGAGAAGGAAGGCCAGGCCGAGCCGAGCTTCGACTTCGCCTCCACCGGCTCCTCGACCGATTGCGACGGATGCGGAAAGACCGCGCCGTTCACCTCCGCCGAGCAGGCGGGCTTCGTGACCTGGAGCGCGGTCGCCGTCACCACGGCGGCTGGCCCGAAGGGCGTGTTGTTCGACGAGGAGGAGCACGCGCTCGTCCACGGCTGGCTCGCGCGCTCGGTCGAGTCGGTGCCGTACGACGACGTCGACGCCATGCTCGAGTCGCTCGCTCGCAACGAGTTCGACGGCACGTTGACCTCCGCGCGCGGCGCCGTGGAGCTCACCCGCAGCTCGCTCCCCGCCGACGTCGAGGAGGGCCGCCGGATGTTCTTCTCGGCGCTCGACCAGCGCATGGCCGCGAACTCGGCCGGCGTCTCCTGTTCCACCTGCCACATGGACGGCCGCAACGACGGCTTCACGTGGACCCTGCAGGGGGAGCACCGGAACACGCCGTCCCTCGCGGGTGATGTGGCTGCGACCGCGCCCGTGACGTGGTCCGAGGAGGTCGCGTCGGTCGCGGACGAGGCGATGCTGACCACCTCGCTGCGGATGGGCGGGAACGGCCTGCGCCGGTCGGACGCGCTCCTCGTCGAGGCCTACGTCAACTACACGCCGTACCCGGACAGCCCGCGGGCGGGCCAGGAGGGCGGCCTCGTGGCCGAGGGTCGCGAGATCTTCGAGCGCGAGGACGTGGGTTGCGCCTCCTGCCACGGCGGTGAGCTGTACACGGACACGCTGCAGCACCAGGTGCGCGGCGACCTCCCCACCCAGACGCCGACGCTCCGCGGGATCGCGGCGAGCGCGCCGTACTACCACGACGGCTCGGCGCCGAACCTGGCGGCGGTGGTGGCGAGCGCGGCCGACGGGAGCATGGGCGACACGTCGATGTTGTCGGCGTCCGAGCGTGCGGCGCTGGTGGCGTTCCTCGAATCGCTCTGAGCCCCCTCGTCGTGCAACAGGTCCGTCGACCTTTGCCCTCACCCCCTTGCCCCCTCTCCCGTAGGTAGAGGGGGAAAAACCTGGGGCTGCTCCCCCTCTACCTCCGGGAGAGGGGGTCGGGGGGTGAGGGTCGAGCGTTCGGTGACCGAGTCCCGCCCTTCACCCTGTTGTCCGGTGGCGCGCCCAGCGCTCCCGGACGGCGGCGAAGAGCTCGGGGTATTGCGGGGCCACGCCCAGGTCGGGCGGGGCGTCGAGCGCTGGGGGCGGGTCCATCGGGCGCCCCCACAGGGCCTCGCGGATCGCGTGCAGGAACACGTCTCCGGGGTCCAGGCACGCGGCGTCGAGGGCCCGGAGCGAGGCGTCGGCGTCCGTGCCCGCGATGACCTGCGCGGCGGCGAAGAACCCGCGGGTCCGGGGACCCGCTTTCGCTGCGGCGGAGGCCACGCGCGCGTCGTCTTCGGCCGACCAGGCCCCGAGGCGCCGGCCGGCGAGCTGCCCCCAGCAGGCGGCCCAGCCCTGGGCCTCGTCCACGAGCGTGCCCGGCGGCAGCTGCAGCGTGGCGCGCGCCGCCTCGAGGGCGAGGGTGTCCTGCCCGGTGCGCCACCACACGAGCACCGCGCTCGCCAGGGCGATGGCGTGCCAGTACGGCGTCCCGGCCTCCGCGGCGATGGCCACGTAGAGCGCGGCCTCGTCGGCAGCGGGTTGCCACAGGTCCGGGTGGAAGTACGCGGTCTGCAGGAGAGACGGGAGCCCTGCGGCGGCGACCTTCCAGCGCCCCGCGCGGGTGTCGTGGTCGCAGCGGAGGGCCTGCATCGGGCGGGCGGTGACCACCGAGCGGCGGTTGAGGTGCACCTGGGCGAGGTTGCCGTACCCCGTCCAGGCCTGCCCCACGTCGCCGATGCGCAGGTGCTCCTGCACCGCGCGCCCCCAGGCTGCCGTGGCCTCCAGCACCCGCCCCGTCCACCAGTGCGCCGCGGCCTGGTGCGACAGCGCGCGGGCGAGGCCGATCGGGTCGTCCGCGGCCTCCGCCAGCTCGCGGGCCCGGGTGAGCCAGGGCTGGGCCTTCGGCACGTCGTCGGGTTGCCGCAGCAGGACGAGGGCCACCACCGCGGCGGCGCGGCCCGCGAACCCCGGCTCTTGCAGGGCCTCGGCGAGCGCGAACCCCCGCAACGCCAGTGCGGTGGCGCCCGACTGGTCGGTGTCGCGCTGGAGCTGGGCCAGGAACAGCAGCGCGGACACGTGGTCGGCGGTGCGGAGGTCAGCGTGGTCCGCTGCGGCGAGGGTCTCGGTCGCAGCGGTCTCGGCTTCGCGCCGGCGCCCGGTGTCGGCCCACAGCGAGGCGAGCCCCACCCGGGCCGCGACGCCCACCACCACGTCGCCTCCGGCGTCCGCCAACGCGCGAGCCTCCGTCCACCAGGCCTCGGCCCGGGGCAGGGTCCCGGCGCGAAACGCCAGGCGGCCCATCGCCTCGAGGACGGCTGCCCGCCCGTCCGCGTGTCCGAGCGAGAGCCACTGCTCGAACCACACCAGCGCGGCCGCCGGGTCGTTGCGCTCCGTGGCGGCTGCGGCGGCGCGTCGGAACCATGGGCCCTGCTGGTCGCGGTCGTCGGTCTTCCCGAAGTGCCACGCGACCGCGATCGGGTCGGGGTCCTCTTCGCCGGCCAGGGACCACGCGACCCTCCCGTGCAGGTCTCGGCGGGTCTCGTCGGTGAGCAGGTGGTACGCGGTCTCCCGGGTGAGCGCGTGGCGGAAGCGGAACGAGGGCTCCGCCGGGTCGTCGACGGGGGTGAGGTCGAGCTGCGCGAGGTGTGCGAGCCGCAGCTCGAGCCGCGCTGCCTCCCCGAGCTCGGGGCAACACGCGTGGAGCGACGCCAGGCGAAACCGCGGCCCGATCACGCTCGCGGCCAGGACCGCCAGGCGGTCCACGTCCGCCAACGCGTCGAGGCGCGACGACACCAGTGCGCCGAGGGTGCGCGGCACCTCGAGCCCCTCCCAGCTCCGCGGATCTGCGGGGTCCGTGGTCCGCGCGCGCACCAGGCGGACGATTTCGTCGAGGAACAGGGGATTGCCCCCGGCGCGCTCCGTGATCCCGGCCAGCGTGGTCGCGGGCGGACCCCGCCCGTCGAGCTGGCGGCGCACCAGCGTGGCGGACTCGTCCTCGGACAGCGGTCCCAGGGCGACGAGCTCGACCCCGGGCCGCTGCGTCAGCTCGCGGAGGAGGGCGCGGTCGTCGGGGCGCGTCGCGACGATCAGCAACACGGGGAGCCACGGCACCACGGCGGTGAGCGAGAGCAACAGACTGCGCGACTGCGGGTCCATCCAGTGGGCATCCTCGAGCACCAGCACCCGGGGCTGCTGCCGGGCGGCCGCCTCGAGCACGCGGGTGAGCAGGTCCGTGGTGGCCCGCAGGCGCGCCTCGTCCCCCAGGCCCTCCAGCGCCGGCGGTATCGGGAGCGCCGCGCCCAGCGGCCCCGACAGCAGGGGCGCGCGCACCTCGAGCGACGGCTCCACCGCGCGGACCCGCTGGCGGACCAGCGCCGGGTCCTCGTCGGGCGACCAGGGCAGCAGGGCCTGCCATACCTCCCGCCAGGTGTCCCACGGCTCCTGCGCGAGGGGCTGGGCCGCGCCGCCGCTCACCCGCAGGCCGGCCGCCTCTGCTGCGCGCAACACGTCCTCGACGAACCGGGACTTGCCCATCCCGGCCTCCCCGGCGACGACGAGGGTCCGGCCGCGCCCGCCCGCCGCCGCGCGCACCGCGACGAGCGCAGCCGCGAGCTCCGTCACCCGGCCCACCATCGGGAGGGCCGGGCGCTCACGCTGCCACACCGGGCGCCGGAAGCCGTGCACCACGACCGCCACCACCTGGGCCCGCCGGCCCTTCACCTGCAGCGCGATCGGTGGCCCCGTGTCGAGGCGGTCCGCCAGGGAACCCACCACCTCGCGGCTCGCCAGGATGGTGCCCACTGGGCCCGCGGCCTGCATCAGGCGGGCCGCCAGGTTCACGGTGTCGCCCAACACGGTGTACTCGTGGCGCTCGGGGGAGCCGAACGCGCCGGCGTGCACGAGCCCGGTGTGCAGTCCCGCGGCCACGCCGATCGCGCCCTGCAGCGCACACGCCAGCCGGAGCGCCCGCTCTGCGTCGTCCTCGTGGCCCACCGGGGCGCCGAACACGATGAGCGCGGTGCTGCCTTTGTCACCGAGATCGACCTTGTCGAGGTGCCCGCCCGCCTGCCGGGTGGCCTCCACGAGAGTGTCCACGCGCGCCCGCAGGCCGTCGAGATCGGTCCGATCGACCTCGAACCGCACGAACAGGACCACCACCCGACGGTGCTCCTGCACGAACCGGGCGTGCCCGGCGAGGAGGCGCGCCGCGACGACCGGGTGGAGGAATGCCGCTCCGGCGGGGTGGTCACCGACGATGGGCGCGGGCGCTGGGCAGGGTGGCCGGACCGGCGCGTGGTGGAGGTGGTACGCGCCCCCGGGCACCGCCGTGGCCTCGAACGTGGCCCGCAGGGCGCTGGTGACGACGGCGCCGCGGGCAGCGACGTGCTCCGCGGTGACCGCGCGCTCGAGGGCCTCACCCCACAACAAGAGCTCCAGGCGGTGCGCCGGGTCTCCCGCGAGGCACCAGGAGAGCTCGCCCTCCCCCAGGCCGATCTTGATCGCGAGCCGGTGCGCCGCGAGCTCCGGGATCGCGGCGGGGCGAAGGGCCGCGCGCTCGACCCCCCGCGCGAGATCGAGGGCGCACGCCGCGGCGGCCTCGAGGGCCTCCTCCCCCTCGAACACGGCGGTCATCGCGTCTCCGCCGAACTTGGCCACCCAGCCGCCGGCGCGGACGACCTTGCGCACCAGCGGCGTGAACGCGCCCACCAGCGACCGATGCAGGAGCTCGGCTCCGCCCGGCCCGCGCTCCGCCAGGGCCTCGCCGAGCGCAGTGAACCCGGACACGTCGGCGAACAGCACCACCGCGCGGCCCCGCCAGACGAGCGTCCGGGGGTCGGCGCCATCGACCAGCGCGCGGGCCACCGGCCGCGGCACCCAGGGCCGCCAGAAGGGGGGCGTCACTCCGCGAACTGCGCGGCGGCGTTGAAGACGTCGGTGTCCACGGCCGCGCCGTCGATCACCAGGGTCACCTCCTCGGCGCCCGGCGGCAGCGCCACCACGCCGAACAGGTCGCTCGAGGTGGACAGGCCGACCGCGCCGCGCTGCGCCCCGGACGGCGCCAGGATCCATCCGGCCACGAAGGGGGCGCCGTCGACCTCGCCCTCGGCGCGGAACAGGCCCTGATCGTCGGCGTCGGGCGGTACGGAACGAGCGGTGAACGCGAGCGGCGCGAGGTCGGTCCGCAGGACCTCGCCGATGGCAGTGTCCCCGAACGTCCCCGCGACGGTACCCGCGGGGCCCGTGAGCGAGAAGTCGTCGCCGTCCACCGCGCCCGAGAACCAGGCGCTCACGCTGGCTCCGTCACCCGCTCCGTCGCACACGTAGGCGAGCGCGGAAGCGTCGTCCCCCACCACCGCCACGAACGTGTCCCCGTCTGCGGCGACGAACGCCCGCGCGCCCTGCGTCTCCTCCGCACACGCTGCGAGCCCGACCGTCAGCGCAATGCGCATGGCGCCTCCCCAATCGACGTACCCCAGTCCCCGGCGGCCCGGATCGATGGCACCGTTCGCGGTTTCCGATGGCCGGGCGCTAGACTGTGTCTGGAGGTGCCGTGTCGTCGCGTGGGTCCCTGTCGCACCGCCGCGTGGTTCCGGTCGCAGCCGTCCTGGTGGTGTTGCTGACGGCCCTGCTCGTGGCGGTCGGGATCCTGGTCCGGAGCCCGCGGACCCGCCGCCGGGCCCGTCGGCGCGTCGAGAACACCTGGCTCGGCGCGAAGGGCCTCGCCGCCAGGCAGTCCCGACGCTTCGCGCGGAGGTCCCGGCGCCTCGAGGCCGGCGCGCGCCGCGTGCTCGAGGACCTCTGGTCGCTGGTGGACGACCTCCCGTTCGTCCCCGATCGCGACCCCATCCCCGCGATGCCGCGGCGGTTCTACGCCCACGGCGCGTTCATGGGCGCGGCGCCGGCGCTGCTCGACGACCCGGTGTGGCGCACGATCCTCGCGTTCCTGATGCCCGACGTCTACCGCGACGTCCGCGAGGCCGTGGTCGCCGGGGTCCGGGTGCGCGGACTGATCCCGATGTTCGAGAACAACCCGGTGATCGCGGCGTACGGGGTGTGGCGCCACCGGGGGGACGCCCCCGAGGTGCTCGAGGCCATGGAGTGGGACGTGTACCTGGACAGCGCCCTCGTCGAGGCCTGGGAGGACACCGTCGACCCGATGGGGCGCGAGCGGGTGGTCGACGCGCTCGTCTCCACCATGGTGATCGCGCACGCCTCCACCACCGACACCGTGCAGGAGCACATCGGGCTGTGCCAGTGGGCGGACGTGCGCCGGACCCCCAAGTCCCAGCTCGGCGGCGTGGAGCCTGCCGCCTGGCTCGACCTGTTCGGGCGGGCCCTCGCGCTGGCCAGCTCGCCCGAGCTCCGCCCCGCGATCGAGGCCCTGCGCGGGGAGCCGCGGGACCACGGCGACCTCGAGTGCAAGCGGCACACCTTCCTCGAGCCGTGGAGCTCCGATCGGGTGGCCGACCTCTATCGCGCCGTGTCCGGGCGGCTGCGGCTCGGGATCGTGCTCGAGATCAAGAGCCTGCGGTCGTCTCCGGAGCTCCTGGGCGCGCTGGTCCGCGCGCTGAACCGCCTGCACGTGGAGGTGGTGGCGGTCGGGTCGTTCGCGCTGGCCGAGATCCAGGGTCTGCGCCAGGTGGTGCAGGTGGTGCAGGGCGTGGTGTTGCCCGGTCCCCGCGAGGTCCTGTTCCTCCACTTCGCCGCCGAGCTGCAGCACGCCTGCGAACGCGGCCAGATCCCGTCGGGCTCGACGGTGATGTTCAACGGGGCCTGCCTGTTGACCCTCGTGCCCGGAGGTGTGGGTCGGTACGCAGTGGACGACGAGGTCGTGGAGGGGCTGGAGCTGCTGCGGCAGGAGCACGCGCTGGAGCTCGGGGTCTACGTTCAGGAGAACGACTGCGACGCCGCCGCCGCCGCCCTCCTGTCGGAGCTCGTCCAGGCGCACCCCCAGACGTTCGCGCTCGGCTTCGCCTGGGGTGGGCTCGCGGACGAGGTGGGGCTGCCGCGCGGCGCGGGCGACCACCGGGGGTTCGGGAGCCAGTGGGCGCTGCAGCGCATGTCTCGCGGCTGGACGCGCCGCCGCACCGCCTGACGGTCGCGCATGCTACGGACGAGGGGGAGGGGTCGTGCCGAAGATCCGCGTGTACAAGACCAACAGCTGCGGGTACTGCGTCGCGGCGATGTCGTTCCTGGACCAGAAGGGCCTTGCGTACGAAGCGATCGACTGCTCGTCCGACCCGGACACGCGCCGGTGGCTGGTGGAGACCACGGGCCGCACCACGGTGCCCCAGATCTTCGTCGGAGACCGGGCGATCGGCGGGTACACGGACCTGCGCGCGCTGGACGCGTCGGGCGAGTTCCAGAAGCTCCTGGCCGCGTGATGGCCGCGAGCGACGCCAGGCGGTTCCTGGACTGGGTCCAGGGCTGGGTCGTGGGCTACTCCGACGACCCTGCGCTCCGCCCGGTGCTCGTGGCGCTCGGTGGGCACCTGGTGGTCGTGGCGGCCCCGCTCCTGCTCGTGGGGTGGCGCACGGGCTCGGTGCTCGCCTGGGTCTCCACGGCGCTCCTGCTCGTGGCCTCGGGGTGGCTCACGCGCGTGGAGTGGGCACACCGGGGTCGCCCCGGCGCCATCGGGGCCTCGTTGTGGGCGTCGTGGCTCGGCGCCGTGGTGTTCGCCTGGTTCTGCGAGCGGACGGGCTTCCTGTAGGCCGCGACCGTCAGGCTTCCACGAACTCGCGGATCCGGATGCGGATGAACCGGCGCCGCCGCTCGATGAACCACGGATCGAGGGCCGCGCGCTCGATCTCCGCGCGCAGCCGGTGCACGAGCACCTTGAGGCGGTTGGCGCCGTCGGGCAGGCCGTTGCGTCCCCACACGCCGACGATCACGTCGTCGTCGGGGCACCAGCCGAGCTCGTCCTTGGGCATGGTCGCGCGGCGGTCGTCCTCGACCTTCTTGCCCAGGAGGTAGAGCAGGATCGCGCGGGTCTCGGCTTCGATGCGGACCTTGTTGCCCGTCACGGGGTCGGCCAGCTCGGCCGTGGGGCCGGTGGGGCCGTCGAGCGTGGCGGCCAGGCGGTACTGGAAGCGGTCGCGCTGGGGCTGCAGGGTGGGAGCCCGCGGAACGTCGACCTCCACGAGCCGGAAGGACATGCCCGCCACGTCGATGCGGTCGCCGAGTTGGAGCGCGCGGTCGTCGTTGTCGACCATGAGCCAGATGTCGTCTCTGCCGTGCACCGCGAACTCGGCGGCGTAGGCCGGGGCGCTTTCGATGCGGAGGTCGGCGTCGAGGGCGCTGCCGATGATGAAGCGGCTGGCGCGGAACGGGTGTTTGAGGCCGGTGCCGAGGTTCTCGAGCGCGATGGAGCGGTTGCCTTCGGTCGTCATGGTCTTCGTGCCGTGCAGCTGGACCCGCAGGTGGAGCTTGCCACCCACCGTGATGCGGTCGCCGACGCTGAGCTGGATGGTCCCGTTGATCCGCGCGTCGTTGACGAAGGTGCCGTTGGTGGACGACAGATCGGCGAGCCAGATCTTCTCGACGTCGGCCCAGATCTTGGCGTGTTCCCAGCTCACGAGACCGTCGGGGACGACGAGGTCGTTGGTGGATCCGCGCCCGATGGCGAACGGCCGGACCCCCACGGAGACTGCGTGCGGCACGACGCCGTCCCCCTCGACCTGGAGCTCGTACACCACGGCCATGCGCCGACGTCCCCCCGACCCGGCGCCGACTGTACCCCAGCGGTCGCGGCGCGGAGAAGGGAGGCTCGCGGGATCCCATGGTCGACGACGGCGGGCGTACAGAGGTATCCGAGGGGTTACGCAATGGATCGGGTGGCTGCGAGCATCGGGGTTCTTCGGGTGCGCGGCCTGCTCCGGCGGGTGGGGCGCGGCGGTCTGCGCACGTTGTCGCGGCCGATCCTGGCGGAGCTCGGCGCGCTCGAGAAGACGGCCCACGCCGCGGGCCTCTTGTTCGTGGAGCGGGAGCTCGCGGCGCTGGGCGCCGAGGTGGCGCGCGGGCTCGATCGCAGCCCCCGGTACCGCGCGACGTCCGTGGTGGCGGCCCTGGTGCGCACGGACCTCCGGCTGCGCGCTGCGGCGGCGGTGCTGCCGCAGCCGGCGTCTCCGCGCGACGACGAGGTGCTGGGCGTGGCGCGGCGCAGGTACGAGCCGGTGCCGGGCACGCTGGTGGTGCAGGCGGTGTCGGCCTCGGGGTTCGTCACCGACGCGGGGTTCACGGGGGTGAGCGTGGTGCTCGCGGTCCCCGACACCGGAGAGGAGCTCCTGGCCTCGATCGTGCGGCCCTCGGACTGGTTCGGCGACGACCCGCGCCGCCTGTGGTTCCAGCCTGTGTCCGAGGTCACGCCGCTCACGGTGGCGGAGCTGGCGCACGGGGCCTGGCGCCTCGACGACGTGAAGCGCTCGGCCGACGGGCGGCTCTCGCTGCACGCCGGCCTGCAGGCGCTCCCGGCCCCACCCGCGCCGGCGAGGGCCCTGGCGCGGTACCGGGTGCCGGGGTTCCGCGAGGGGGTGCAGCGGTTGGCGGACGCGCTGGACGAAGGGGAGGGGGAGCCAGCAGTCCGTGTGTGTGTGGAGGGGATGCGGGTGGGCGCGGTGGTGACCGACGAGACCCGCGCCACGGCCACGGTGGTCTTCACGGACGCGCGCGGGGCCACGGCCCGGCTGGTCACGGCGCTGGTGCCGCGCAACGACCTGTGGCTCGACAACCTGTCGCGGCTGCGCGAAGAGCCCCCGGGCGCGCTGGTGGGCCGCCTGTCGGCGGGCGCGGAGGGCCTGCGGTTCGAGCCCCACACGGCGTGGTTCGACCAGCCGGTACGGCTCCAGCACAAGCGCGCGGGGCCGGTGCAGGAGGTGCACCTGGCCCTGGAGCCGCTCACGGGTCCGGTGTCGCGCGGCGGGTCGCTGGTGCCCGAGGTCGTGCGCGCCCCGGCGGACGCGGCGCAGCTGGCGCTGGGGGAGGGGTACGGGCTCCTGGTGGAGCTGTTCTCGACGGGCACCACCCGCCCCGAGGCCCTGGGGGACGACCTGGTGGCCGCGGCCGAGCGCGCGGCGGAGGTGGGGCTGCCGGGCGTGGCGGGCGCGCTCCGCGAGGTGGCGGCGGCGCTGGCGGTCGGAGACGACGTGACGGAGCCCCTGTTCGCGGCGGCGGCCCGGTGCCGGCTGGTGGACCGCGGCCTGGCGCTGGCCCGGCTGGAGGACGAAGCGGGCGGGGAGGCACCTGCGGCCATCGTGACGCGGCGCGGGGCGGATCGGCGCCTGTGGCCGCTGGGTGTGGTGCGGGAGGGGACGCGGGCCTCGATCCCGGCGCTGGACCCGGCGGACGGCTCGCGGTGGACGGTGCGGGACGAGTGGCGCCCGCTGCCGGGGGGCCGCGTGGCGTCGTCGTTGTTCCACGGGGAGGTGGACCCGGCGCAGGTGCTGCGCCGGGTGTGGGTGTTGACGGACCACCCGACGACCCGGAGCCGGGAGGGCCGCGAGCTGGGCCCGGCCTGGCACACCGCGCCGACGCTCGCGGAGGAGGTGCGCGGGGACCGCCTCCCGCTGGTGGACCAGCCGGCGCCGGGGCCGTTCCGCATGGGTGTGGAAGCGCGGCGCGGTCCGGACGGGTGGCGGGTGTTCGCGGGGGCCTCGCCGCTGGGGGTGGAGCTGTCGATGGCGGTGGAGACGGAGCTGGAGAAGCGGGGCTCACCGACGCGGTTCGAGGGGCGGTTCGCGGGGGTATCGGGGGCGGTGCGGCTGCTGGCGCTGGACGACCACCACCCGGACGCGGAGCCGGGGCTCACGCGGTGGCCGTGGGCAGCGCTGGTGGCGCGGGCGCGGGGCACCCCCCACGAGGCGCTGGTGGCGGCGCTGGGGGCGGGTGCTGCGCCGGAGGTGGACGACGCAGTGCCGGAGGGGGCGACGCCGGCGGAGGTGCGGCGGCGGGTGCTGGAGGCGGTGGCGCAGGTGCGCAAGAACCTGCGGCGGGGGGAGGGGTTGCCGGCGGGGCGGGTGTTGTGGGCGTGGGGTCGCGCGCTGGGGAGCGAGCCACCGACTGCGGCCCTGGGGTTGCCGGAGGACGTGGTGCGGCGCGCGATCGTGGCGCCGCTGGCGCGCTGGCTGTCGGGGGCCTCGGAGGACCCGGAGGATGCCTTGTGGCTCTTGGGCGCGGCGGGGGAACTCGAGCTTCACTTCTCTCGCCAACCCCAGCCCGTGCCCGTGCCCGTGTCCGTTCCGCCCCGGCTCTCCTGATCGGGCAGGTGGTCCAGCAACCTGCGGGGGTCCTCGAGGCCCTTCTCGGACAGGGCCATCTTCGAGGCTCCTCCCGGACAGTGGTTGCCGGGCGTCAGAACGGACTGCCGTCCGCGCGGGTCCCGGGGCTCGCCGGCCAGGGGGACAGGGTCCCGTGGGGCACGACGGGCGCGTCCGGGTCGAGCTCCGGGCTCCGCACCAGGCTCTGCCCGGTGCAGGGCGCCGCGTCGCGGGTGAACCCGTCGAGCCGGAATCCGGCCCAGCCGTACAGGACGAGGTCGAACGCGCCACACTCGGGCAGGTCGAGCGGCCGGTCGAACGGGTAGAGCGCCACGGTGGGGGGGAGCGCGGCGCACCACGGCTCCGTCCCGGTGGCGCCGAAGCCCGGGGTGCCGCCGCTGAACAGCAGGAGCGCGTGCCCGGGTGCGAGCACGGTGCCCCGGCGAAACCACACGTAGGGGAGCCCGGCGCGTTCGAGCGTCACGTTGGTGAGGTCGACCGTCACGGTCCCGGTGTTGACCAGCTCCACGAACTGGTCCTCCGACCCGTACCGGCCGTCGCAGTTGGCGTCGTTGACGGTGCCCTCTCCGACCTCGGCCAGCACCTCGTTGATCGTGATCTCGAACCCAGGGATCCCGGTGTCCAGGGGCACGAAGGTGCCGGAGTGCGGCTCCGGGAGCGCGGCGGAGTGGCGCGTGGGGGTGCTGTCGGGGTCCCGCGGCTCCTCCGCCGGTGGTGTGCACGCCAGGAGGCGGAGGAAGGGGGTCATGGGCTCCCAGGGGTCGACCCGAGGGTCATACCCCGCCCGAACGCACGCCGAGATGCTCGAGGTAAGGCTCCAGGAGGAGCAGGCGGCCGCCAGACCCTGGACGTCCGACGGTGTCCGTCACCCCCGACCGGCCCGCAACGCCGAGCCTCCGCTGCTTGCGGAAGCCGCGCGGCGCTGGACGCCGGTGGCACGCTCCGCAGTGATCCGCCCAGGGAGCGGATCCGGCCCCTGGCAGGTGGCTTGCGAGAGGCCGCGGCGTGGGAGGCGCCGTGTCCATCAGGCTGTCGGCAGGAGTGGTCGTGGGGATCGACGCGGTCCCCGTCGAGGTCGAGGTCGATCTGCTCCGCCGGCTGCCCGCCGTGTGCATCGTCGGGCTCGCCGCCAGCGCCGTGAAGGAGTCCGGCGAGCGCATCCGCAGCGCCGTCGAAGCGTGTGGCCTCGAGTTCCCCCGCAAGCGCGTTGTCGTGAACCTCGCCCCCGCCGACCTCCGAAAAGAAGGCACCGGCCTCGATCTCGCCATCGCGCTCGGCATCCTCGCCGCCGACGAGCAGCTCCCGCCCGACGCGCTGCGCAAGGTGTTGCCCGTGGGGGAGCTGGCGCTGTCCGGCGAGCTCCGGCCCGTCCGCGGCACCCTCGCGCTCGCCATGCTCGCGCGGCGCCAGGGGCTCACGCTGGTGGTGCCGCAAGCGTCGGCAGCCACCGCTGCGCTGGTGCCCGGCGTCGAGGTCGTCGGGGTGCGGAACCTCGACGAGGTCCTGGGGTGGTTGCGCGGGGAGCAGCTGGTGCCCGGTCAGCCGCCCAACACCGCCGTCGCCGCGCCGTCCGGCGTCGACCTGTCCGACGTGCGCGGTCAGGAGCTCGCCCGCCGGGCGCTCGAGATCACGGCCGCCGGCGCCCACCACCTGCTGATGATCGGGCCGCCGGGCTGCGGCAAGTCCATGCTCGCCCGCCGCCTCCCCACCATCCTGCCCCCCATGACCTTCGCCGAGGCGCTCGAGGTCAGCCGCGTCCACGACGCCGCCGGCCTGCTCGGCCCCGAGGCCCTCCTCTCCGAGCGCCCGTTCCGCGCGCCCCACCACAGCGTCACCGTCGCTGGCCTCGTCGGCGACCAGACCCTGCGCCCCGGCGAGGTCAGCCTCGCCCACCACGGCGTCCTGTTCCTCGACGAGGCCCCCGAGTTCGGCCGGGCCACCCTCGAGGTCCTGCGCCAACCCCTCGAAGACGGCACGCTCGTGTTGTCGCGGGCGCGCGGCACCCTCCAGCTCCCCGCCGCCGTGTCGCTGGTGATGGCGGCCAACACCTGCCGCTGCTCCGCGCGGGCCTGCCGCTGCGGAATCGCGGACAAGGCAAAGTACCTCGGGCGGATCAGCGGCCCCATCCTCGACCGCATCGACCTGTGTGTGGAGCTCGAGCCCGTCCCGTCCAAGGTGCTCGTCCACGCCGGGCGCGGGGAGGCCTCGGACCGCGTGCGGGACCGCGTGATCGCCGCGCGCCGGATGCAGCAGCGCCGCGGCCAGTCCGTCGCCAACGGGCGGCTGAGCCCCCAGGAGCTCGACCGGTGGGCGGCGCTGTCACCGGACGCCCGGGACGTGCTGCTGCACGGCGTCGAGACCCACGGGCTCACCGGACGCGGCCTGTCTCGCGTGGTCCGCGTGGCCCGCACGCTCGCCGATCTCGACGGGACCGAGCGCGTCTCGGAGCACCACGTGGCGGAGGCCTTCGTGTACCGGCCCCCGCCCGGCATCTGACCGGTTTCGAAAGAGCTCACCGCGGAGGGATCCGCATTGGAGGAAGTGATGAAGGAAGCCAAGGAATCGATGGACAAGAGCCGCGAGGACCGCCTGCGCGCCGAGGCGCTCCAGCAGACGCTGGACGGGCTCGAGAAGAAGTGGGGGAAGGGGACCGTGATGCGCCTCGGGGAGGGCCGGACCGTGGACACCGAGGTCATCTCGTCCGGGTCGCTGTCGCTCGACCTGGCGCTCGGCGTCGGGGGGTACCCGCGCGGGCGGCTCGTCGAGGTCTTCGGCCAGGAGGCCAGCGGCAAGACCACGCTCGCGCTGCACGCCATCGCCAGCGTGCAGGCCCGGGGCGGGACCGCCGCGATCATCGACGCCGAGCACGCGCTCGATCCGTCCTACGCCGAGAAGCTGGGCGTGAACCTCGAACAGCTGCTGGTGGCCCAGCCCGACAGCGGCGAGCAGGCCCTCGAGGTCACCGAGGCGCTGCTCCGGTCGGGGGCGGTGGACCTCGTCATCGTGGACTCCGTGGCGGCGCTCGTGCCGCAGGCCGAGCTCGACGGGGACATGGGGGACCAGCACATGGGCCTGCAGGCGCGGCTCATGTCCCAGGCGCTCCGGAAGATCACGGCCGTGACGAACCGCTCGCACGCCATCGTGATGTTCATCAACCAGGTGCGGCAGAAGATCGGCGTCACCTTCGGGAACGGCGAGGTCACCACGGGCGGGAATGCCCTGAAGTACTACGCCTCCGTGCGCATCGAGATCAAGCGCATCGGCTCGATCAAGAAGGGCGAGGACACGATCGGGGCACGCACCCGCATCAAGGTCGTGAAGAACAAGCTCGCGCCTCCGTTCCAGCAGGTCGAGGTCGACGTGATGTACGGCCGCGGCGTGTGTCGGGCCGGGGAGCTCCTGCAGCTCGCCGAGGAGCGCGGGGTGCTGCAGAAGTCGGGGTCCTGGTACTCCGTCGGCGACGAGCGGCTGGGCCAGGGGTACGAGGCCGTGCGCGAGCAGGTCACGTCCGACACCGCCCTCGCCGAGCGCATCGCGCGCCTGTTGTCCTCCGAGGGGCCGGCGGCCGCCAAGTAGCGACGGCCGCCCCGACGGCCCGCGGCGATATACTGCCCCCCGGAGGTCGCGGTGGATCGTCGCGTGGTCGTGCTGGGGGCCTTCGCCGGCGTCATCGCCATGGTCGCCGCCTGGGTGGTGCTCGGGAGCGGCGAGGGTCGCCGCGGCCGCGAGCGCCAGCAGCGGGTGGCGCTCAACGCCCCGGTCCGCATCGACGCCCAGAACCTCGAGAAGGTGCGACCGGGCGCGAAGCTCCGGCCCGACGTGATGGAGAAGCTCCGGCCCGGCGTGGTCGTGACGCCCGTGGAGCCCGAGTGGCCCGAGGAGGCCCCGCCGGGCGCCTACACCCTCGATCAGGCTGGCATCGCCTCCGCCATGGACGCGAAGCGCGCCGATCTGCGCGGCTGCTTCGACGCCGCGAAGCTCCACGTGCCCACGCTGTCCCCCAACCTCACGGCGTCCCTGGCCCTCGTGCCGGAGTCCGCGGGCGACGTGGGCGGGGTGCAGGGGGTCCACGTGGAGGCCGACCTCGACGCTTCGGTGTTCGAAGGCTGCGTCGTGACGGCCCTCAAGGACACCCGGTTCGCGCTGCGCGAGCCGACCACGGTGCGGTACCCGTTCGCGTTCGACGAAGGCAAGCCATGATCGTCCTCGCGCAGGTCGGGTGGGCCCAGGAGGCCGTGGACGACCTCCGCGACGGCGAGCTCGAGCGCGTCGAGGCTGCTGGGCACAGCGTGTCCGTGCTGCGGGAGGGGCCGCGGCTCACGCTGGTGGCGGGCGACGAGTCGGGTGCGCGGGTGCTGGTGCCTTCGGGCGGGGACCGCGTCGCGTTGTCGCCCGACGGCGCCCAGGTGGCGTACGTCGCTCCGCGGGACGGCGTCACCACCGTGTGGGTGGTCCCGTTCGCCGGTGGGCCCTCGCGCCCGGTGACCCCGGCGGTGGTGCGGGTCCCCGGCCGTGCCCCCGAGGGGTTCGTGGCGCCGCCGCGAGATCGGTCGCTCCGGTTCGAAGGGGACGCGCTCTGCTGGCACGCGCCCGCGGGCGGCCCCGACACCTGCGTGGGGTGGCGCTGATGTGGCTCGCGCTCGCCACCGTCGCGTGGGCCCAGGACTACGCCTTCCCCTCCGAGAGCGACGCCGCGGACTTCTACCCCACGGCCTACAAGGACCAGGGCGGGACCTCGGACTGGAACTGTGGCTCCATCACGTACTCCGGGCACCGGGGCTCGGACTTCGGGGTCGGCGGCTTCGCCGGGATGGACGCCGGTCGCACGGTCACGGCGGCCGCCGAAGGCGTCGTGATCTACACGAACGACGGCGAGTTCGATCGCTGCACCAGCGGCGCCTGCTCCGGCGGCGGCGGCTTCGGGAACTGGGTCCAGATCGAGCACCCGGACGGCAAGACCACGATCTACGGGCACCTCAAGCAGTGGTCGGTCGCCGTCGCCGTGGGGGACCCGGTGGTGTGCGGCACGGTGCTCGGAGAGGTCGGGAGCTCGGGGAACTCGACCGGTCCCCACCTGCACTTCGAGGTCCGGAACAGCGCGAACACGGCAGAGGACCCGTTCGATGGCCCCTGTTCGGCGCCGCCCACGTACTGGCGCTCGCAGGGCGTGTACGACGGCCTCCCCGACGAGACCTGTGGGCCTCCACCCGTGTGTGTGCCGAGCGGAGAGCTGCGCTGCGGTGACGTCGTGGACGCCCGCAACGACGATGCCGACTCGACCGACGCGACCACGGCGTACGGCTGCACGGAGTTCGTATACGTGGGCCCCGAGCGCGTCTGGTCGTTCACCGTGCCCGTCGACACCCCGGTGACGCTGTCCGTGACAGGGTTGTCGCAGGACCTCGACCTCATGGTCACCGATGATGTCGCGTGCGACGGCACGGGGTGCGTGGCCGGCTCCTCGAACCCGGACGGCGACGACGAGTCCGCCGGCTTCGACGCGTTCGCGGGCGTCACGTACACCGTGATCGTGGACGGCTGGGAGGACGCGGTCAGCGACTTCCACCTCGAGGTCGACTGCCCGCTCCTGCCCTCCGGGACCGCAGACACGGGCGATGGCTCCACCACCCCCACGACGCCCACCCCCACCGAGACCGGCGGCCCGATCGACTCGGACGTCCCCGGCACCCTGGACACCGACGTCGACAAGCCCGGCACGTTGTCCAACGGGTGTGCGTGTGGCGGCACGTTCGGGCCCGCGGCGGTGTTCGTCCCGCTCGCGTGGGTCCCGCTGACCGTCCGTCGCCGGAGACGCCGTTGATCGCGCTGTCGTTGCTCCTCGCCTGCTCGCGGTCGCCCGCCGTGCCCGAAGGCACCCGCCTCGTGACGGTCGACGACGCAGGGGTCCACCTCGTCGGCGGCGGCGAGATCACGACCCGCGTCCTCGAGTCGGACCCGACCCAGGACGTGGAGCAGGCGCTCGTCGACGTGCTCGCGCCGGCAGCGGGCCAACCGCTCTGGATCGAGGTCCCGCCCGATCTCCCGTTCTGGAAGCTGCGGCGCGTGCTCGGGAGCGCGGCGGAGGCGGGGGTGGCGTCGTCGTCGTTCCGGATCGCGGGCGCGACGGAGGCCGTGGCGGTCACCCGGCCCGACCGGTACGGGCTCGGGTTCCGGTGCCGCGAGGTGGTGCCGGTGTCCGGGGTGGAGCCGCTGGTCACGTTGTCGATCCAGAGCGGCCTCGACGGCGCCTGGGTGGTGGCCACGGCCACGTTCCTGCCCGTGGGTCCCGACGGTCCGGTCGATGGATACCCCGCGGAGTGCCTCGCGGTCCCTGCGTGTGGGACCGTGTTCCCGGACCCGCAGCTCGAGGCCGCCTGCGCGAAAGGGGACGGCCGGCGGCGCGTCGACCTCGGCGGAGAGTGGGGGTGCCTGCTGCCCCTCGCCAAGGCGCCAGAGCAGGTGTCCGAGTGGCGGCGGCTGTTGCCGGGCCTCGTCGAACGGCTGGGGCTCGCCGATCGGCGGCTGCGCGTGGTGATGCCCGAAGCCCGGGTCCGCGCGGACGCCGTCGCAGCCGTGTTGCAGGGGCTCGCGGACGGTGGCCTGCCCACGTCGCTCGGCACGGAGTCCCTCGTCGAGGGCAACGACGGCCCCCCGGTCTGCATGGCGGTGGCCCGGGACCGCGCGGGCGTGGCGACGGCGGGCGCTGCGTGGCTGGGCAGCTTGCGGGTACCCCCGCAGGTGCCCGCGTCCCAAGGAGCAGACAGTGCAGGATCAGACGTGGAGTGAGCGCGCTGCAGCGTGGGCTGCAGTGGATCCCGATCCCGAGACGCGGGGGGAGACGGAGCGGAGGCTCGCGGCCCGGGACGACACCTGGCTGGCCGAGGGGTTCGCGGCGCGGCTCGAGTTCGGGACCGCGGGGATGCGGGGCCCGCTGGGCGCAGGTCCGGGGCGGATGAACCGGTTGATGGTGCGACGGGTGACCGCAGCGATCGCGGCCTGGGTGCGCTCGGGGACGGGACCCGTCGTCGTGGGCTGGGACGGCCGCCGCGGGTCCGAGGTGTTCGCTCGCGACGCAGCGCTCGTGTTGGCGCGCGCCGGGATCCCGGTGTCGATGGCGCCTGGGTTGTGCCCCACGCCCTACGTCGCGTACGCCGTGAAGGTGCTGGGCGCGCGTGCGGGCATCATGGTCACCGCGTCGCACAACCCGCCGCAGGACAACGGGTACAAGGTGTACGGGCCGGACGGCGCGCAGATCGTGTCGCCAGCCGATCGCGACATCTCCGCGCTCCTCGACGCGCTGGCGCCCGGAGATCCGCTGGCGGGCGCGCTCGACGAGCCGATGCCCGCGATGGTGACGCGGTGGGGGCCGGAGCTCGAGGCGGGCTGGACGCGCGAGATCCTGGCGCTGCGAGTCCACCCGCCCGCTCCGCTTCGCATCGCGTACACGCCGCTCCACGGGGTGGGCGCCGCGCCGTTCCGTCGCCTGATGGCTGCCGGCGGCTACACCGACCTCCACGTCGTCCCCGAGCAGGAGCGACCCGACGGCGCCTTCCCGACGGTGGCGTTCCCCAACCCCGAAGAGCCCGGCGCCCTCGACCGCGTCAAGGCGCTGGGGACGGCGGTCGGCGCAGATCTGATCCTCGCCAACGACCCCGACGCCGATCGCATCGCCGTGGCCATCCCCGGCGAAGCTGGGTGGCGGGTGCTCGACGGCAACGAGGTGGGGACCCTGCTCGCCGAGGACCTGCTTGCCAACGGCCCTGGCGGGAAGCGCCTCGTCGCCACGAGCCTCGTCTCGTCCCAGCTGCTGTCGCGCATCGCTGCGCACCACGGCGCCCGGTACGCCGAGACGTTGACGGGCTTCAAGTGGATCGCGCGCGCGGGGCTCGAGGCAGCAGGGGAGGGGTACCGGGCAGTGCTCGGCTACGAAGAGGCCCTGGGTGTCTCGGTCGGGGAGGTGGTTCGGGACAAGGACGGGCTCTCGGCTGCCCTCCTGGTGGCGGATCTGGCGTCGGCCTGGCGCGAGCGGGGAGGGTTGGGCCCAGCGCTCGACGCCCTCTCCCGACGGCACGGGCTGCACCGGTCCGGCCAGAAGAGCTGGACCCTCCCCGGAGCCGACGGGCGCGCGCGGATCGCCGCCGTGATGCAGCGCCTGCGCACCTCCCCGCCCGTGGCATTCTCCGGCCGGCGCGTGCTGGCGGTCGCCGACACGCAGGTGGGGACCCGCACGGAGCTGGCCTCCGGGCACATCCGGCCGCTCGGGCTCCCCGCGTCGGACGTGCTCGGCTTCGAGCTCGAGGGCGGGGACCGGATCCTCGTGCGTCCCTCGGGGACCGAGCCGAAGCTCAAGGCGTACGTCGAGGTCGTCGAGCCGGCGGGGGACGACGGACTGTTGGAGGCAGGGCGTCGGGCGGACCAGCGCCGCGCCCGGTTGCTCACCGCGGTGTCGGAGATCGTCGCGGGCTGACCCTGAAACGGGAACGTTACTGCCAACCTTGCACCCTGGTTCGTGCCATCGCGTAGCTCAAACCAAAGCAAGACGGCAGAACCGCCGATCGGGAATCAAGGTTCCCATATGAACGTCGGATCCGCGTGGCACAGGCGATCGCGGGCTCCCTCACCCCGATCCACTCGACGATCTCCGAGCCTCACCCGTCAGACTCGGGCCCCGACCCCCCGTCGCTTGACGCTCCCCGACCCCCAGACTACTTGGGCCGGGTCGAGACGAGAGGGCGCGCCGCCGAGCCGAAAGGTCCGAAGCGCTCACCGACCGTCACGCAGCCCTCCGAGGGCACCCGGGATGGCGACATCCCGTCGGTCATTGAAAACCAGGTAGAAAGTATGGGTGGTGAGCCACCTCGAGCGATCGAGGTGCAAACCAAGAGCCGTCGATTCCGCGCGAGGCCGGTCGAAAGACCGGTGAACGTGCAAAATAGAGCAAAAGATTAAACTGGAGAGTTTGATCCTGGCTCAGAGCGAACGCTAGCGGCGGGCCTAACACATGCAAGTCGAGCGCATACCTTCGGGTATGAGCGGCGGACGGGTGAGTAACGCGTAGGTCATCTACCCTTTGGTGGGGGATAACCCAGGGAAACTTGGGCTAATACCGCACGAGGTCTACGGATCAAAGCCTTCGGGCGCCAGAGGATGAGCCTGCGTCGCATTACCTAGTTGGCGGGGTAACGGCCCACCAAGGGGACGATGCGTAGCTGGTCTGAGAGGATGATCAGCCACACTGGGACTGAGACACGGCCCAGACTCCTACGGGAGGCAGCAGTGGGGAATATTGCGCAATGGGGGAAACCCTGACGCAGCCACGCCGCGTGGGTGATGAAGGCCTTCGGGTTGTAAAGCCCTGTCGGGAGGGACGAATTCTTGACGGTACCTCCAAAGAAAGCACCGGCTAACTCCGTGCCAGCAGCCGCGGTAATACGGAGGGTGCGAGCGTTGCTCGGAATTACTGGGCGTAAAGCGTACGCAGGCTGTCTTCCAAGTCGGGTGTGAAATCCCGGGGCTCAACCCCGGAACTGCGCCCGAGACTGTGAGACTTGAATGCGGGAGAGGATAGCGGAATTCCTGGTGTAGAGGTGAAATTCGTAGATATCAGGAGGAACACCTGTGGCGAAAGCGGCTATCTGGCCCGACATTGACGCTCATGTACGAAAGCGCGGGGAGCAAACAGGATTAGATACCCTGGTAGTCCGCGCCGTAAACGATGAGTGCTAGCTGCTGGGAATGTTTACCGTTTCAGTGGCGAAGCTAACGCATTAAGCACTCCGCCTGGGAAGTACGGCCGCAAGGCTAAAACTCAAAGGAATTGACGGGGGCCCGCACAAGCGGTGGAGCATGTGGTTTAATTCGAAGCAACGCGCAGAACCTTACCCAGGCTTGACATCTCTGGAACCCGGCGGAAACGTTGGGGTGTCCTCTCACGAGGAAGCCAGATGACAGGTGCTGCATGGCTGTCGTCAGCTCGTGCTGTGAGGTGTTCGGTTAAGTCCGGCAACGAGCGCAACCCCTATCGTTAGTTACCATCATTCAGTTGGGGACTCTAACGAGACTGCCAAGGATAACGCGGAGGAAGGTGGGGATGACGTCAAGTCCTCATGGCCCTTATGTCTGGGGCTACACACGTGCTACAATGGCGCCTACAGAGGGCAGCGAGACCGCAAGGTGGAGCAAATCCCAAAAAAGGCGTCTCAGTTCGGATTGAGGTCTGCAACTCGACCTCATGAAGCTGGAATCGCTAGTAATCGCGGATCAGCATGCCGCGGTGAATACGTTCCCGGGCCTTGTACACACCGCCCGTCACACCATGGGAGTTGACCGTGCCCGAAGCCGTGTCCCTAACCTCGTGAGGGGAGCGTCTACGGCAAGGTCGGCGACTGGGGTGAAGTCGTAACAAGGTAGCCGTAGGGGAACCTGCGGCTGGATCACCTCCTTTAGGAGTCAAATCTGGCAGCTTCGGCTGACCGGAGACGAAGATGGCCTTCGGGTCGCTTCGGACTTCAGGTAAACGTCTTCGGCTCGACCATACTTTCTACCTGTTCTTCAGCGACCGACGCGTGTCGGGTCCCTTCGGGGCCTGGCGCTTGCTCGGAAGCTCTTTGAAATCGCATATAGGGATAGGGTAGACGCCGTGTCGATCCTTTCGTGCTCCGCGAGTGGCACGAGAGAAGTAGTGATCGAACGCAAATGGTGATTCAAGCTACAAAGGGCACATGACGGATGCCTAGGCAGCAAGAGGCGACGAAGGACGCAGGAGCCTGCGATAAGCCTCGGGGAGCGGGCAAGCACGCGATGATCCGGGGATTTCCGAATGGGGCAACCCACCGCTTTACGCGGTACCCGAAAGGGAGCCAACGCGGGGAACTGAAACATCTCAGTACCCGTAGGAAAAGAAATCAAGTGAGACTCCGTAAGTAGCGGCGAGCGAACGCGGACGAGCCCAAACCGTTCCAGGTTTCTGGAGCGGGGTTGTAGGGCCTGCAAACGGTACGAAGGCGGCTAGCGGAAGGACCTGGAAAGGTCTGGCAGAGAGGGTGATACCCCCGTACGCGAAAGCCAAGAACGACCAGCAGGATCCCTGAGTACCTCCGGCCACGTGCAATCCGGGGGGAATCTGGGGGGACCACCCTCCAAGGCTAAGTACTACTTGCTGACCGATAGTGGACGAGTACCGTGAGGGAAAGGTGAAAAGAACCCCGAGAGGGGAGTGAAATAGAACCTGAAATCATGTGCCTACAAACGGTCGGAGCCCTTCGGGGTGACGGCGTACCTTTTGCATAATGAGCCAGCGAGTTGCGTGTTGTGGCGACAGGTTAAGCCGACAGGTGGAGCCGTAGGGAAACCGAGTCTGAATAGGGCGAAAGTCGCAGCGCGCAGACCCGAAGCCAGGTGATCTATCCATGGCCAGGTTGAAACGAGGGTAATACCTCGCGGAGGACCGAACTCACCTAGGTTGAAAACTAGGGGGATGAGCTGTGGATCGGAGTGAAAGGCTAATCAAACTTGGAAATAGCTGGTTCTCCCCGAAATGTATTGACGTACAGCGTCGCATAGTGCTGCTGGAGGTAGAGCACTGACAGGGCTAGGGGGCCTCACAGCCTACCAAACCCTATCAAACTCCGAATGCCAGCAAGCAGCGTGCGGCAGTGAGGCCGTGGGAGATAAGTTTCATGGCCGAGAGGGAAAGAGCCCAGACTGCCGGCTAAGGTCCCTAAATCCATGCTAAGTGGTCGAGGATGTAGGGCAACTCAGACAACCAGGAGGTTGGCTTAGAAGCAGCCATCCTTTAAAGAAAGCGTAATAGCTCACTGGTCGAGTTGCCCTGCGCCGTAAATATAACGGGGCTAAGCATGGTACCGAAGCCGCGGACTCAGAAATGAGTGGTAGGGGAGCGTTCTCGTTGCAGCGAAGCAGGAGCGCGAGCGACTGTGGAGCGACGAGAAGTGAGAATGCTGGCGTGAGTAGCGATAAAGCGGGTGAAAAACCCGCTCGCCGTAAGCCCAAGGTTTCCTGTCCAAGGATCATCCGGGCAGGGTAAGTCGGTGCCTAAGGTGTAGCCGAAAGGCGAAGCCGATGGGAATCAGGTTAATATTCCTGAACCGTGAACGAGGAGCAGAGCAGGGACGGAGAAGGGTAGGTCAGCCGGTCATCGGATTCCGGTTCAAGCGGGTAGGCGGTTCTCGTAGGAAGAAAACGCGAGGGCAACGCCGAGACGTGACGACGAAGAGCTTCGGCTTGAAGTGATTGATCCCACGCTTCCGAGAAAATCTGCGGGCTGCGTTGAGACGTTCGCGACCGTACCGCAAACCGACTCAGGTGGGCTGGTGGAGAACACCAAGGCGTTCGAGAGAACCCAGGTTAAGGAACTCGGCAAATTGACACCGTAACTTCGGAATAAGGTGTGCCATCGGTACGTGAAGGGCCTAGCGCCTGGAGCGGGATGATGGTTGCAACAAAGCGGCGGTAGCGACTGTTTACTAAAAACACAGGGCTCTGCGAAACCGTAAGGTGACGTATAGGGCCTGACGCCTGCCCGGTGCTGGAAGGTTAAGGGGAGTTGTCAGAGCAATCGAAGCAACGAACTGAAGCCCCAGTAAACGGCGGCCGTAACTATAACGGTCCTAAGGTAGCGAAATTCCTTGTCGGGTAAGTTCCGACCTGCACGAATGGCGTAACGACTTCCGCGCTGTCTCGACCTGGGACTCGGCGAAATCGACATGGGGGTGAAGATGCCCTCTACCCGCGGCAAGACGGAAAGACCCTGTGAACCTTTACTGTAACTTGGCAGTGGTATTCGATTCATTCTGTGTAGGATAGGTGGGAGCCAATGAACTCGGCACGCTAGTGTCGGGGGAGGCAACGTTGAAATACCACCCTGGATGTGTTGGATACCTAACCCCTTCGGGGGGACACTGCCTGGCGGGCAGTTTGACTGGGGCGGTCGCCTCCCAAAGAGTAACGGAGGCGCGCAAAGGTCCTCTCAGCCAGATCGGAAACCTGGCGTAGAGTGTAATCGCACAAGAGGGCTTGACTGCAAGACCGACAGGTCAAGCAGGTGGGAAACCAGGCGATAGTGATCCGGTGGTTCCAAGTGGACGGGCCATCGCTCATCGAATAAAAGGTACTCCGGGGATAACAGGCTTATCGCGCCCAAGAGTTCATATCGACGGCGCGGTTTGGCACCTCGATGTCGGCTCATCGCATCCTGGGGCTGGAGCAGGTCCCAAGGGTATGGCTGTTCGCCATTTAAAGCGGTACGCGAGCTGGGTTTAGAACGTCGTGAGACAGTTCGGTCCCTATCTGCCGTGGGCGTAGGAAGGTTGAGAGGAGCTGTCCTTAGTACGAGAGGACCGGGATGGACGCACCTCTGGTGTTCCGGTTGTCGCGCCAGCGGCACTGCCGGGTAGCCACGTGCGGTCGGAATAACCGCTGAAAGCATCTAAGTGGGAAATCCTCCTCGAGATGAGCCTTCCCTGAAGGACCCAAGAAGACGACTTGGTTGATAGGCCGGAAGTGCAGGCCCAGCAATGGGTACAGCTTACCGGTACTAATTGTCCGTTCGGCTTTCACCGTCTGCGTTCGATACGTCGATACCGCGTCAAACCCTACCCCTATATGCGACCCATTTTCTTGTTGAAGACCGTTTACGGTCGGTGACAATGGCTCGAAGGTCCACCCGATCCCATTCCGAACTCGGAAGTTAAGCTTCGCAGCGCCGATGGTACTGCAACGGCAACGTTGTGGGAGAGTAGGTATCGCCGACCACCTCTTCAGAAGCTCCCCAGCGCCTCACGGTGCGGGGGGCTTCGTCGTTTCTGGGCCCCGGGCTACAGCCGCTATCGAACCGAGTGTTCTCGTCGGCCCATCGCGACCATCTCGGACCTCGAGGTGCTGCGTGGCCCATCAGCGAAGTGGCTCTTCAGCGAACACGGGGGGAACCTGTAGGGCCGTATCCAGTCGGCTGCGGCATCCGGTCCGTCGTTCCAGACCGGGTGAAGCCCGCGCGAGGCGTCGAGGCGCGCGAGGCGCCAGGCCATCGGGGTCAGCTCGTGGTTCGCGGGGTGCGACGGCAGGCGGCTCATCACGTCTGTCAGGTAGACCTGTGGGTCCACCGCCTGCAGCAAACACGAGCCGATCAGGCTGAACATCCTCCGCGAGGTTGTTGTGCATCGGCAGCTCGGCGGAACGCAGGCTCGTGGCGCCTGCGAGACCTCGTTCACCCACGCGAACAGCGCGTCGACCAGGGGTCGCGACTCCGTACTTCGGACCTCCCGGACCCGTTCGGCCGGGGCTCCCGCCAAGGCGCGCTCGATCAGGAACAGCTCGCGGATCGTGCGCAACGCGACGCGGGCGGGCTTCGGCAGGGTGGTGGAGGCGGGGCTCGAAGAAGAACCTGCGCAGGTGGGACCAACACCCGGCGCGCTCGGCGCCGAGCTCGCGGACCACCTGGTTGAACTCGGAGCCACAGTCGACGAGCAGCGCGCGGTCGCGGAAGCCGGCGAGCTCCCGAGCCATGTGTTCGCCGTGCTTGGTGTCGGTGAATCGGAACACGACCTCCTGCTGGTCGGTGTAGCTCCACAGGCGTCCCTTCCGGAGCTTGCCGTCGGGGCCGTCCTGCACGGGGAACCCGGTGTCGTCGGCCTGCAGCCACCCACCCGACCGGAGCCGCTCCGCCATGGCTTCGACGACTCGACCGAGCAGCGAGGCACTCGCCGCAGCGACCACCCACCCGGCGAGCACGTTGGGGTGCGAGTTCGAAGCCTTCCTGGGCCATCCGCTCCGCCTGCCGGTTCATGGGCAGGTGATCGGCGAACTTGTCGACGAGGACCCTCGCCAGCATACCGCCCATCGCCCGCGGCACCGTGGGCCTCGTCCGCGCGGGACGAGCCGTCGAAGACGCGCCGCTGGGTAGCCCATCAGCGAACACGGGGGAACCTGTGGCGCCGTGGCCCATCAGCGAACACGGGGGGAACCTGTAGCGCCACCGGGTGAGCTTCCTGCCGGAGGTGCCCATGGTCCTACGGAAGGTTCGAGATGCCGAGGAGGCCGCGGCGTTGCTCGCGGAGGCCCAGCACAGCGGCATGTCGCGGGCGGAGTTCGCCGGAGCAACGGGATCGACGCACGGTCGTTGAACATGTGAAGGCAGTGTTGGGGCGGCGAGAACCGCTGGCCCAACTGCGGCTGGTCGAGCTCGTGACGACGGAGCCCTCGGCCGCCAGCGTGCGCCGTGTCCTCGCGGCGGTCGCCGCGTGCCGAGCGTCCCACCGCGGACCCGGGTGTTCGTCGCGCGCGACCGTCGACATGCGCGGCAGCTTCGACGCGCTCGCCGGCCAGGTCCGGCGGATGGGCCTCGAGCCGGTCGACGGGAGTCTGTACGTGTTCCCCAGCCGGCGCCGCCTGCTCGCTGTCCTCGCGTTCGACGGTTCGGGCTGGTGTCTGTTCCGGAAGCGCCTTGAACGAGGCACTTTCGAACTCCCCGAGCTCCCGGAAGGTGCCGCTCGTGTGGCCTTGTGCGGTCATGTCCTCGCCACCATGCTCGCGGGTGTCCCCCTCGGCGCGCCACGCCGCCGCTGCGATCGCACCGAGACCAACACCGTGATCGGATGCGACCATGGTGGTCGTGGCGACAGTCCTGTTCCCGCGCGACCCACGCGAAGGGGATCGTGGCGACCCACGCCCGCGCGAAGGGTCGTCGGCAGCGGTGGAGATCTGGGTTCGGGGCGACAGCCACCGGCTCGGTGGGGCCAGTGTACGGGCGCTCTTCACGCTCGAGAACAATCGGCTCCTGGAGCCGCGCCTGCGATCGCAGCCTCGAGCTCACCGTCCCACGATCGCGCCCCTCGACGGCGATCCGGGAGTGAGAGGTGCCCAGGTTGACCGCGAAGTTGGGCCCGTCGGACTCAAGACCCGACGACGGTTGCTTGACGCTCCCCGACCCCCAGACTACTTGGGGTGGGTCGAGACGAGAGGGCGCGCCGCCGGGCCGAAAGGTCCGAAGCGCTCACCGACCGTCACGCAGCCCTCCGAGGGCACCCGGGATGGCGACATCCCGTCGGTCATTGAAAACCAGGTAGAAAGTATG
>JBIKWC010000543.1:0-2643 GCA_044356535.1 Myxococcota bacterium
GTGCTGGACCCGTACGATGTGTCGGCCTGCGCCGGCGGCTAGAACTTCAGGATCGCCGCCGTCATCGACAGGCCCGCGCCCGTCCCGAACAACAACACCCGCATCCCCCGCTGCAGCCGCCCCGACGCCTCCGCGTGCGCCAGCGCCATCGGCAGGCTCGCGGCGATGCAGTTGCCCGTCGTCGCCACGATCTTCACCACCCGCGCGTCGTCGAACCGGAACTGGTGGAACACGTCCACCATCGGGCCCGACGCCTGGTGCGGGATGATCAGGTCCACGTCCTCCCGCTGCATCCCCGCCTGCCCGAAGGCGCGGTCCAGGACCTCGTCCGCGTGCTCCAGCGCCAGCCGCCAGATCCGCGGCCCCCGCATGTGGAACAGGTTGTCGGACGGCACCGTGGTGGGGTCGTTCGGGTGGTGGGCCGTGCCGCAGCCGCGCAGCTCGGCGTACCCCGCGCCGCTCGGCCAGGTCGCGGTGGCGTAGCCCAGGAACCCCTCGTCGCCCGTGGTGGGCTCGATCAACGCGGCGGCGGCGCCGTCCCCGATGAGCGACGCCGACTCGGGCTCGTCGAAGTCCCGGCACACCGAGCCCTGCTCCGCGCTCACGACCACGATGCGTCGGTACGCGCCGATGGCCAGGAGCCCCGCCGCGACCTGGGTGGCGGTGAGGAACGACAGGCACGTGTGGTGCACGCTGAACGAGGGCAGGCCCTCCCACCCGAGCTCGCGCAACACGAACACCGACGAGTCCGGGATCAGCTGCATCGGCGTGAGCGAGGCGTTCACCAGCAGGTCCGGGGGCTCGTCTCCGAGCTGCAGCGCGCGGACCGCGTGGGCCCCCATCACCGCCATGGGCTCGTCCGAGACGCGCCGCTCCTTGACGCCCGTCCGCGACACGAGCCACTCCTCGCTCCGCCCCAGCCGCCCCGCCAGCTCGGCCGAGGTCTCCACGCGGGGCGGGAGGTGCAGGGAGGTGCGGGAGATGCGGAAGCGGATGTCGGACCCCGGGTACGCGACGGTACTACCCTCGCCGCACGGCCACCTGCAAGCGACGCGCGCGGTAGCCGGACCCCGGGCGCGGGCATAGTGGGCAGGAGCTGCAGGCCGGAGAGTCCATGTCGCCCGGTTCCCCCTCCTCGTTCCTCCGTCCGCGCGCCCTCGTCGGCGGACTCGTCCTGTTCGCGGCGCTCGCCTGCACCTGCCAGGATCCCCTCGGTGGAGGCGGAGGTGGTGGGAGCGCCCGCGAAGAGGAGCCCGCCACCGACGGGGCCGCGCCGCGCCGGGGCAAGGGCAAGAACCGGCCCCCCGCCGACACCGACGAGCCCGCAGAGCCCGAGCTCCCCGCGGGGGTCGAGTACCTCGGGGACAACCGCTGGCGGGTCCAGCGAAAGACCGCGGACAAGTACCTGGAGTACCCCGAGAAGCTCGGGTGCAACGCCAGGGAGAAGGGCAAGGGGTACGAGCTCGTGGGCGTCCAGCCCACCGACGACGCCTACGGCCTGGGCGGCCGCAACCGCGACCTCATCCTGACGATCAACAACAAGTCGCTCGACGACTCGACCGACCTGATCAACCTCTACCTGTCGCTGCAGGGCGCCAACAAGCTCACCGTGGTGTTCGAGCGCGCCGGCGCCAGGAAGACCCACATCTACGAGATCCAGGACTGAGCCCCCCGAAACGGGGCCAGGGCCGGTCGTTATCGCTGACACACAATCGTCACCGGATGGTCGCGGGTGCAGCAGCGCCCCCCACGGTACTCTCTGCCCACCGAGGAGGGAGCCATGGTCGACGACCTGCGGAGCCCCGAAGCCGCGTATGCGGCACCCGCCGAAGACGACGGCACGCGAGAGACCTCGCCGCGGCCCGCGCGGTGGAAGTTCGTGGCGACCGCCGTGTTCATGGGCGGCCTGCTGGTGCTGTCCGCAGCGCTGCTCTGAGCGAGTCCTGGAGGGCCTGCAGGGCCCGCACCCGGTGATGGAGCGAGAGGCGGAGGTCGGGGGCGAGCGACGCCAACGACCGCTGCTGGCCCCCCGGAACGAAACACGGCTCCACGCCGGGACCGTCTCCGTCCGCTGGCGCCACGTGTCCGTGGGCGACCCCCTCCGCCGTCAGGAGCCCGGTCGGCCCGCACAGCGCCACGCCGCAGCGGTAGGTCGCCGGGCTGCCGGCCACCTCCGCGAGCGCCGCCCGCGCCGCCACCCAGCCGCCGAGCGACTCGGCCCACGGCTTGAGATCGAGGCCCGGCGCCCAGCTCCAGGCCTCCACCCACAAGCCCACGTCGTCCCCGAGCGCGGGCAGCCCCGTCGCCAGGAACGCTGCGCGCGCCTTGATCACCGCGTTCTCGACGACGGTGGACCCCGTCTCGTCGGGCGACGGCAGCCCCGGCACCACCGTCCACCCCACCTCCGGCGCGAGGAGCCGCCACTCCGCCACCTTGTCGGGGTTTCCGGTCGCCAACACCACGGTCGGGGGCCACATCGTCGCTCCTCAGAACCGGAAGTACACGAAGTCGTACGCGGAGACCCGGTAGAACACCAGCACCCCGAGGGCCAGCACCGCCCACGTCGTCGTCCGCAGCGGGAGCAGTACCGGGTGCCCTTCCAGGCGGGGCACGACCCACCGGCGCACCGCCCAGGACAGCAGC
>JBIKWC010000419.1:0-4893 GCA_044356535.1 Myxococcota bacterium
ACACGACGGAGGCCGCGACCCACTCGTCGGCGTCGCCGGAGAGCGGTGGGGTCTCCGCGTACTGCACGAGGCGCGACGCGGTGGTCTCGCGGAACAGGAGCGAGCTGGGCAGGCACACGACCACGAAGTGGAACGGCACGGCCACCACGTCGGGGACGCGCCAGGAGGCTGCGCGACCAGCCAGCGTGTACGCCGCGAACCAGGCCCCGTGCCACGCCCCGAACCACACGAAGTTCCACGACGCCCCGTGCCAGAACCCCATCACCAGGAACGTCGCCAACGTGGCGCCCAGGAACCGCGTCACCGACAGGCGCTCCGGGTTCCCCAGCAGCGGCACCAGCACGTAGTCGCGGATCCAGGTCGACAGCGACATGTGCCACCGTTGCCAGAACTCCGGCGTCGACCGCGCGAGGTACGGGCTGCGGAAGTTCTCGGCGAGCTCGACACCGAGGAGCCGGGACACCCCGCGGGCGATGTCCGTGTACCCGGAGAAGTCGGCGTAGATCTGCACGGAGAAGCCGAGCGCGGCCGTCCAGATCAGCACCCCGGACGGCGCCTCGAGCACGAACACCTTGTCGACGTACGGCGCGAGGGTGTCGGCGACACACAGCTTCTGGAACGCGCCCCACAACGCGAGCGTGACGCCCGACTGGACCTGGTCCCAGCCCACCCGCCGGGGCCGCTCGAGCTGCGCGAGCAGGTGGTCGGCGCGCTCGATGGGGCCCGCGACGAGCTGCGGGAAGTACATGACGTACAGGAAGTAGTCGACCCAGTCGGTGCGCGCGCGGAGGGTCCCGCGCCAGACGTCGATGACGTACGACATGGTCTGGAACGTGTAGAAGCTGATGCCCACGGGCAGGACGATGTTCAGCACGCGCGGACCGGGCCCGAGGCCCAGGGCGTCGGTGGCGGCGGCGACGTTCTCGACGAAGAAGTTGAAGTACTTGAAGTACCCGAGGAGCCCGAGGTTCACGAGCAGCGACGCGGTGAGCAGCAGGTCCTTCGCGGCGGGGCGGCGCTCGATCTGCCGCGCGACCACGAAGTCGGTGCCGGCGGACACCACGAGGAGGCCCAGGAACCACGGGTGCACCCAGCCGTAGAAGACGACCGAGCACCCGAGGAGCCACAGGTTCTGCCACCGCAGCGGCGCCCGGAGCGCGGCGAGCCCGTGGGCGCCCGTGAGGACCACCAGCAGGAACGGAAGGAACGCGCCCTCGACGAAGTTCACTGCGGGTCCCGAGCTCCCGACCTGCCGATAACCGGTGCGCGCCTGGGCGGTGGCGGCGCGGTGCGGGGCCGGGCATCGTGAGCCGACACCGCCGCTCGCCCACGATACCGGGCGGCACCGGAGGCTCCTTCATGTTCGGATCGCTCGTGCTCAGCCTGCTCGCCTGCAAGAAAGACGGCGAGATCACCGCGGTGAAGTTCGAGGCCGGCGACGTGGTCGGGACGGGCACCGTCACCTGGACGACCGAGCTCGAGGGCCAGGCGCACGTCGAGCACTCGCCGGACGGCGGGGAGACCTGGTTCTCCACCCCCGAGGTCGCCGCCGCGGACGGCGCCGTGTCCGTGCTCGGGCTGCAGGTCGCCACCGAACACAGCTTCAAGGTCGTGGTCGAGGCCGACGAGCCCGTGGTCTCCGACGTGGTGAAGGCCGACGTGGAGCCGCCCCCGGCGGGGACCCCGCCCTTCGCGTTGTCGCGGTGGGTGCCCGAGGAGTCGTGCCTCGACGGCGGCTACGTGTTGTTCTCCACCCTCGGACAGGGAAAGTCCGGCGTGGGCATCGTGGATCGCCAGGGCAAGTACGTCTGGGCGATGGCCAACGACACGCCGGACACCCTGATCGGCCGCGTCCGCCCCAGCCGCGATGGCCAGAGCATCCTGTGGAACGTGGCGCACGACGACCGCGTCGACGACCTCGCGCAGAACTTCCGGATGGGCCTGGACGGCAGCAACCGCGTCGCTACCTCCACCCTCAACGGCCACCACGACTTCGTGGAGCTCCCCGACCAGGCCACCATCGCGTGGCTCGGCTACGACTTCCGCGATCTCGCCCTGCCCGATCTCGGCACGACGGACCCCGATCCCGTCGCTGCGGACGTGATCTACGAGGGGCCAGAAGGGCTCGCCGACCGCGACGCCGCGGTCGAGATCTGGAACGTACACGACGACTACCCGGAAGGGATCTTCGTGTCGGGTCCGGAGATGCAGAAGTGCCCGACCGTGCCGGGCGCCGGCGCCGGCTTCCTGCCCGGCTACTGCGAGTTCAGCCACGCCAACTCGCTTGCGTACCTGCCAGAAGACGATGCGTACCTCGTGATGTTCCGCTGGCTCGACGCCCTCGTGAAGGTGGACCGCGCCTCCGGGGAGGTCGTGTGGGTCTTCGGCGGCTCGCTCGACATGTTCGACGGCCCCGAAGAGGACCGGTTCATCCATGGCCACTTCAGCGAAGCCTGGCAGGCCGCGGACGGACTCCACGTGTTGATCGTGGACAACCACGACGCCGACTCCGGCGACCCGCAGGAGGACTCCAAGTACACCGAGTTCGTCCTCGACGAAGGCGCGAAGACCTTCGAGCGCACCTGGCTGTACCAATCGGACAAGTTCGAGACCCTGCTCGGCGACATCCGGCGGATGCCGATCGAGGGCTGCGACAACCTGCTCATCTCGTTCTCCGCACAGGGCCGCATCGCAGAGATGACCCGCGCGGGCGACATCGTGTGGGACATCGGCCTGCCGATCGGCAACGTCACCGCACGCGTGAACTTCCTGCCCGACCTGTACGACATGACGGGAACCGCGTACCCCGAGTAGCGTTCAGCGCCCGAACCGGAGCACGCCGTCCTCGAGGGGGCGGCGCCGGTACAGGCGGCGGTCCACGAACCAGTCCTGGTGGAGCCGCCACGGGTCGCGGTCGCCCTGGCGGGGGAGGCGGTCGAGCGCCCGCTGGAAGTACCCGGACGACAGCTCGGTCGCCGGGTGGTCGCCCACCGTCGGGTCCGCCACCGGCACCACGGAGGTGTAGCCCCCGTCCCGGAGGTGGCGCAGCAGGCGCCCCAGCCGCTCACACACGAGCTCGCACTTGAGCGTCCACGAGGCGTTCGTGTACCCCATCACGAACGCCGCGTTCGGCACGCCCGACAACATGCACCCGAGGTAGATCCGCGTGGCGGGCAGGTCCACCGGGGCGCCGTCCACGTCCACCTTCGCCCCGCCGAAGAACTGCAGCTCGAGGCCCGTGGCCGTGACGAGCACGTCGGCGGGCAGCACCTCGCCGGAGGTCAGCTCCACGCCGGTCTCGGTGAGCGTGTGGATCGTGCCGGTCACCACGCGGGCGCGACCCGCGCGGATCGCCGTGAACAGGTCGCCGTCGGGGACCATGCACAGCCGCTGATCCCAGGGCGCGTACGGGGGCTGGAAGTGGGCGTCCAGCGCGGCGGCGTCGACCTGTTCCTCCAGGCGGCGGCGAAGGAACCGTCGCGCTGCGTCCGGGAAGCGGCGGCAGAACCGATAGAACAGGGTCGAGGTGGTGACGTTCTTCCGGCGGATCACGCGGTGCGCGACCGTCGGCGGAAGCCAGCGCTTGAGCCGCTCGGCGGTGGCGTCCACCGACGGGAGCGACACCATCCACGTGGGGGTGCGCTGCAGCATCACCGTGTTCGCTGCGGTCTGCGCGAGGGTGGGCACCAGCGTCACCGCGGTCGCGCCGCTCCCCAGCACCACCACGCGTTTGCCGGTCACGTCGAGCCCCTCCGGCCACTGCTGCGGGTGCACCACCTGCCCGGTGAACCGCCTCCGGCCGGGGAGCTCGGGGCTGTGGCCGGCGTCGTACCGGTAGTAGCCGGCACACACCCACAGGAACCGCGCGCGGACCGTCTCGACCTCGCCCGACGCCGCGCGGATCGTGACCGTCCACCGGGCCTCGGAGGTACGGAAGGACGCGGCCTCCACGCGGCGCCCATAGCGGATCACGTCCTGCAGGCCGAGATCGGCGGCCGTTTCCTGCAGGTACTTCAGGATCGCGGGCCCGTCGGCGATGGCCTTCGGATCGCGCCACGGCCGGAACGAGAACCCGAACGTGTACATGTCCGAGTCCGACCGGATCCCAGGGTACCGGAACAGGTCCCAGGTGCCCCCCAGGTGCTCGCGGGCCTCGACCATCGCGAACGACAGGTCCGGACACTGCGTACGCAGCGTGTGGGCCGCGCAGATCCCCGACAGCCCGGCGCCCACGACCAACACGTCGACCGTCTGCGCCTGGACCCCCACCGGGACCTCCTGGACCGGGATAGCCCGACGCCCGGTCCAGGGCGCGACGTCCTGACCCGCCGGGACCGGGATAGACCGAAAGATGGACCTCGACGCCCTCTTCGACGCTGCCTGGAACCGGCGGGACCGGTCGGTGTTGCCCGCGCTCGAGGACTGGCTCGATCAGTCGATGATGGCCGAGGAGCCCGATCGCGTCGCGAAGGCGTGCCTCGGCGTGGCGCGGCTGTTGTTGGTGGACCTCGAGTACCGCGTCGCCGGCGAGGTGCTGGACCGCGGGATCGCCGCCGGCCCCACCGACGAGCTCACCCGCCTGCGGTTGCTCAACCTGCGCGCCTACTGCTTCCTCGAGCTCGGCAACCTCGCGGAGGCGGTGGAACCTCTGCTCGTCGTGCAGCGGACCGCCGGCGCCTTCGTGGCCGAGGTGCGCCAGGCCCAGGTGAACCTGGCGTTCGCGCTGCTCGACCTGGGCGACGTGGACGGGGCGCTGGCGGGGTTCGAGGCGCTCGAGGTCGACGGCCGCCCCTGGGATCTGGCGTTCGCGTGGTACGGCCGCGCGCGGTGCAGGCTGCGCCAGGGCCGACCCGACGACGTGGAGGCCCTGCTGCAGCAGCTCCGGGGCCTGCC
>JBIKWC010000340.1:0-7474 GCA_044356535.1 Myxococcota bacterium
GCCGACGTGGGCGACGTAGGCGTTGGCGCCCTCGACGAGCACCACCACGCAGGTGGTCCCCATGCCGTGGTACTCGGGTTGCTCCCTCGCCTTCTCGAAGATCCGGCGCCCTGCCAGTCGGATCGAGTGGGTGAGCTTGTGGCGGGTGAGCTCGACGGGATCGGTCGCGTCGGAGACCTCGACGCCGTCCACCTCGAGCGAGGTCACGATCTCCTCGACCGTGTTCACCGCGAGCGCGGACGCGTACTCCCCACCAGCGTGGCCACCCATGCCGTCGGCAACGACGAACAGGTTGAGCTCCTCGTTGATGAGGTAGTTGTCCTCGTTGTGCCCGCGCTTGATCCCGACATCGGTCATTCCGCAGCTCACGATCCGCACGTGCTCTCCTCCGCCGCGCCCCGAGGCCCGAACGACCGACTCTACCCCGTTCGCCGACCGCGAGCCTTGCAGAACCCCCGATGACGAAGGTGCACCCCTCCGGGTTCAGCCCAACGCCGCCGCCAGCGACCGGAACCCGTCGAGCGACAAGCGCTCCGCCCGGAGCCGCGGATCGACCCCTGCCGCCGCCAGCGCCTCGGCTGCGCGTTCGCGTCCGAACACCGAGCCGACCGCGTTGAGCAGGGTCTTGCGGCGCTGCCCGAACGCGGCGCGCACCACGCGATCGAAGTGCTCCGGCGTGACGGTGCCCACCTGCGGCGAATCGTAGAGGTCGAGCCGCACCACCGCCGACTGCACCTTCGGTGGCGGGTGGAACCGATCGGGCGGGACGCTCGTGAGGAACGTGGGCTGCGCGCGGACCGCGACCTCGACGGACAACGCGCCGAACGCGTCGTCACCGACCCCCGCACACAGGCGTTGCACGACCTCGAGCTGCAGCATCACCGTGACCGACTTGAACGTGCCCGGGAGCCGGAGCGCGTCCATGACGACGGTAGTGCCGACGTTGTAGGGCAGGTTCGCCACCATCCGCCAGCCGCCGCCCTGCAACACCGCGGCCCAGTGGACCCGCGCCGCGTCCCCCTCGATCAGGGTCAAGTCCGGGAACGCCGTGCGGAACCACCCAGCCAGGTCCCGATCCAGCTCCACCGCCGTGACCTTGGCCCCTGCGCGGAGCAAGCCCCGGGTGAGGATCCCGAGCCCCGGCCCCACCTCGACCACCGGATCCCCGGGCGCCACCCGCGCCCCGCGGACGATCCGGTCCACGACGCCGCTGTCCGTGAGGAAGTGCTGCCCGAAGCGCTTCTTGGCGCGTTGCTCGAGCTCGGCGAGCAGGGGGCGGGGGTCGTCGGCAGGGTTCAAAGGGACCATCCGGGGTTGGCGTACACGTCGAGGGGGGAGGCACCGTAGCGGAGCAGGCGCAGGCGGCCTGCGTGCGCGATCATCGCGCCGTTGTCGGTGCATCGGGACTTCGGGGGTAGGAAGACCTCGAGGTCGGTCGCCAGCAACGCGGCGCGGAGGGCGCTGTTGGCCGCGACCCCACCAGCGACCGCGACCCGACGAAGACCGGTCTGTCGGCTGGCCTGCGTGACCCTCCGGACGAGGACGTCGACCACGGCGGCCTGGAACGAGGCACACACGTCGTCGTCCGCAGCGTGATCGGGGCGGCGGAGGTGGGTCGCGACCGCGGTCTTGAGGCCCGAGAACGACAGGTCGAGGCCGCCCGGATCCGGCCGGGGGAACGCGACGGCAGCAGGGTTCCCTCGCCGCGCGGCGGCGTCGACGGGGGGGCCCCCGGGCCAACCGAGCCCCAACATGCGGGCGAGCTTGTCGTAGGCCTCTCCGGCGGCGTCGTCGACGGTCTCGCCGAGCACCTGGTACGCGCCGTACTCCTCGCACCGGTACAGCGCGGTGTGGCCGCCGCTCACGAGCAGGGCGAGGAACGGGAACGCGGGGCGGTGGTCCTCGAGGAGCGGCGACAGGAGGTGGCCTTCGAGGTGGTTCACCGCGACGAACGGGACGCTCCACCCCATCGCCGCGAGCTTCCCGAAGGTGAGGCCCACCAGTACGGCCCCGATCAGGCCGGGTCCCGCGGTGGCGGCTACCGCATCGGGGCGCGTGATCCCGGCCTCGGCCAGGGCGGCGCGGACGGTGGAGACGAGCTTCTCCTGGTGCGCGCGCGCGGCGAGCTCGGGCACCACGCCGCCGTGGGCTGCGTGCACGGTCTGGGAGTACACGACGTCCGAGCGGATCCCCGACCCGTCGACGACGGCGGCGGCGGTCTCGTCGCAGGAGGTCTCGATGCCCAGCACCACCATGCCGCGCACGTAACGCGCGTCGCGGCAGCGCCCTACGGCTTCGGCGGCGTGTGGACCACCTGCGGGAGGTAGGTGGCTCCGTCGAACCGACCCTGGTCCTGGGCGCCGTCGTGGCAGCCGACGCAGGTCTCGACGCCCGGGTCGGCGATGGGGATCACCGCGGTCTTCGGGTCGGCGACGTGGAGCCTGCCCGCGCCATGGCAGGCCTCGCACTGGACGTCACGGAAGGCGCCAGCCAACCGTGCCTCCGCTGGACCACCAGGGACCTTCGCGCCCGTGACGTGGCAGGACCAGCACGCCTCGTCGAACGCGCGCTCGACGTTCACGAGCCCGTTCCAGGCGCGCGCGTGGGGCGTCGTGCTCCACTGGGCGTGTTGCTGGTCGTGGCAGCGGACACAGGTCTCGCCGCCAGCGTACGGCGAGGACACGTCGTCTACGAGCCGGGGAACGAAGGCGCGAGGATCCTCACCAGCCAGGCGCGTGATCTCCTGCTTCGACGCCGTCACCAGCGCGAGCGAGACCGGGTGATCGGCCACGTCCGTCCCGAGCTCCACCGCGGACGCCTTGGCCAGGTGGCGCGGACCGGCCGCTCCGGCCTGCTTCTCGAGGGCCTCGGCTTCGGCCAGCTGCAGCTGGTAGGCCTCTTTCTGGCGGGTCAACCGCTCCTTCGCCACCTCGTCGGTGGCCGCCGACAGCCGGCGCTCGAGGCCTTCGAGGCGCGAGCGGATCATGTCGGCCTTCGACTGGCCTGCCGACATCGTGCCCTCGACGTGCCAGCTGGTGGCACCCGGGAGCATGGACAACTCGAGGAACCCGAGCTTCTTGCCCTGCTGTCCGCCGCTGATCCACCAGGTGCCGCCCCGCAGCTCCCCACCGGACTCGGGGGGCCGACCGCGGGCGTCGATCACGAGGTCGAGCGGGAGAGGTGGTGGTCCACCCACGCCCTCCACCACCGCCGCCGCCAGCGCAGCCATCCCACGGTCCGTGTCGACCGGCACGAGGCCGACCCGGACATCGACGGGCCCGAGCGCCTCGACGGCTGCGATCAGGGCGGCGCGCTGGTCGGTGACCTCGCAGCCCTCGACGACGCCCTCCGTCACGCCCACCACCCCGATCCGCATCCCGGACTGCTCCAGGACGACCCCGCTCGGGAACGGTGCGGCACCGTCGCAGACCAGGTTCGCCGCCAGGATCGGGAGCGACTCGTCGCGGGCGAGGTCGCGCACCCACCCGGAGCCGAGGGCCCAGTCCGACGCCCCGAGGGCCATCGCGTCGATGCCACCGGCGCGGAACCCCTTCGCGATCAGCGTGGCCTTGATGCGGCGTTGCGCGAGGTCCCGCTCGGTGCCTTCGGCGCGCGGAGCGAGCGAGCGCCCGCCGTCCAACACGAGCAGCTCACCCTTCTTGCGGGCATCGTCGAGGAGCGTGTGTCTCCTGGGCAGACCGCCCAGCGGGTGCTTGGGTCAACCACACGGCTCGATCTCGCCTTCCCCCCTGGCAGAGAAGGCGATCCGAACGGAGCCGGGCGGGAGCCGCGGGAGGGGGTCGGACTGGCACGCGAACAACGGGAGGAGGAAGAACATCAGGGCCTCCTGGTCAGCCGAGCACCGCGGACACGAGCCATTTCGCGAGGCGGAGCGGGAAATCCCGCTTGCGCTGCCGCGGGGCGGGTTCGGACCTCGCCGGCTCCGGCGCAGGTGCAGCAGCCCGTGCGGGCTCCTTTGCTGGCTCCTTCGCGGGTGCCTTCTCGGCAGCCGGCGGCTTCACCGCCGCAACAGGCTCCTTCGCCGCCGCAACAGGCTCCTTCACCGCGGCTGGCGTGACTCGGGGAGCGGGTTCAGGGCGGAGCTCCACCTTGGGGGCGGGCGCCTGGGGCGCGACCGGGGCAGCCTTCTCGACAGGCGAGGCCTTCGCGACCGTCGCAGCATCCGCATCCGGCGCGGCCTTGGCGACCGGCGCGGCCTTGGCGACCGGCGCGGGCTCCGGGGCAGCGGCGTCCGCCCACGTGGTGCCCTGGACGAGCTCGGACCAGGAGAGGCTGAGCGCCGCCGCGAGCTTCTGCAGGAGCTCCGGCTCCACCTGCTTCTTGCCCGAGAACACCCGGGACAACGTCCCCGGAGACCAGCCTGCGCCCGTCTCGATCTCCTTCTGCGTCCGCCCGGTCGCAGCGAGGGTGGTGCGCACCCGGTTCCGCAGCTTCTCCCGATCACGCTTCGTGGACATCCCGGCTCCCTCGTCGACCGGCTGCCTATCGTCTCCGGGCCCACCACGTCGACCCGAAGCCGCTGGACGTGGGCCGGTTACGGGGCCGCCATGTGGTTGCCGTTCGTCGCCGAAGCCAGGGCCGAGACCGTGGACCGGGTCGTGGCCGTGGTCGAAGCCGAGCCCATCCTCGAGAGCCAGGTGCTCCTCGAGGAGGAGCTGACCCAGTTCGATCCTGCTCCGCTGCCGGGGTGGACCGCCGTGGTCCCGGACCCGCTCGAGCGGATGATCGCGTCCACGATCTTCCGGGCCATGGCCTCGGACGTGAAGCTCTACCAGCCCACCCGCGAGCAGATCGAGGAGCGGCGCACCGCCGTCCGCAACGCGATCGGCGATCCGCGTGCCTGGGACCTGTTCCTCGACCGCCACGCCCTCGACGAGGAGTCGATCGCCGCGGTCCTGCGCCGCCGGATGGTGGTCGAGCGGCTGCTGCTGCGCAACCTCGTCGCCCGCCCCGACGACCTCGCGACCTGGACGGCGGAGTGCCGCCTCCTGCTCGAGCAGGTCCGGCCTCGTGTCCGCGTCCGCCTGGTCCCGGACCCCGCGCCGTGAGAGCCGCCGACCTCTCCGACGCCGACCTCATCGCCGACCTCGAGCGACGGGCGGCGCACCAGCCGTGGTCGCCCCGCGCGGTGGCGTCGTCGCTCGCCACGCAGGGGACGCGGGCGCTGCTCGTGGGCGAGCCTCCGAGCGGGTACGTCGTCTACAACGTGGTCGCCGACCAGGGCGAGATCCTCACCCTCGCAGTCACCCCGGAGGCTCGGAGGAGAGGGCACGCCCGCACCCTGCTGGACGCCGTGCTCCGGGACTGGCGGAGCCGCCACGTGGAGTCCGGCTGGCTCGAGGTCCGCGCAGACAACGAGCCTGCGCTCGCCCTGTACGCGGCGGCAGGTTGGCGCGTCACGGGCAGGCGTCCCGCGTACTACGCCGACGGCATGGACGCCGTCATCTGCAGGTGGTCTCCGTGATCCTCGCAGCCACCGCTGCTTCCGCGGCCTCCGAGTGCGCCGGGGGGCCCGCCGACGCGCCGTTCCGGGTGGTGCCTCGCACGCCCGGAGCCGTCGTGGTGGTGGAGGTGTGGCCGGTCGGGGCGCCCGAAGGCTGGACGGACGCGGTGCTGGACGCCCTCGATCGCCACGGGGTCTCGTCGGTGGTGCTGCTGCCGGCTGGCGCGGACCCGGCGCCCTGGCTGGGCCTGCTGACGCGGGTCGCAGCTTCCGGACACACGCTGGGGGTGGTCCTTCCGGACGCGCTGGTCCCGAGTGGGCCTGGTGATGCAGGCCGGCTCCGGGAGTCGATCCGGCCGCTCGAGAAGTCGGGGGAGCCGATCCGCACCGCCGTGACGCGGGTGGGCAGCCTCTCCATCGAGTCCACGCTCGCCAAGGTGGGGCTCCGGTCGCTCCTGGACTCGTCCGGCTCGCCCGACGGAGCCGCCCGGGTGGCCGCCCACCTCGATGGCCAGACCCCGTCCACCGTCGTGTTGCCGCCCGGACCCTGGTCCGGTGACGCGCCAGCCCGGTGCGCCCCATTCCGCCCCGCCGACGCCGACCGCGTGTCCCGCACGCTCGAACGCGCCGTGGCCTCCGGGGGAGTGCCGGTGGTTCGGTGGGTGCTGTCGGGCCGGGGCGGAGACCTCCAGGACGCCCAGGTGGTGGACCGGTGGCTCACTGCGGTGGCGGAGGCCAGCGGCGCCCGGTTCGGCACGGCCGAGGACGCGCGAGCGGCCGTGTTCGCCGGGCTCCGTGGTCCAGCGACGCCCGCCTCCGCCCAGCTGGCGGCCCACAGCGTGGACGCAGCGAGCGTGGACGCGGCGGTCGAGGCGCTGATGCAGCTGGAGGTGCTCCCGCGCACTCTCCCCGGAGGCCTGTCCCCGACCGAGGCGTTCCTGGCGCTCGCGCTCCGGGCGACCGGCCACGACGAGGCCGTGTTGCACCTGCCCGCAGTGTCGGGCCCCGCGCAGCTGGCGGGCCCCTCGTCCATGCAGACACCGATCGACCGCGAGGCCCTCGTCACCTGGGCCCGCGCGCTCCTGGAGGGCATGCCCCCCGAGCTCCCGTCGGCGGCCCGGATCGGGGACCGCCTGGTCCCGGCGCGCGAGCTGCTCGTCGCCATGGCCTCGCTGGTCCGCGGCGACGATCCCCTCGTGGCGCACCCCGTCTCCGACCCGGACCCGAACGCGCGCGGGCTCGGGTGGGGCACCGTCGGAGAGACCCCGGCGCCGTAGCGACTGAAGCGACCCGCCTCAGCGACTGAAGCGGCCCGCCTCAGCGACTGAAACGAATGGTGCGCTTGACGGGCTGCTGCACGTTGATCTTCGAGAACCGCCACCGCTCGGTGACGATGGTGGTGATGCAGCTCTCGAGCTCCGCGTCCTGCCGCTCGAGGCCCTTCACCGAGACGTCCGAGACCTCACCCGTCTTCTGGACGGTGAAGTTGAGCGCCCACCGGCCGGACAGCGACTCGTCCACCTTGAGGCGGCGCTCGTAGCACACCTGCAGCCCGGGGATGTTCTCGGCCATGCGCTCGCCGATCATCATCCGGATCTCTTCCGGGTCCGTGATGGTGCGGTTGTCGTCGCGGCGGACCTTCGGGGCGCCGAGCGAGATGTCCACGTTGCCGGGCTTGGGGCGCGGACCTGCGGTGGGGGCGGGCTCGGGCTCGGGCGCCGCCGGATCGGGCCGGGGCGACGCCGGAGAGGGGTTCGGCGACTTGCCCGCCTGCTCGCCCTTCGTGCCCTTCACGGCCTTGCCCGGCTTGGGGGGCTCGGGCGCGACCGGCACGGGCTCCGTTGGTCCCGTGACGACCTCTGGCATGGGAAAGTCCATCGTGTCGAAGTCGAGGAGCTCGGCCACCTCGGGCTTCGGCCACAACACGACCGTGAGCGCCGTGGCGCCCGTACACATCACGAGGCCGAACAACAACACGAACGCGACGACGACGGGGACGCGCGCCCGCAG
>JBIKWC010000080.1:0-27094 GCA_044356535.1 Myxococcota bacterium
CGCGGCGTCGTAGCCCAGCGCCGACCAGGTCCCCGGACCACCGACCGGGACACACACCCGCCCGTCCTCGTCGGAGGTGACGCGGTCCATGCCCAGCCCGCCGGGGCGCGCCACGCGGAGCTCGGCGCCAGCGAGAGGCGCACCACCCGCCCGCAGCTCCCCGTCGACACACGGCCGCGAATCGAGCTCGACCACCAGCGCGAACCACCCGAAGATCCCGACCTCGAACGAGGCTGTGCGGGCCACGGGATCGAGCGTGGCGGTGTCGGCGGCGACCCAGTACGTCCGGTTGCGGGACCATGCGGCGACCCGCACGGTACCGGCATCGAACAGGGGGTCCCCGGCCGGCAGGGTCAGGGAGACAGCCGCCCGCTGCTCCTCCACGAACGCGACCTCCTGCCCCAGCGGGTCGGACGCCTGGACGAAGAACGCGGCCCCGATCTGCATCGGCGTCACCTGGTCGTCGTTCGCCAGCAGCTGCTGATCCGCCGGAACCGCTGCCCGCTCGCGCTCCGTCACCACCAGGCCCGTGAACTCCACCCGGCCCAGGGCGGCCGTCGGGTCGTCCGCGAGCGCCAGCACCCCTTCCCCGAACTGCATCGTGAGGCCACCGGTCAGCGTGGCCTCGCCGCTGCCCTCGATGGCGACGCGGTCACCGGTGGGCGCGAACCGGAGGTCGGTCGCCGTCAGGCCCTCAGGCTGGACCTCGGGCGCGGTGTTCGCGCCGGCGAACCCGAGCGCGTCCCCGAAGATCGGCGCGCGCCCTGGAGACAACCCGTAGAAGTACGTCGTGGACTGGAAGTCCGGGTCCGCGTCCGCGCCGCCGCCGGCCTCGACCCCTGCGTCGAGCAGGCGATCCCCAGCGAGCGTGCGGACGAGGGCCACCACGCCCTGCTCGGGGAGCGGCGCGTCACCGTCGCCCGGTCCCGTCCCTTCACACGCAGCCAGGATGACGAGCAGCACGAGCGCCTCCCACCCCGCTATCATCCCTCGCCACGCGACCGTAGCGGTGCCCGGCGCTGCCGGTGTCGAAGGGATGGGAACGGAGGGCCGGTGATGTGGTGGACCAACCTCGTGGCCTGCGTGGTCGCGATCGACCAGCACGTCGTCGTGGACGAGCCGGTCGACCGCATCGAGGTGGTGTTGGCGAACGGGGACATCACCGTCACCGCCGGCGCAGGGCCGGTGACGCTCGACGGCGCCATCGCGGGCCCGTCCGACGGGAGCCCGTTCCCGGAGGTGGTGGACGGCGTGCTCCGGGTGGTTGTGGACTGCGCCGCGTGCGGCGGCTCGCTCGCGATCCGGGCGCCTGCAGACACGGAGCTGGAGTTGGACGCGCGGGCGGGCAGCATCTCGGTCGAGGGCATGGCTTCCGCGGTCACCGCCACCGTGGAGCTCGGGAACCTCGAGGTGCGGGCCCACGGGGCGGGCCGCGTGGCGCTGGGTGCGCGGTTCGGGGACGTGTCGCTCGACCGCAGCGCGGCCGACGACGTGTACGTCGACGTGGACCAGGGCAGCGCGACGGTGGACGTACCCGCCGGGCCCTGGGCCCTCGAGCTCGACGTCCGCGGGGGCTCGCTCGCGTTGGGCCCCGGGATCGTGGACGACCCGACGGGCCCGGCGCTGGAGGCGCAGGTGAACCTCGGGTCGCTGCGCGTCCGGTAGCGCTACTTCTTCTTCCGCAGCGCCCGCATGGCCTCGAGCGCGCTGCCGGCTTCGGCCGGGGCCGTCGAAGGGGCGGCGGGCGGTGACGCAGGACGAGCCGGGGTCGGGGCGGGGCGCGCGCCGGGCTTGGGCGCCGGGCCGGGGAGCTGCTTCGGGGCGCCACCAGCGGGCCGCGGGGCTGCTGGCCGGGGCGCTGGTGTGGGGGCAGGCCGGGCCGCAGCGGTCTTCGGTGGCGGAGCGCCCCGCGGGGCTGCGGGCTCGGGCGGGCGCACGGACGCCGTGGGTGCCTTCATCTTCGACAGGGCGTCGTCGAGGGAGAGCTCCTCCTGGTCCTCCTCGGAGAAGGCGTCCTTGAGGCCGAACAGGTCGCCGAGGGAGAGCGGGGCGCCGCAGCGCGGACAGGACAGGCCCTGGCCCGGCTTGTTCGCCAGCGACTCTGGGTCGATCATCGCCTTGCAGGCGGAACACCGGACGTGGTCGAAGTAGGTCACCCGCGCTCCTGTCAGAGACTCGAACGTCAGAACTTGAACTTCATCGGGTACTGGAAGGACATCCCGTCGGGGACCCCGTGGGCTGCGAAGCCCGCGCTGCTCACCGTCTGCTCGATGCACCCGGTGACCCGCGGCGGCACCGAGCCCGGGCTCACGGTGTACACGTTGCTGACGCGCCCGTCACACCCGACGGTGACCTCGACGACGAGCGAGTAGCTCCCCACCGTCCCCGAGGGGAAACACTGGGGCGTGTACCGGGAGATCGCGGCCATCCCCGCCGTGATCTGGCCCGTACCGAGCCCCGCTTCGCGCACCATCCCGTTCTCGTCCACCTGCGTGGCCGAGTTGGCGAGGCACTTCTTGGGGGCCGGGCGAGCCACGCGCGGGGGCGTGACGGGCTTGTCGGGGATCTGGGGACCGCTCGGCGCCGCGAACTTCCGCTCCTCCACCCGCAGGGTCTCGGCCTCGCCTCCGCCCCCGAGCGCCGAGTTGTCGCCGAGCCCGGCGCCGCCGACCGTGTCGTGGCGCTGCAGTCCGCTCGACGCCCCCTCGAGGTCCACGTCGGAACTGCCGTCTTCGGCCGCCAGGAGCCCAGCGCCACGCACCGTGGTGACCGGGCGGACCGAGGGTCCAGCCCCGCCAGCCACCGGCTCGGGCGCCGCGGGCGGGGCTCCGGGCGCTGGGGGGCGGCCGCTCCTCGGGCGGGGGGCGGCCGTGCCCGGCGTGGCCGAGACCACGGTGGGTTCTTCGGTGGCCGACCCCACGAGGCCGTGGGGCCAGATCAGCAGCGTGGAGCCCACGTCCGGGGCGTCGGTGAGGAGGTTGTTCCACTCCAGCACCTCGACCACGTCGACCTTGTGGATCCGCGCGATGCGCGCCACGTCGTCGCCCTGCTTCACCACGTACAGGGTGGGCTGCGCGAACACGATGTCTTCCGCCGGGTCCCCGAAGCCGCACGCGAGACAAACGACTCCAGCCACCGCGAACGCCAGGGCGGTCCAGGGAGGAGCCCGGAGGGTCTGTCGAGCCAGGATGCCCACCTCGAAGCCGCACTGTACCGCCCACTGCCTGCGAGGGCCAGCGGGGTCAGGGTTTGGGGGGTCGGCTCGCGATCACCTCGTGCATGTTCGGGATGCGGATCACCTTTTCGCGGAGCTTCCCCGCGCTGGTGCCCGCCGCCCGCTCGTGTTCGTCCAGGTGGGTCCAGTCGCTCCAGTCCGTCGCGCGCTCGATCCGCGGAAGCGCCGCCCGCGGGACGCGTTCGAGCCCGGCGAGGTCTTCGAGCATGCGCTGGACCGTGTCCTTGCTGTCTGCGCGGTTCGTCCCGATCAGGCCCTTCGGCCCACGCTTCGCCCACCCTACGCAGTACAGGCGATCGGCGACGCGGCCGCCGGCGTTCGGGATCGTGCCCGTCTTCTGGTCGAAGGGCACCCCGGGCAGGGGGCGGCCCCGATACCCGACCGCGCGGAACACGAGCCCCGCCTCGATCGTCGCCCGCTCGCCCGTATCGACCGCGCGGAACCCGCCCGCACCGTCGCCCTCGACCCGGTTCCGGGCCACGATCATGCGCTCCACCCGGCCTTCGCCCTCGAGCGCGACGGGGCTCGTGTTCAACCAGAGGTGGATGCGGCGCTCGGCCTCCCTCGGGCCCCGTTCGGCGATGGCCCGCAGCAGGCGGAGGTTGTCGTCGAGCGCCTTGTCCCGGGCGGCGGCGGCCCAGGCGGCAGAGTCGGGGTCGAGCGTCACGTCTTCGGGGCGCACGCGGAGGTCGACGCCCGGCAGGTGATCGAGCTCCTGCAGCTCCGCGGGCGAGAACGCGACTTGCGCCGCTCCCCGCCGCCCCAACACGTACACGTCACTGACCGTGCTCGCCCGCAGCACCTCGAGCGCGTGGACGGCGATGTCGGTCCTGGCGAGCGCGTCGCGATCCCCGACCAGCACCCGGGTCACGTCCATCGAGACGTTCCCGACTCCCACGACGATCGCTGCCTGCGCGTCGAGCACGAAGTCGTGATCGGCGTGATCCGGGTGGCCGTTGTACCAGCCCACGAACGCGGTCGCCGAGTGGGACCCCACCAGCTCCTCCCCCGGGATCCCCAGCGGGTTGGCCTGCTCGCACCCGACCGCGAGCACGACCTGGTCGTAGGAGGCCAGGAGCTCGTCGATCGTCACGTCGGCGCCGACCGACACCCCGCCGCGGAACCGGAACCCTGGCTGTTCGGCGATCCGGTCGTAGGCGCGCACCACGGCCTTGATGTTCTGGTGGTCGGGCGCCACGCCGGCCCGGACCAGGCCGAACGGCGTGGGGAGCCGATCCACGAGGTCCACGGTCATCGGCAGCTTCGCCGCCTGCAGCGCCTGCACGGCATAGAACCCCGAGGGCCCGGCTCCGACCACGGCGATCCGCCACGGGCGTTCGGTCTCGCTCACGGTCACCTCCCGCCCGAACCATACCTCCGACGGTTCAGGGCTCGAAGCGGAGCGTTGCCCCCAGGAGCTGGCTGTGGGTCAGCGTGGCGTCGGGGAGCGCATCACCGCCGAGCAGCACCACCGACGGCGCAGCGGCACCCCCTGCGACGCCCGGGGCGTCGATGCGCAGCAGGCCGCCTTCGGTCACGACTTCGGCGTGCTCCACCTGGGGCACGGCCAGGGCGTAGCGGTCGGTGCCCGCCACTGGGTACAACCCCAGCGCGGCCCACAGGTACCAGGCCGACAACGTGCCGGCGTCGTCGTTGCCGTCGAGCCCCTCGGTCGTGTCGGAGTACCGGTGGTGCACGACCCAGTCGACCGCGTCGACGGTGAGCTCCGGGTACCCCGCCAGCGCGCCGAGCCACGCGTAGTGCATCACCGGCTCGTTGCCGTGCCAGTAGCGATCGTCGGGCAGCTGGTCGTCCGGCTCCAGCGCCACGGCGTCCCAGTAGGCGGCGTAGCGCTCGGCGAAGGCGGCGGCGTCCCCGCCGTGGTGGACGTCGATCAAGCCAGGCACGTCGTACGGCGACTGCCAGAGGTAGTGCCACGCGTTCCCTTCGACGTAGTCCTCGGTCCAGCTCTCGGGGCCCTCGAACGGCGCGAAGGTCCCGTCGCGGTTCCTGCCGTGCGCGAAGCCCACCGCCGGGTCGAACACTGCGCGCCACTGCCGCGAGCGGGCCTCCAGGCGCTCGGCTTCGGCGCTGCGGCCGAGCGCGGTGGCGAAGGCAGCGCCCGCCGCGTCCGCCCAGGCGTACTCCACCACCTCCGACACCGAGCCCCCGTGCTCCGCGGGCACCCAGCCGAGCGAAACCCAGTCCTCGACGTGGTCCCGGCCGATCGGGAACGTGGGCCCGTCGGACTGCGCCACCACGAAGTCGAGCGCGACCTCGGCGTCCCATCCGTCCCGCAACCCCTTGAGCGCGGTCTCGGCGAGCACGATGGACGCGGGGCTGCCCAGCATCCCGCCGGTGTACCCGTGGGCCATCGGCCACCTGGGCAGGCTGCCCCCGTCTTCGGCCATGCGGACGAGGGAGCGGACCGCGTCGAGCTGGGCGTCCGGGTGCACCAGCGCGTACCAGGGGTGGGTCGTCCGGTAGGTGTCCCACAGCGACAGGTCGGAGACGTAGCGGAACGCAGCGTCGTGCACCTCTCCGTCGAGGCCGCGGTAGCGGCCGTCCACGTCGCCGTACTGGCGCGGCATCAGCCCCGTCCGGTAGTGCGCGGTGTGGAAGATGCGCCGGGTCGTCGCCTCGTCTGGGCCACCCCAGATCTTCGCGCCCGCCAACCAGTCGCCCCAGGCGCTCCGGGCCCCGGCGAGGTGGTCGTCGAACGAGCCGCTCCCGAGCTCCTCCTGGAGGTTCCGGGCAGCGCCCGCCCCATCGACGACCGAGATCGCGAGCCGGAGCTCCACGGCGGTCGTCCCGGCCGGGAACGCGGCCCAAACCCCGGCGGTGGCGCCGGCGGCTGCGGAAGCGCCGGGCACCGGCAGGCCCGGTTCGTCCCAGGCCCCGGTGGCGATCGGCGCGGGCTCGAGCTGCCCGGCGAACCACGTGCGGATCCCCCCGAAGCGCCCCGAGTACCCGCCGGACACGCGCTGGTAGCCCACGACCCGCCCGTCCGGCAGCAGCTCGACCTCGCTGTCGTCCCCGATCTCCACGCCAGGGAGCGCGTGCCCGAGATCGAACAACACCACGGGCTCGGTGCCCCCGGTGAACGTGTACCGGTGGTGCGCTCCGTGTGCAGACGCCGTGATCTCCACGCGGGTGCCGTCGTCTCCGAGGACCACGCCATACAACCCCGCGCTGGCCTCCTCGTCGGCGTCGGCGAGCGGGGCGGCCCGACCGATCCCGGTGGTGTACCCGTCCGACCACGCCGCGCGCGGCATCACGTGCACCGCGCCGTAGTCGACGATGCCCATCCCGGAGCCGTGGGTGTGGGAGAACCCGTCCACGAGGTCGTCGTCGGCGTGGTAGCCGCCGTAGTGCATGAACGAGAGCTGCCCGAGGACGCTGCTGCGGGTGTCGGGACCGACCAGCACCTGTCCGAGCGGCCACGCCGCGCCGGGGTTCAGCCCGGTCACCTGCGCGCCGTCACCGCCCGTGGCGATCCGCGGGTCGACGGAGTCGAGCGGGTCGTAGTCCTCCCAGACGGGGGACGCACCAACGTCCACCTCTCGCGTACACCCACCGAGCCCGGCCAGGATCGCGATCACCAGAACCTCCGGAGATACTTCACGACCTCTTCCTTCGTCAGGCCGAGCTGCTCGCCGGCGTCCTTCAACACGCGCATCTCGCGGGCGTCGAGGGTCCCGTCGCTGTAGCAGGCCGAGAAGAACAGGCCGACGAGGGCCAGCTTGTCGTGGTGTCCGAGGCGCTCCTTCAGGAGCGTTCGCGACTCCGCGAAGTACTCGGCGCGCACCCGGGGATCGTCGAGGCCGAGCGACCCCACCAGATCGAGCGGGAACAGGTTGGCGACGAAGGTGGTCTCGCGCTCGCTGACCACGCCGTCCGCAGCGACGATGGCCTGGGTGTGGTGCATGGCGAACGCCAGGCGCAGGCGCTCGTCCTCGCGCTGGGCGTCGCCGTACTCTGCCTCGACCGCCAGCACGGCTTCGAGCTCGGGGGGCACGTCGTCCGCGGTGGCAGTGGCGCGCGTGAGCGTGTCCGCCAGGACCTTCCCGTCCACGAGGGACAGCCGGACGGCGGCGGGCGCTGCATCGTCGAGGCCGCCATGCCAGGGGAAACACGCGCGACCGCCCGTCCACAACACCGCCGACGCGCCGTTCACCGGAACCCGCTCGATGCACCCGGGACCCACGCCGGGGAGCACGGCCCGGACCGAGCGCTCCAGCGTGTCGAGGTGTTCGGAGGTCGCGGGGCCGTCGAACACGTTCCACAGGAGGAGCTGGAGGTGTCGCTGGTTCTTCCGATCGAGGGCGACGCGCCACGCCCAGCCCGAGTAGGTGGTGAGCCCGCTGGTTTCGTGAAACGAGCGGGTCGCGGCGACCGCGTCGCGGATCAAGGTCGACCACGACCGCCCCTCCAGGCGGCTCCGCGCATCGATCGAGAACACGACGGCGTTGGGATTGTCGGGCACCGGAGCCCGCGGAAGCGCAGCAAGCACACTCTGGCCCACACCCAAGCCCGACCTCCCGCACACGGCGACCGACCCCAGTGTAGCGCGGTTGCGTGCGGGCGAACGACGCACTACCCTCGCCGGGCCCACGTGGGCGGAGCCTCCGTGGTCGTGCATCTGGTCGACGGCACCTTCGAGTTGTTCCGCTGCTGGTTCGGGTCCCCCAAGGCCACGGCGGGCGGCGTGGAGGTCGGCGCTGCGCGTGGGCTCCTGCGGACGTTCCAGTCGCTGCTCGAGAACGAAGGTGCGACCCACGTCGCCGTGGCGTTCGACCGGGTGATCGAGAGCTTCCGCAACGATCTCTTCCCCGGATACAAGACCGGGGACGGCATCGAACCTGCCCTGCTCGCCCAGTTCCCGCTGGCGGAGCAGGCCGCGCGCGCCATGGGCTTCGTGGTGTGGCCCATGGTCCGGTACGAGGCCGACGACGCGTTGGCCAGCGGTGCCGCGCGGTACAGCGCCGATCCCGCGGTCACGCAGGTGCGCCTGTGCAGCCCGGACAAGGATCTCGCGCAGTGTGTGCGCGCCGACCGGATCGTGCTCGTCGATCGGCTCCGCGGCACCTCCCTCGACGAGGCGGGGGTGATCGCGAAGTTCGGGGTGCCCCCCACCTCCATCCCGGACTGGCTGGCGCTCGTCGGCGACGACGCGGACGGGATCCCCGGGCTGCCCCGCTGGGGCGCGAAGTCGGCTGCCACCGTGCTCGCCCACTACCGCACCCTCGAAGCCATCCCCGACGACCCCACCACCTGGGCGGTGCAGGTGCGCGGCGCCGCGGCGCTGGCGGAGTCCCTGGCGGCCCGGCGCGGGGAGGCCCTGCTCTACCGCACCCTCGCCACCCTCTGCGACGACGTACCGGTCGAGCCCAGCGTCGGCGAGCTCGCCTGGAGCGGCGCGGATCGGGCCCTCCTCGAGCCGCTCTGCCGCACGCTCGACTTCGATCGGTTCCTGGGGCGGGTCGCTCGGTTCCGCTGACGCCGGGCGAGAGGCGGTGAAGCGCCGACGCCGTCGCGATACGTGCGCCGGCCGGCCATTCGGGCCGCACCTCGCGCGGTGGATCCAGATGCTCGTCGTGTTGCCGTCCCTGATCGCGTGTGCCCCCGACCTCGCGCGCCTCGAGACCGAGGAGGCCTCGCTCGCGCGAGAGGTGGAGGTCCTGCGCCGCAACGTGGACGAGATGCGGAGCCAGATGGAGGAGATGGGGTTGCGACCGGCGGGTCCGGCTGCCGGCCAGACCGATCTCGCAGGCGCGGGCGCCGATCTCGACGACTCGATCGCGGTCACGGTCACCCGCACGGGGGACGGCCCCACCTTCCCGCCGCTCGGTGCCCCGGAGCGGCGCGCGAGCACGGAGTGCGGGTGGCGCTTCCCGACGGCGTGGCTCGAGGGGCTGTCGGACTCGAAGCTCGACGAGACGGGCGCCGGCAAATCGAGCCCGATCCAGGTCCAGCTCGACGGCTCCCGCCTCGAAGCCCACGCCACGGCCGCGGGCGCCGAGAAGAGCTGCCGCTTCGCGTTCAGCCACCGGCCGAAGTACCTGTTCGTGACCCCAGCCAACACCCCCGACAACGTGGCCGGAACCTGGACGATGGGCCTCTCGCCCGACTTCCCGATGAAGACCGGTGAGGGAGACGTGTACTGGGTGTACCCGGGCACCACGCTCACCGTGGCCTTCGCGACCGGCTGGAACGGCGAGGAGTGGGGTCCCCCTTCGGTCCGCGTCGACGCCCGCAACGTCTACGTGGGGGAGCCCGACCGGCCGACGGCGAACTCCGGCGCGCCCTCCGTGATCTCGTTCCTCGGCAAGGACGTGGCCAGCAAGGAGCTCCAGGTCGGTGTCGACGAGCTCGTCGAGCCCCCGGACGGCGCGTGGACGCTCGAGATCTCGTCTCCGAGCGACGGCCCGTACGTCTTCGTGAAGTCGGTCGCGGTGGCGAGCCCCACGCACCGCAGGGTCGTCATCGCGGCGAAGGGTGGGAAGTGATCGCGCTCCTCGCCCTGTCCGGGTGCCACACGTCGCGGGTCGCCGCCCTCGACCAGCGGGTGGCGGCCCGCAGGGCCGATGTGCAGGCGCTCACTGCGGAGGTCGCAGACCTGCGGCGCCAGCTCGACGCGAAGCCCCCGCCCACGGCGTCCATCCGCAAGGACAACGACCCACCCGCCTTCGACTACGACAAGGCGCTCCCCCCCGGAGATCCGCGCCGCCCCGACGTGATCGTGTTGTCGATCGACACCCTGAGGGCCGACCACCTGGGCACCTACGGGTACCACCGCGACACCTCGCCGTTCTTCGACGCGCTCGGCAAGGACGGAACGGTCTACGAGCAGATGTGGTCGCCCACCGCGTGGACGCTGCCGTCCCACACCACGATGTTGTCGGGCTGGCTCCCGGTGAACCACGGCACCATCGACGACCACCTGCGCATCGCCCCCGACGTGAAGCTCCTGCAGGAGGCCTTCCAGCAGGCCGGGTACCGAACGATCGGCGCGGTCTCCACCTTGTTCGTGTCGTCGCGGTTCGGGTTCGACCGGGGCTTCGACCGGTTCGAGGACTTCGGCATCAAGAGCAAGCGCGAGAACAACCTGTCCACGGTCGACGCCGACCACGTGTTCCACAACGCGTACTACTGGGCGCAGCGCCAGCCCGCGTCCGACCCGATGTTCGTGTTCCTCCACGTGTACGACGCGCACTACCAGTACGACCCGCCCGCGCCCTGGAACGAGAAGTACGACCGCAAGCCACAATGGGGGGACGCGGTCTACAAGAACTACCAGGCCTACCACCGGAACATGATCCCGAAGGTCCAGCTCGACCACCAGATCGCCCAGTACGACGAGGAGATCGCGTTCGTCGACGACGCGTTCCGCGAGTTCGTGACCCGCTGGCGGTCGAGCGGTCGCGAAGCCGTCGTCGTCATCACCGCCGACCACGGGGAGGAGTTCGGGGAGCGGGGCTCCTGGGGCCACGCCCACACGTTGTACCCAGAGCAGCTCCACATCCCCCTCATCGTGAACGGCCCCGGCGTGAAGCCCCAGCGCGTGGCCGAGCGCATGGGCACGGAGGACCTCGCGCCCACCGTCGCCGGGCTCGTCGGGGTACCGTTCGGGACCGCGAAGGACGGCGAGAGCCGCGCGCGCCAGCTCCGGAGCGGCGAGCCGTTCGCGGGCGGCCCCAGCGCGCAGTTCGGCGACACGAGCCGGTTCGACAGCCTCGTGTACCGGTGGCACGAGCCCCCGTACGACCTCGTGGTCGACATCGCGCACTTCCGCCGCGAGCTCTACAACCTCGAAGACGATCCGCTGGCGCGCACGAACCTCTACAAGTCCGAGCGCGAGCAGGCCGACGCGATGTTCGGCCGGATGGCCACGTGGCTCGGAGAGCCCTGGAAGGCCCTCGAAGCTGGGGTGGTCGAGGTCCGCAACGGCGTGTTGTTCGCCGAGAACGGTGACCGGAAGGGCGAGACCTGGACGGTGACCCCAGGCACGACGTTCTCCGTGCAGCCCGGAGACGCCCAGATCGTCTTCCACCGCGCCTCGCCGGCCGCGCTCCTCGGCCCCTGGCGTGCGCTCGGGGGCATGATCCCCGGGAAGGGCTGCCCGCTGGCGTTCGACGGGCGGTTCCTGCAGAACGCCGAGATCGCCGCCCTCTCCGAGGAGGAGACGGAGATGCTCAAGATGCTCGGGTACCAGGAAGGCGACGAGGGCTCGGCCAACCCCGGCGGGGTAGCGCCCTGCGAGTGATCACGTCCCCTCACCTCTCCCCAGAGGGGCGTGGGGAAGGAATGATCAGGCGACCGCGGCCTCGGACGACCACCACGAGAACGCGGCCCGCACGACGGCGTTGAAGATCTCCCACGCCTCCTGGCCGTGACCGAGCTCGGCCAGCGTCCGCGCGTACGCCAGGGCGTCCCCGGCGCTGGTGGTGCCCTCGACGAGCTCCACCGCGGAGTCGTGGCCACCGGCGGACCGGATCAGCCCGAGGCACGCCTCGTCGTCGTCCTGCAACACGTCCCAGAGGGTCTGGAACCAGCTGCCTGCCCGCGTCACGCTCTCCCCTGCCACCACTTCGAACATGGCCCACCCCTCCCCGGGCGCTCCGGCGTCGGCCCGGAGAAGCCATCGGCACGCCGACCCCCCGACTGGAGGAAGCTCCAGGCCCCGGGGGATCTTCGGACCGTGGATCCACCGTACCCTGGATTCCGACTGACCGTCCAGAATGTTTGGCGCGCGATCCCCCCTCCCCTGCCCCGGTTACGTGCCCTCGTGCAGGAGGGGCGGTGGCGGCTTTCTTTCCGGCGGTGCTGCTCCTGGGTTGCGACCGTGACCCAACGAAGCCGACGCACGGGACCACCCCGGTCCACGACCACACCGGCGACGACGATGACGGCCCCACCGCGAGCACGGGCCTGCCCTCGACCGAGCCCCCCTACCGTCCGGCACAGTTGAGCGCGTGGGCCCAGTTCTCGGTGGTAGACGGGCAGATCGTCGCGTCCTCCACGGACGGCACCGACACGTGGCCCAGCATGCTCGTCGTCAACCTCAGCTTCGGGGATTGGGACCCGAACGACCCCGAAGACCTCGACTACTGCAGCATCACCGCGCCGCTCGGCCTCGCCAGCCTCGGCGCGCTCGACCCGACGTTGGTCATGTCTCCGTCCGCCGACGTCGGGCCCGCGCCCGACGCCACCACCGACTGCTACGAGCGGTTGACGCTGCCGGTGGGCTTCGACCCGACCCTGCTCCTTCGGGAGTACCCCGAGTGGTCGGTCGGCGTGGCCTCCGCACTCACCCCGGAGCTGCAGACCGCGCTGGACCAGATCGACCCGCAGTACCAGGACCTCTTCCTCGGCGCCCAGTGGAACATCCCGATCATCGACCCGCCGGACCACGAGACCATCTACGGGGTGGGGAGCGCCATCGTGAACGGCCAGGTGGCGGGGGAGGTGGTGCGGAGCCAGGTCCACGGCCAACCCCTTCTCCCCGACGGCATCTACTACACCGACGCCCTGCTCATCATCCGCCTCCAGTGAAGGTTCACGGCCGCTCGATCGGCGTCCACGCCGGCATCAGGAGCGACTCCTGGCGCCGCCCGTTCACCGGCTGGCTCGCCCCGAGATCCGGGTGGTCCTCCGAGCCCAGGAGCCGGATCTTCCCCGCGTGGAAGTAGTGCGCCTGCGCCATGAACAGGGCCGAGGCCGTCGGCTCGCCCTCCAGCGCCCAGACGCGGTCGGTCATGAAGCCCTCGTTCGGGTCGAACACGCTCACGCCCGTGAAGTTCAGCGTGTACATCGTCTCGCCCACGTTCGTGGAGCCGCGCCCGATGGACTGCACGATGACGTGGCCCTGGAACCGGTTGAGGTAGTGCACCAGCAGGTTCGAGCCGATCGCGCCCGGGACGCCCTGCGGCAGCGGCATCGTGAGGACCGTGGAGTTGAACTCCTGCCACTTGCCCTCGTGCAGCTGGTTGAACTTCTGCATCTTGAGGTTGAAGCCCACCACCACGCGCGACAGGACCTGCCGGAGCGTCTCCTGCATCACCGACTGGCGGCGGTTCTCGTTCGAGACCCCCTCGAGCTGGAGGTTCGTGACGCGGCCGTCGTCCGCCACCTGGAGCTGTACGTGGGCGCTGGTGAGCTTCGCGTCGACCTCGTCGAGGACCTCCTGCGCGCGCAACACGTCCTTGTCGCTGATGTTCGGCTCGGCGATCGAGGCCACCAGGGCCAGGTCCTCGATGACGCAGTCGATCTCGTACTTGTGGTTGCCGAGCTTCCAGTCCTTGTCGCACGCCAGGATGGTGCGGAGCTGGAACTCCTGTGTGTCGAACGCCTTGTTCTCGTCTTTGTAGAGCGTCACCTTCCAGGGCACGCCCACCTCGGTCTCGATGAGCCACCGGGTGTTGTCCCAACGGGCGAACAGGTCGCCCCAGACGACGATCTCTTCTGCCGCGTCGTCCTGCGCGAGGGCAGGAGCAGCGGCACCGAGGACGACCAGGGGGGACCCGAACAGCAGCACCGACGCCTCCCGACACCGCTTACCACGGGACGGCCGCCCGTGGTTTCGGGTTGACGCAGGCGTCCCCGGGGCTACATGCTGGCTCCGGCACGGGAGGAGGCGGCGATGAGCGTACGGAGAGCACCCGGAGACCGGTCTGCGTCCCGCTTCGGCCTTCACCCCGCGCGGTCCCTCGGGCTCCTCGTCGCGGCGTCTGCGCTCGGTGTGGCGCTGGGCGCCTGCACCAACAGCGGGCTCGGCCAGGACTCCGGCGGGAGCGGCGGCACGGGCCTCGTCACCGGGGACTGCGCCTGGGTCGGGGAGTGGAAGCTGACGGAGATCTCGTGCTCCGGCTTCGCCGTCACCACCTGGTTCGAGGACTTCGGCAAGGCCACCATGACGATCACGCAGTCCTCGGCCGGCGGATGCGACGTGGCGGCCGCCGTCACGGACCCCACCTGCAACCAGGACGAGGAGTGGCACTTCTCGGCGGCCGTCGGCGCGGCCGTAGACATGGAGCTCGAGGGGGTCGCGGGCTGTCAGCCTGCAGGGTGCGAGTTCCCCGGAGGCGCGGTGTGTACCCGCGGATCGGGCGCACGGACCATCCCCGGCGGCTACATCGCCGTGGTCGGGACCGACCTCGAAGCGAAGGACCTCCTGGCGGATACCGTCCCCACCTGCACGTTGGACGTGGTCACCACCTGGACCCCGAAGTAGCACCGGACGCGTCCCCGAAGCCCGGCTCGACGAGGGGCACGGACCGAGGCGCTCACCCAACAACCGCTTTCTCCCGCCGCTCCCGCGCGCACTCTCGCGAGGGCCGGTTCTCCCTGACTTGTCGGGGCGATGCGAATCGGTGTATGTCCCCCGCGCCTGATGGAGGACCCCGATGTTGACCCTGATTTCGATGATGTTCGCGTGCTCCGGTGAGACCCCGCCCCCGCCCAAGCCCGAGCCGGCGCCCATGCCCGAGCCCCCGCCGCCCGAGCCCCCGAAGGTCGAGGCCATGACCGTCGACGCGCTCGCGGGCGCCTTCGACGCGAACGTCGGCAAGGAAGTCGTGGTCAAGGGCTTCTACTCGAACCTCACGAAGCAGGAGGCCCCCGCCCAGCTCAACATCCCCGTCTACGTCGACGCCGAGATGAAGGGCGCGCAGCTCCTCTGCATCTCGATGGACATGGCGCAGGAAGAGATGTTCGCGGGCATGACGCCGGGCTCCGAAGTGATGGTCAAGGGCACCGTGTCGAAGGAGAAGTTCTTCGACAACGTGAAGCTCGAGAACTGCGGCATGGCCCCCGACATGGAAGGCAAGGCCGGCAAGATGAAGGCCAAGGCCGACGGTGAAGGCAAGGCCGGCAAGGGCGACGAAGGCGACGCCGGCAAGGCGGGCAAGGGCAAGAAGGGCGGCTGAACAGCCCCGTTCGACGTGCTCCTCGGACCACCCCAGGACTCGCTTCGGCGCGGCCCTCGGGTGGTTCGCTCGTTCTGGACCTGCGCTACGGAGCCGGCGTCGACTCGCTGAGCGCTCGCTGGAGCGCCGCCGCGTCGAGGCTCGCCGCGAGCTTGTCACACGGTACGAACTCCCGGATCACCACGTGATCCTCGGGGCGGTCGCGGTACGGCACACCCGGACCCGCCAGGTCGATGGTGCCCGCGAGCGGCACGAGGCGCTGGGCGAGCGCGCCAGGGGGACCCACCAGCGCGACCGCAGCGCAACCACCGAGCTGGTGCCCGAGCAACACCGAAACCGAGAGCGCGCGGCACCCTTCGCGCGGACACACGCGCTCCGGGGACGGCCTCACGTCCACCTTCTCCGCCGGGTACTGCGCGTTGACCTCGGTCGCCAGCGCGTCCTGCAGCGCCGTCGCCACCTGTCGCATCAGCGGGTCGTCGGTCTCCGGGACCATCCGCGGCCACAACACCACCACGCCGTCCTTCCGGCCGCGACCGTGGCTCACCTCCTCGCCGACGCCCGTCGCCCCCCAGGCGACCGCGGCCAACGCCACCACGAACCCCATCACGACCGCCTCCGCCGCAGCGTGATCAGCGCCGCCATCCCCAACACGAGCGCGCCGGAGACCGGCTGCACCCCCGTCGAACACACGAGCGACAGCCCGCTGCCCCGGTAGTAGTACGCCCGGTCTCCGTCGGGGTCGAGGTAGTCGGGGATCGCGTCACGGTCGAGGTCTCTCGTTCCCTCGTCGCGATCGGACAGCTCGTCGCCGTCGGCGTCCTCGTCCACCCAGTTCGGCGCCCCGTCGTCGTCCACGTCGGCGCCGAACTCGAGCCCGTCGGTGGCCTCCACCATCGTGGGGATGCCGTCGTCGTCGTCGTCGGTGTCGAGCCGGTCGTCGATGCCGTCGCCGTCGGTGTCACCGGGGGCCTCGTCGATGGTCCGCACGGTGTCGCCGTCGTCGTCGAGGTCGAGGAAGTCGCTCGTGGAGTCCCCGTCGCTGTCGACCACGCCCTCGTCGCGGTCGGACGCACCATCGCCGTCGGAGTCCTCGTCGAGGAAGTTGGAAGCCGTGTCGCGGTCCACGTCGAGCGCGCCCTCCACCTCGTCGTCGATCCCGTCACCGTCCGCGTCGAGGTCGTGGTGGTTGGGGGTGCCGTCGCCGTCGAGGTCGTCGTCGAACCCGCCTTCGTCCTCGGTCGGGATCGTGTCGTCGTCGTCGTCGGGATCGAGCCAGTCCGGGTCGCGGTCGCCGTCGGTGTCCGGGGCGAGGGTGGTGTCGGCGAAGGCCGAGATCGACCCCGGGGTCCCCGCTGCCTCCTGGAGCTCCTCGAAGGTGAGGATGCCGTCACCGTCGTCGTCCGCGTCCTGGAAGTCGGGGACGTAGTCGCCGTCGCTCTCCTGGCCTGCCTCCTCCCGATCCTGGATCGTGTCGTTGTCGGAGTCGAGGTCGAGGTAGTCCGGGATGCCGTCCTTGTCGCTGTCGCGATCCCCTTCGTCGATGGTGGCGATGCCGTCCTCGTCGTCGTCGCAATCGCGGTAGTTCGGCACGCCGTCGCCGTCCGAGTCGATGGTCCCCTCGTCCTCGGTCGGGATGCCGTCGCCGTCGTCGTCATCATCCTGGAAGTCGGGGATCCCGTCGTCGTCGAGATCGCCCGGCACCGACTCCGCGCAGTCCTCGTCCTCGCTCGTCTCGGCGAGCTCGTCGATCGTGTCCACGCCGTCGTCGTCGTCGTCCGGGTCCTGGAAGCCGGGCAGGCCGTCACCATCGCGATCCGCCGCCCCGTCGAGCCCGTCGGGCACGCCGTCCTGGTCGGAGTCGGGGTCGAGGTAGTCCGGCAGGCCGTCGAGGTCGGTGTCGTCGTCGCCCTCGATCAGCGAGTCGAGGCCGTCCGCGTCGTCGTCCGAATCGAGGTGGTTGGGAGTGCCGTCCGTGTCGGTGTCGTCCGGCAGGCCGTCCCCGTCGAAGTCCCACTCGTCGACCGAGCCGATCCCGTCGTCGTCGTCGTCGGCGTCGCGGTAGTTCGGCGTGCCGTCGCCGTCCGTGTCGTCGGTCCCGGGGTCGCCGTCCCCGTCCGGGTCCTCGTCGGGGACGCCGTCGTTGTCGTCATCCGAGTCGAGCCAGTCTGGGATCGTGTCCAGGTCGCTGTCGTCGTTGGTCGGGTCCCCGTCCTCGTCGGGATCCTCCTTGAAGGTGTCCACGCCGTCGCCGTCGTCGTCGGCGTCCCGGTGGTCGGGGATCGAGTCGCCGTCGGTGTCGGCCGCCCCCTCGACCACGGTGGGCACGGTGTCGTCGTCGTCGTCCGGATCGACCACGTCGGCGAGGCCGTCCTCGTCCGTGTCGTCGAGCACGAACGGGTCGGCGGTCTCGTCCCCGTCCACGAACCCGTCGTCGTCGGAGTCCTCGTCGAGGGGGTCGCTCACGCCCACCCGCACCTCGGCGAAGTCCGTCAGGCCGTCGTCGTCGGTGTCGGCGAGGGACGGGTCGGTGCCGGTGACGCAGTTCTCCTCGGCGTCCACGAGCCCGTCACCGTCGGCGTCCGCGGTGGAGTCGACGACCGTGATGGGGAACGGGCCCGCCACGTCCTCGCTGAGCCACGTGTACGTGTCCAGGAGAGAGTCGTTGCCCTTCGACGTCGAGCTGAAGTTGCCCCAGCTGCGCGCGTTGCCATTGGCGACCACGACCGAACCGTAGACCCCCGAGTCGATCCCCAGCGGGCCGCTGGTCTCGAGCCCGAACTGCGTGTCCGGCATCGCGACGTCGAACGGCTGGACCTCGGTGTCGTTCCAGTACATCGGGAGCCCGGTCCGCGCGCCGCCGACGTCGACCTGGAACAAGCCGAAGCCGGGGTAGCTCGTCTCGATGTCGTTCGCGACGAAGTGGAACTCGCCGACCGTCAGCAAGAGCTGGCAGTCGTAGTCGCCAGGAGGGACCAGCGCTCCGACGTTGTCGAGGCCGTCCCACACGAACTCGTTCAGGCCGGGGCGCGCGAGCACCAGGAGGTGGTAGTCGTCGTCCGACGTGAGGTCGAACACGTTGTTCCCGTCGAGGTCACACACGAGGTGCACCACGCCCGAGACGTTGCTCTCGTACGAGACCGTGCCCTCGGCGCCGGGCACGCCCGGGGCGAGCTCTCCACAGGTGCCTTCCGCCGTGACGGTCGCGTTGGTGAGCTCGGCGTCGTTGACGACGTAGTCGACGACCGCGGTGTCGGGCGGAGCCAGGTACAGCGCGAACTCCGACTGCGCGACGAACTCGGTCGTGTTGTACTTGCTGCGCCCGTTCCCGCCGGTCACGCCGTTCGAGTTGGCGATGAGGTTGTACTTGAAGCCGGCGAGTCCCGAGGCCTTCAGCTCGACCACGCCCTGGTTGCCGGCGGCGCCGCCCGGAACCACCGCGTAGAAGCTGCCGTCGGTCGCGAACGAGGCCGAGAAGCCCGCCGCGTCGATGCGCCACCGCCGCGACCACACGCGGCCCGGGATCGGGTTCCCCGATCCGTCGACGACCGTGATCTCCCACTCGGCGAGACCCTCCGCGAGCAGGTCACCGTCGAGGTCGACCTCGGAGAAGTCGATCTCGTACGCGCCGATGCCCGCCGTGGGCACGAGGTCGGTTCCGGAGGGGAACACGCCGAGGGCCGCGCTGATCGGCGAGCGCAACGTGACGGACACGTCCACGAGCGCGCTGGTCAGCGGGTTCAGGATCTGGCCGACGTACCGGATCCGCTCCGTCGCCGGATCGCGGATGTCGGCGAACACCACGGTGTCCGGCCGCAGGGTCTGGTTCGGCCCCAGGTCCGCCTTCTCCTCTGCCTGGGCGAGGCGGGGTGCGAAGGTCGCTCCGAGCAGGACCGCAGCGAGCTGAGACTGCAACCTCATGGCGTGGTCTCCTTGGTGTCCGGTGCGGCCTGATCGATGAGATTGAACTCGACGCGCCGGTTGGCCTCTCGACCAGCGTCGGTCTTGTTGGTCGCGATGGGCTTCGTCTCACCGTACCCCACCGCCAGGAGCCTCGCGGCGTCCACCCCGGCCTTCTCGACGAGGTACTTCATGACGGACTTCGCCCGGTCTTCGGACAGCTTCTGGTTGTAGGTGTCGGACCCCCGGTCGTCCGTGTGGCCCGCGACCTCGATCCGGCCCGCTTCGGCGTGGTCCTTGATCACGGTCGCCACCTCGTCCAGCAGCCCGAACGACTCCGGCCGGATGACGGCCTTCGCGGTCTCGAACTGGACCTTCTCGAGGATGCGGATCTGCTTCTTCTCGAAGACGACCTTCGAAGCCCGCAGCTGCACGCGGACCACGCGGTCGTCGCCCTTCAGGAGCTCGAGGTCCTGCTCCTCGACCGAGTACCCGACGGCGGTGGCCACGAGGTGGTGTTTGCCGGCGGCGAGCTCGCTCGGGACGATGCCCCGCTCGTCGGCGACGGCCTCGCCCCGCGGAGCGCACTCCGGCCGCTCCGACACCCACCGCACGGTGGCGCCCGGCAGCGGCTTCTCGTCGGGGCCCACCACCTCGACGAGCACCTTCGCGTCGAGGACGGCGGTGAGGGCGATGCTGAGCGCGCCGCCGACCTCGCCGACGACGGAGCTGCCCTCGCCCGAAAGGCAGCCGTCCCAGGCACGGACCTGGAAGCTCGAGCCAGGGATCGCGTCCACCTGCCAGCCAGCAACGGGCACGGTGATCGTCTGGCGGCCGTCGGGACCGACCACCTCGGCCTCGACCTGGCGGGGCACCCCTTCGTACCGGGCCTCGATCGAAAACGCGCCGAGGCGGTCCGGACAACCGTCGTCGTCCCGCCAGTCGTTGACGGTCTCGGGCTCGAGGGGGCACTGGTCGGTGAAGCGCAGGCTGCCGATCGGATCGTGGTCGATCTCGTGGAGCGGGGTCAGGTCCGCGAACCCACCACCGACGAACAGGCGGAAGGCGGCCACGCCGGGGGCGTCCGTGAGCCCGCCGGCAGCGCCGAACGTCCAGAACGACCCGTTCTCCGGCGCGACTCGCATGGACAGGATGGCTTCGGAGGGCGGGAGCGTCTTGAACGCGGCCTTCGGATCGGCGGCCGAGAGCGAGGGCTGCATCACGCCCTCGAGGTTGACCGAGAACGTGTCCGACGTGAGGAAGCCCGCCGACAAGCCGACCTGCAGGCGATCGCTCCCCTGCACGTTCGACAACGCGTCGAGCGTGGGGTTGAACTGGGTCCCCACCTGGGCGCCGAGCGTGGTGGTGGGCAGCTCGACCGTGCCGGCGAGCCCGAACCCGCCCGCCACCTTGCCCTGGCCGAGGAACCGGCCCGTGTCGCCGGTCGGGAGGTCGAGGTGCGCGAACAGCCCGAGCCCGGGGCCGCCGCCACCCACCACGTGCGCGGGGGTCACGGCGAGGACCGTGGCGCCCAGCCGGAGATCGCCCATCGCGGGCGGCTGGACATCGGAAGCGGCGTCGGTCGTGAGCCCGTAGACAGGGGCCTTGGCGTCGAACCGGAGCCGCTCGTGGGCAGCGACGCCGGCAGACAGGTTGAGCGCGAGGAGGTTGTCGACGACCGGAACCACCTCCTGCGGGCCCCCGCCGTCCGGCACCACCACCTGCACGAGCGGGGACTTCGCGTACTCCACGAGCCCCGACGCGAACCAGTCTCCCGCGACGAGGGAGCCTGGGCGCTGCACCACGAGTGGATCGCGCAGGTCGCCGTCGTGCGGCGCGAGCTGGAAACCGTGGGCATCGAAGCCGCCCGGGAGCAGCACGCCCTGCTGGCCGAAGGCGACGCCGAGGGAGAGGAGGGCAGACAACATCGGGTGGCGACTCCAGACGCGTGGCGGTCCGTTCGGAAGGGTGCCAGACTCGGCCCGATCGGGCAAGCGCGGCGGGCGGCTGGCCAGGGAGAATCCGGTGCGGACATCCACGGGGCTGCTGGTGCTGTCCGGTGGGGCGGCGCTCCTGGCGGAGACGGTGTTTCTCCGCAGGGCCTCGCTCCTGCTCGGCAGCGCGTCGGTGGGGAGCACGCTGGCCATCGCGGCCTATCTCCTCGGTCTGGCGGTAGGCGGCGGCCTGTCCGCCCACCTCCCCGCGGGTCGCCGGACGTACGCCGCGCTCGAGGTGGCGGCTGCGGTCTGGGTCGCGGGGGGACCGCTCGGCGCGTGGGCCGTGGGCGCGTTCGACGGGCCGTTGCGGATGTTCGCGGGGCTGGCGTGGATCGCCGTTCCCGCAGCGCTGGTGGGGGCGACCTGGCCCGTGCTGGTCCGCGGCTGGTCGCGCGAACACGCAGTGACGGCCTATGCGGCCAACACGGCCGGCGCGGTGGCGGGCGTGCTGCTCGGGACGTTCGTGTCGTTCCCGGCGCTGGGCGTGCGCGGGACGGAGTGGTGCGCGGCCGCACTGGGTGCCGGCGCGGCGCTGCTCGCGCTCGCGTTGCCCGCGGAGGAGGCCGTCACCGAGCCTGCGGAGACCCAGGCCTCCGTGCCGCGCGCCTGGTTCGTCGCGCTCGCGCTCGGGTTCGCGTCCACCGGGCTCGAGGTCTGGTGGATGCGCCTCGCAGCCGTGGGCCTGGGCGCCACGGTCCAGACCCACGGGCTCGTGTTGGCGACGCACCTCGCGACCGTCGCGGCGGGGGCGTGGGTCGGCCGCCGGTGGCCGGCAGACGGCGCGGGGGCGGTGTCGGTGGGGGCCTGGGGGTTCGCCCTGGCCGCGCTCGTGGGAGGCCTGACGTGGGGCCAGCTCCCGTACCTCGTGGCTCGCGTCTACCCCGCCCTCGGCCCGGACTGGTGGTGGACCGCGAGCGGCGCGCTGCTGTTCCTGGCGATGGGTGGCGCGCCGGCCGCGTCGGCGCTGGCGTTCGGGGGGTTGGTCCGCGCGGGCGCCGCCCCCTCGACCCTCGCAGCAGCCAGCGGCGCAGGCGCGGTCCTGGGCGCGGCGGTGGCGGGGTTCTGGCTGGTCCCCACGCTGGAGGCGCGCGGAACGCTGCTGGCCCTCACGGCCTGCGCGTCGGTCGCGGCCATCGCGTGGCGGGGAGAGTGGCGTCCCCTGCCCGTGGTCGTCGGGTTGTGTTTCGTCCAGCCCGCGTGGGACGCCCGGCTGTACGCCGTGGGCGTGCACCTGCGGATCTCCGACTTCGCGGACCCGAGCCCGCGCGCGGTGGAGCGCTTCGTCGCGGAGGGCTGGGATCTGCTGTACTACGATCAGGGCACTACGGGCGCGGTGGCGGTAGGACGCTCGCAGCGCACCGGCAACCGGTGGCTGTCGATCAACGGCAAGGTGGACGCCTCCACCGGCGCCGACATGCCCACCCAGACCCTCTCCGCCGAGATCCCCCTGTCGTGGTCGGCGGCTCCGCGGGACGTGCTCGTCGTCGGGCTCGCGAGCGGCGTCACCGCGGGGACGGCGCTGCGGGATCCGCGCGTGGAGCGGCTCGTGATCGCGGAGATCGAGCCGGCGGTGGTGGCGGCCGAGGCGTTCTTCCGCGACGTGAACGGGAGCCCCCTGACCGATCCACGCAGCACGCTGGTCGTCGGGGACGCGCGCGCCTGGCTCGCCGCCGGGGAGCAACGGTTCGACGTGATCGTGAGCGAGCCGTCGAACCCGTGGATCACCGGAGTCTCGTCCCTGTTCACCCGGGAGTACTGGACCCTGGTCCGCTCCCGGCTGCGCCCCGGCGGGGTGGTCTGCCAGTGGGTGCAGACCTACGGCCTCGGGACGGACGAGCTCCGCGCCCTCCTGCGCACCTTTCGGAGCGTCTTCCCCGACGCGGTGGTGTTCGAGTCGATCGAGGGGGCGGATCTGCTGCTGGTGGCCGGCGGAGACCCTGCCCGTCGCGGGCTCGCCCCGATCGCGCCGCTCCTCGACGCGGACGGCCTCGCGCGCGCTGCCGGCTCGGGCTGGGAGAACACCGACGACCGGCCGCTGGTGGAGTGGCGCGCTCCCTTCTACCTGCACCACGACACGTCGGAGAGCAACCGGGCGCTCCTCCACCCGGACTAGCACTTTGTCGGGAGTAGGTCGACGGCCCGCCAGACCACGACCACGACCACGCCGGGGTGGTGGCCCCGGCGATGGCCCGGAGGCCGCTACCGGCGGTGCCGCCGGATGAGCCCGGTGAGCATTGCTGCGGTGCGACCCATGAGGCCGCTCATCGGGCGGCGGGAAACGGCCCTCACCGGGTGTTTGGCGCTATCTCCGACAGACTGCTAGGCTCCGAGCAGGACCGAAACGGTGCGCGCGACCCCGTGGCGGCGCCGCAGCTCGGCGCGGGCCGCCTCCCCCCGCTCGGGCGTCCACCACGCCCGGATCGCGTCGACCGCGTGGTCTCCGGGCCGCAGGACCAGGCCCGCTGGCCCCGCCGCCTCGGGGAGCCCCCCCACATCCGCGACCACGGCCGGCACCCCCACCGCCGCGGCCTCCAGGGCCACCAGACCGAGGCCCTCCGCGCCCGAGCCGTCCGGGTGCGCGCGCGACGGCAGCGCCACCAGCGCGCACCCCGCCAGCAGACGCTGCACGTCGTCCGGGGCGCGCCAGCCGGTGAACACCACGTCGGCGCCCAGCGCCTCCGCCAGCGCCCGCCAGGACGGGAGCGCGGGGCCGTCCCCCACCAGCAGGCCCCGCACCTTCGCCTGCGCCACCCACCGCACGAAGGTGTCGCCGCCTTTCTGGGGCACCGCCCGCCCGAAGAACCCCCAGACCCCATCGGCGCCAGACGACGGCCCGCTTCCGGCATCGATCGGCGCGGGAAGGACCACGGCCGCGCGCGGGACCCGGTCGGCGAGGTACCGGGACACCGTGAACCAGCGGGTCGCCTGGTGGAACACCCGTCGGCGCCCGCGCGGGTCCCGGGTGGGTCGGGTGAGGTCGGAGCCGTGGCCCACGACCGACACGTCCAGGCCAGCCCGGACGAGCTCCGTGGCCAGCGGCCAGGTCGCCGCCACCACCCGGTCCACCCGCGCCAACATCGGGAGGAGCCGCAGCACCCACACCCCGCCCCAGCGGCCGAACGACGGCCCCCCGATCGCCACCCGCTGCACCCCGGGGATCGGCGGCCCACCGCGCCGATCGAGCAGGACTACGTCGTGGCCTGCGTCGACGAGCCCACGCGCCACGGCGCGCACCCAGGACGCGACGCCGCCGCGGCCCTCCGGCCCCTCGTCGGTGATCAGCGCGACGCGCACGCGCGCACCTCGGCGAGCACGTCCGCCACGGACTGGCCCATGCAACCGTGGTGCCCCTCCGGGCAGGTGGTCCTGCGGTGCAGCGTGCAGGGTCGGCACGGCAGGTCGAGGGACACCGTCCGGCCGGCGTAGGGGAAGAACCCGTCGCGCGGGTGGGTGGGTCCGAACAAGGCCACGGGCGTGGCGCCACAGGCCGCCGCCAGGTGCAGCAACCCCGTGTCGCCCCCCAGGGCCACCCGGCACGTACCCAGCGCCGCGATCGTCCTCGCGAACCCCTCCTCCACCACCGACGTCGCCCCGGGGACGGCAGCCCGGACCTCCTCCACCAACGCGCGTTCGGCGGCCGCGCCCACCACCACCACCGGCCCCGACCACGCGCGCCCCACCTGCGCGAACGACCGCGCCGGCCACCGCTTGAGCGGCGTCGAGGCCCCCGGGAGCAGCGCGAGCCCCTCCCCGCCCGGCACCTCGATCCAGGGTGGCGGCGCAGCGACCACGCCGGCGGCCCGCGCATAGAGCGACGGCACCCCTGGCCGACCCCACCCCAGGCGCCGTCGCAAGGAGTGCTTGTGGATCCGCGCAGCCAGCGGCCACCGCAGCCGCGTCCAGCCCGAGCCCTGCAGATCGATCACCGGTCCTGGAGGCAGCGGAGACCCCCACGGCAACGCGCTCGCCACGCCCCGCAGGCGCGCCGCGACCTCGACGTACCGTGGGTCCGTCACGACCACACACCCGGGGAGCGCGCTCGTGATCGCGCCCAGGAGCACCACGTCCCCGAGCGCGCGCCGGCGGAGCAGGACGTGGGTCACGCCACCCTCGCGCGGACATCGTCCAGCAGGCCGTCGAAACAGCGGGGCCGATCCAGGCGGCACGTCGGGCGGTAGCACGGCGCGCACGGCAGCAGCGGCCCCTGCACCGCCTCCGCGCCCCATGGCCCCGTGCTCGCGGGCGACGTGGAGCCGTAGACCACCACCGTCCGCACGCCGCACGCCGCCGCGAAGTGCGCCGGTCCGGTGTCGGCGGACACGAACACCCGGCACCGCGCGAGCGCCCGCCCGAGCGCGGCCAGCGAGAGCCCGACGCAGGTGGGGTGTGGTCCGGCGATCGCGGCGAGCGCTGCGTCCTCGCCAGGTCCTCCGTAGAACACCACCGGACCTGGCAACCCATTCGCCAGCGCGCGGAACTCCGGCCAGGTGCGCACGGCCCCGGTCGCCGAGAGCGGGTTGAGGCCCACGTGCCCGTCGGGCAGGTCGACCTCGGGGTCGCCGGGTCGCGCGGTCCACTGCGGGGGCTCGACCACGTGCGCGCCCGCGGCTTCGGCGAGCCGCGCGTACGTGTCCCGGGTGTGGATCCCCGGCTTGACGTGCTCCGTGAGGAGCCACCCGCGGTGGTCCGTCGGGGTCCCGATCCGGCGGGGCACCCGGCGCACCCGCCACGCCGCCCGCAGCGACGGCGGGAACACCACCGCGACCTGGGCGTCCCCCCCCTCCACGCGCGGCACGTCTCGGTAGAGCTCGGAGACCCAGCGGGGCCCGACGACCTGCAGGGGGCCACACCGGGCGAGCGCGTGCATCGCGGGCAGTGCCATCACCCCGTCTCCGAGGTGGCGGGGGGCGACCGCGAGGATCACGCGCTCAGCGCCCCTGCTTCCGGGCCTTGCGCGCCTCGAGCTGCTTCTTGCGGCGGGCGAGCTTGTCGTCGACGGACAGCTGCGGGCGCTCCGGCTTGGGCGGGCCACCGCCCGGGCCGCCGGGGAGGAGGCCCTCGAGCCCCTTGCCGCTCGCCATCGCCTGCTGGAGCTTCGCCATGGCGTTCGGGTCGCGCATCATCTGGCCCATGCCGGCCATCATCTGGCGCGCCTGGAGGAACCGCTCGTGGAGGCCCTCCACGTCGTCGACGGTGCGCCCGCAGCCCTCGGCGATGCGGTGCATGCGCGACAGGTCGAGGAGGTCCGGCGACTTGCGCTCCTGCTTCGTCATCGAGGAGATGATGGCGAGGGTGCGGTCGAGCTCGCGGTCGTCCAGCGCCTCGGCCGGGATCTGGTCCATCATGCCGCCGATGAACGGCATCTTCGCCATGATCTCGCGGAGCGGACCCATCTTGCGCACGGTCTGGAGCTGCTTGACGAAGTCGTCGTAGCCGAAGTCGCCGCGGAGCATCTTCTCCGCGTCCTTCTCGGCCTCCTGCTTGTCGACGTGGCGCTCGAAGTCCTGGACGAGGCCGACCACGTCGCCCATGCCAAGGATCCGCTGGGCCAGGCCCTCGGGGCGGAACTCCTCGAGCCCGTCCATGCCCTCGCCCTTGCCGAGGAACTTGATGGACTTGCCGGTGATGGTCTTGATCGACAGCGCTGCGCCGCCGCGGGCGTCGCCGTCGAGCTTGGTGAGGACGAAGCCCGTGAACGACAGGCGATCGTCGAACGCCTTGGCGGTGCGCACGGCGTCCTGGCCGATCATGGCGTCGACCACGAACAACACGTTCTTGGGCTGCACCGCGGCCTGGATGTCCGCCACCTCCTGCATCATCGCTTCGTCGATGGTCAGGCGGCCGGCGGTGTCCACGATCACCACGTCGCGGCCGGTGTTGCGGGCCTGCACGATCGCCTGCTTCGCGAGGTCGACCGGCTTCGCGCCCGGCGTGTGGAACACGGGCACGCCGATCTTGCGGCCGAGCGTCTGGAGCTGCTCCACGGCGGCGGGGCGGTAGATGTCGGCCGCGACGAGCAGGGGCTTCTTGCCCTG
>JBIKWC010000341.1:0-7382 GCA_044356535.1 Myxococcota bacterium
AAGAGGTCGCGATCGCCACCACCTTCACCACGATGGACCCCGTGGAGGAGATGCGGCGGCTGGCGTGGTTCGTGCGCGAGGCGGTGGGGCCCATCCCCTCCGAGCTCCGCATCGAGCACCTCTACGACCACACCACGTACGTGTCGTGGCGCACGCACTACCAGAGCCCGGTCTTCACGTTCGGCGAGGCCCCGTACACCCTCGAGGGCGGCGAGTTCCGCTTCGACGCCGACGGCACGCCGCAGATCTCCCACTTCGACGACCTGCGCCTCGCGGTGTGTGTCCCCCGCGACCTCCCCGAGCCCGAAGGTGGCTGGCCCGTCGTCGTGTTCCAGGACGGGACCGGCGGCTGGTACCGCGGCTTCTGCAACTCCGACTCGGCCCTCGAGATCGCGAACCGGCTCGGCGCCATCGGGTTCGTGGGCCTCGGCATCGATCAGCCGCTGCACGGCATCCGCCCCGGCGCCGACACCGCCAACGACCTCAACCACTTCAACATCGTCAACCCGGACTCGGCCACCACGAACTTCCGGCAGGGCGCGCTCGACGCGATCTACCTGACGCACTCGCTCGCTGCGCGGCCTCAGCGGTTCGTCGGGCCGGATGGCTCCGCCATCACCCTCGATCCCGAGCGCGTGTACTTCATGGGGCACAGCCAGGGCGGCCTCACCGGCGGCCTCGCCACGCCCTTCTTCGGCGACGACGTGAAGGGCTCGATGTTGTCGGGCGCGGGCGGCGTGCTCGCCATCACCGTGGTCGAGCGCAAGGATCCGCTGGACTTCACCGAGATCGTGGCGGCGCTCACGAAGCTCGGCCCGGACGAGCCGCTCACCCCCATGCACCCCGTCCTCGGGCTCGTGCAGACGATGGTCGAGGTCACGGACCCCGTGAACTACGCGCCCTACTGGTACTCGCAACGGGGCGACTGGGACTGGCAGGCGCCCGTGCCCGTGTTGTTGACCAACGGCACCGACGACCAGGCAACCCCCTGGGAGACCGCCCTCGCGCTCGCCACGGCTGCGCGCCTGCCCTGGGTCGGCGACACCGGACGCGGCGGCGAGAACCTGCTGCTGCGGACAGGTCCCAAGCGTCCGCTGCCCACCGCCGGGGACGCCCGCGCGTTCGACGGCGAGCAGTTCACCGCCGGGTTCGCGCAGTTCAAGGAGGGCTCACACTGGGTGATCTACGAAGAGCCGATCGCCTCGGACCTCGTGTTCAACTGGTTCGAGAGCCTCGCGGACGGCGCTGGGGTGCTCACGAACGAACCGGAGACCACGAACCCGCAACGCGACCGCTGACCACGCGCTCCGTCGACAGCGGGGTCCGCGTCATCGACACCCCCTCGGGCTGGAGGCGTCGCGGGAGGTTCGGCAGCAGGAACGTCAAGCGCGCGTGGGCGTCCTGCACGGCCTGCACCATGCCCGGCACCACCCGAGACGCCGGGTGCGGGAACCAGTGTGGCAGCTCCGCTTCGAGCCTCGCCAGGAGCGCGTCTTCCTGGAAGGTGTCGTCCAGCCCGCCGCAGGTGGGATCACACCGGTCGGCCACCCGCACGAGCGCAGCGACCCTCGAGGTGGCGTCGACGTCGGTCTGCTGGTAGCGGAGGAGCGCGACCAACACGGGCGGCGGCAGGCCCCACCGGGTGGCGGCCTCGGCGCCCAGCATCTGGTGATCGATGCCCAGGAGCGCGCGTTCGGCGCGGCTCCGATCGACGGCGGCGACCTTGCTGTGCGCGAGGTCACGGAGGGCCCACGGGGCTTCGTGGAACAACACGAACTGCCCGAGCTCGTGGAGCAGCCCCACCAGCTGGGCCGTGTCGGGGCAGACCTCCTCCGGGTCACACATCCGGGCGAGGCACCGCGCGAAGTTCGCGACGCGGACAGCGTGGATCCACAGCGCGAACTGCCAGGGCTCGCGGGGCAGGAACACGCGGGTGAACGAACCGGTGAGGACCAGTTCCATCGCGGCGTCGGCGCCCACCCGGATCGCCGCCTCGCGGATCCGCGTGACCTGCTTGCCGCGGGCGTAGGCCGCGGAGTTGGCGAGGGCCACCAGCTTCGTCGCGAGGCCCGGCTCGTCCTCCACCACGGCGGCGAGCTCCTCGAAGAACTCGGTGCTGTCCTGGTTCAGCCGCAGCAGCCGCGCGACGGTGATGGGCAACACGGGCAGGTCCGTGAGGCGGCGCTCCCGGGTGTTCCGGTACGACCAGCGCCCAACCCCAGCGGACGCTGTGGACATCGCGACCCCCGCCCTGCTCTTCGGCCCGCCTCCGCCGGGTTCAAGCGTGGCGCGGCGCAGTCGCCAACACGCCGGAGATCATGCAGAAGCTCACCCACTGCCCCGGGTGGGTCGCAGCCCCGCACAACGCGAGGTTCTCGGCCCAGCCGGGGTGGTGTGGGACGCGGCCCCTGCGCATGAACGCCGCCGTCATCACGGGGTTCATGCTGTCGCGCCACAGGTGGTGGACCCGCCCCCACTCGGTGGGCACGCGAGTCCCCACCACGCGGGCGTCGCCGAGCCCGGTGCGCCACCAGGGCTCCGCCACGATGCCGTCGAGGAACGTGCGTTGCCCCTCCTCCCCGACGCGCGCGGCCCAGGTGTGGTCCATGGGCGCGAACAGGCGGGCGATCCCGCGGCGGTCCGGATCGACCGCGCCCGGGTGCAGCGCCGACACACACTGCCCACCCGCCAGCCGGAACCGCAGGAACGGCGCGTCGCTCTCGGGCGCGACGGAGAGCCAGGCGGCGACGCCCGGAGACTGCAGGGGGAGCGCTTCGAACGAGGCGCGGAGCGCGGGCTCCGGCGGAGACAACAGCTCGACGGCGGTGGCGGCGGCGGGCGCGTCCGACACGACCTGATCGACGGGGAACCGCTGTCCACCGACCTCGAGGGCGATGACCCGGGGGCCGTCGCGCACGATGCGGTTCACCCGCGACCCGAACCGGAACTCGACGCCGGCCTCGACCGCCGCCTGGTGCAACACGTCCACGAGCCTGCCCATCCCGCCGGCGACCGTCCACGCGCCCACGGAGTGGATCACGCCGGGTACGAGGGCCATGGGGGCCGGCGCAGCGCCGACGGACTGGTTGGCGACGTGGGTCCAGATGGCGAGAGCGTCGCACACGGGCTTGGGCAGGCCCGTCCGGCCGAGCACGCTGCCGAGCGACGACAACAGGAACGGGACGTCGCGCCAACGTCCCCCGGTGATCAGCGACCGCGGCCCCACGAACGGGCGGCGTTGCAGGGGTGCGAGCCGCGCGTAGCGGGCCTGCACGTCGGCCACGAACGCCCGGTACTTCGCCCCGGCGCCGGGGAAGTCGCGCTCGATGCCGGCCGCCGTCTCGTCGAGGCTGTCGCAGATGCGCACGGTGGGCGCGCCCGCCTGGTCCACCCGGTAGACCTCGGGCAGGCGGATCAGCTCGAGCCGCTCCCGCAGCGACAGGCCCAGGCGCTCGAAGGCCCACTGGAGGCCGGGGAGGTCGAGGATCACGTACGGGCCGATGTCGTGGAGCCGACCGTCGAGGGTGATGGCGCTCGCCAGTCCTCCGGGTTGGTCCCTGGCCTCGAACACCGTGACCGGCAGTCCCTGCCGCCGCCAGTGGAGCGCCGCCGCGAGCCCGCCGACCCCTGCCCCGATCACTGCGCTGGTCATGGGTCCCCCGTCCGGCCACAGAACACGGGGCGCCCCCCGGCGTCGACCCCGCGCGCAGCGGGCACGTTAGACAGCGCCGATGGACATCGACGACGGCTACGGGTTGTTGGGTGAGCTCGGGCAGAAGTTCCTGGTGGCGCTCGCCCACAAGGAAGCGGGCCGGGTGGACCGGGCGGAGGACGAGCTGCGCGCGATCCTGCGGGTGGAGCCACGGCTGCCGGAGCCGCGGATGGAGCTCGCGCGCCTGCTCCTGGACACGGACCGCCTGGAAGACGCCGAGGACCACGCCCGCGAGGCCCTCGAGGCGCTGGAGCGCGGCGGTGCCTGGACCGAGGAGGTGCCCGAGGCGACGGTGAAGTCCATCGCGCACGCAACCCTCGCCGAGGTGCTGCGCCGCCGCGCCGACGAAGACGACGTGATCTTCGGCGACCCGGACGCGTTCCGCGCGCTGGTGGAGGAGGCCCGCCAGCACTTCGCGAAGGCGGCGGAGCTGGACCCGAGCGACGCGACGGCGAACTACTACGCCTTCCACATGGACCTCGTGATCCCGGACGGCGGCCTTCCGGGGGCGCTCCCCGCCACGGACACGCTGCCGGAGCCGACGCTCGACGTGATCGACGAGCCGGAGCCCGAAGAGCCCATCGAGAACTGAGCCCGCGTTGACCTGGGCGCCGGGGCGTGGGAGAAGCGGGCCCGGAGGTCCCCCTTGCAGCTCTACGTGAACCCGATGTCGTCGAACGCCCGCCGCGCCATGATCGTGGCCCGCCTCACCGGTCTGCCGGTGGAAGAGCACATCGTGGACCTGGCGAAGGGCGAACACATGCTGCCGGCGTTCCTCGAGCTGAACCCGAACCACAAGGTCCCCACCCTGGTCGACGGCGACCTCCACCTGTGGGAGTCGGGTGCGGTGTGCCAGTACCTGGCGGCGAAGGCGGGCCGGACGGACCTGTGGCCGACGGATCCTGCGGCGCAGGCGGACGTGAGCCGGTGGATGTTCTGGAACCACACGCAGTGGGCGCCGCCGATCGGGGCGGTGAACATGGAGCGGTTCTTCAAGAAGATGTTCGGGATGGGGGAAGGCGACGAGGCCGTGGCCACGGCGAAGCTGGCGGAGTTCGCGCGGGAGGCGGGTGTGCTGGACGCGCACCTGGCGGGGCGCACCTGGGTGGTCGGGGACCACCTGACGCTGGCGGACATCCAGCTGGCGTGTACGTTGATGTACGCGCCGATGGCGCGGATGTCGCTCGACGGCTTCCCGAACGTGGCGGCCTGGTTCGAGCGGGTCACGGCGCTCCCGGCGTGGCAGGAGACGGCGCTCCCGGGACGCTGAGCTTCTCCCCCTTCGCCAGGGGTGCCCTCTCTGCGCGCTCCCCCGGCTCGGCGGGCGCCGCCGGGCGGATCCGCTTCACGAGGTCGAGCATGGGGGACCGACTCCCCTGACCTCGTCCGTCGGCTCCGCCACCCCCGGCGAGTCAGCGGCGCTTTCCCTGGCGCCTCGCATCGAACAACCGCTGGACGGCCCAGACCGCTTCGCCGTACAGCCGGGGGGGCACGTCCCCGAGCCGGAGCGGACTCGAGCTCCGCGTTCGGCAGAATGTCAGCGACCCGACCTTTCGACCGGGTTCGTCCACCTCGTCGTACGTGATCTCGAGCTCCAGCCAGATCTCGAGGCCATCCACCTCGCGGGAGATCCCGAAGTCCCGCTCGACCCGCCATCCATCGGCGCGCGCTTCGCGATCCACCCCGTACAGGCCGACGGAGGCGCCGGCCCATCGGCGATCGCTCGTCTCCGACGGATCCCCAGGCGTGGGGACCTGGCGGTCGAGCTGGGCCAGGGCCTGCTCGATGCCGAGCTCGGTGAACCGGGCGGCGAAGGCGTCTCGCTCCCCGGGTGGCGCGTCGGAGGGGTGCCACAACGCGACGTTCCCGGTGGCCGGCAGGTCGAATGGGACCCGGTCGGGCCCCACGGGGTGTCCGAACCACGCGAACGCCCGCCCGTCCACCCGCCACACGAGGGTGCGCGCGATGGCCGCGAGGAGCGGGTGATCGGCCCACCCACGATCCCGGCGCGCTCCTCGGGGCGGGACTTCAGGAGGCGCGTAGCCACCGGGAGGTGCCCCATCCACACGGTCCACTCCGGGCTCGCGATCGCGTCGAGGAGGGCGGCCACGAGGGGCCATTCCGGTAGCTCGGAAGCGTCGGACCGCGACATCATGGCTCCAGGCGGCCCGGCGATAACCTGCGGCCGGAACCGCTGTGGGTCCCCGCTCCGCGACCCATGGTAGGGTCCGGCCCATGGCCAAGAGCGAGGTCGACGCGCTCCGCGTCCGCGCGCGCACCGCAGACACCGAAGGGCGCCCTGGAGACGCCGCCACCGACTGGCTCGCCGCCGGCGACCGCCTCGCCGTGCGCCACAAGGACGCCGCGGTGGAGGCCTTCCGCCACGCCACGCGCGCCTTCCTCCGCGCCCGCGCCCCCGCCGCCGCCCGCGACGCTGCCGACCGCGGCGTCGCTGCAGCGTCCGGCGCCCGCTGGACCCACACCCTCGTCGACGCCCTGCGGTCCCGCGCCGAGGTCTGGGAGCACCTCGGCCGCCGCGGCGACGCCGTCACCGACCTCCGGGCCGCCGTCACCGCCACCGCCGGCCGCTCCAGCTCCCCCGAGCGCTGTGTCGCCCGCGCCGAGCTCGGGATGGCCCTGTTCCGCGTGGGCCTCGGGGATGAAGGCCGCGCCGAGCTCGAGGCCGCCCTCAAGTCCGGCGCCCGCAAGAAGTGGATGGAGCCCCAGGTCACCGGCTGGAGCGACGCCCGCGACGCCCTCCAGCGCGCCTGGAGCTGGGCCGCCGCCGGAGGTCGACCCGTCGGGGTCCACCCGTCCGGCGCCGTCTACGTCGGCGGTGAGCCCCTCCAGGTCCGCGACCCCCTCCCCGCCGGCCCCGGCGCCCACCGGATCGCGCTGCGGGAGCGCTCGGGCCCGTTCGTGCTCACCGTGCCCGTCGAGTCGAACGGCGTCGCGCGGCTCACCCCCGATCCCACCGAAGAGCCCGCCACCGACCCCACCACCGAAGCCACCGAGACGGGGCGCCCGGGCCCTGACTCGGCGCCGACCGAGGTCTGACTCCGGCCCGCGCTGGAGTTGAGCCGGAGGTCGAGGTCGAGGTCGAGGTCGAGGTCGAAGTGAAGTGGAGGTCGAGGTCGAGGTCGAGGTCGAGGTCGAGGTCGAGGTCGAGGTCGAGGTCGAAGTCTAGGCCGAACGCCGGATGGCGGCAGGCTCAACCCGGGCGCGGGGCGCAGTGAGTCAGGGCTTGGGGGTGGCCGGGTACTCGCGGGCGCGGTCCCACTGGTCCTGCACCTGGAGGTCGGCGAGGCGCTTCTCGTGCAGGTTCTGCTCGATCTGGCCCAGGAGACCGGCCTCGCGCCCGAGCTCCAGGGCGGCCCGCCACGCGGCGATGGCCTCCTGGCGGGTGCGGCGCAGGAACGGCGTGCGCTGCGCGAAGGTCTCGGCCATCCGCTCGATGTGCGTGTCGCTGGGATTCATGCGGGCCCCCGGATCGTCGCCACCCTCATGGTGTTGACCGACCAACTGTACACCTCAGGTGAAGTCTAGGGCAACTGCACGGTTCGTGCACGGACGGTGCACGCGACCCCGTACGACCGAGGAATACCCACCCACATCGGACGGGGGTGGCGCGTGGGGTGGTTCGCGACGGACGCGTGGGCAGAGCCCGGGA
>JBIKWC010000409.1:0-5332 GCA_044356535.1 Myxococcota bacterium
GGACGCGGACTCCTGGACCATCCGGGACGTGGACTCCATGTGGTCGGTCGGGGTGATCCTCACCTGGCGCCCGGGTCGCCAGCAGACCTCGTCGTCGTTCGACGTCCTCGATCCTACGTCCGACCTCTCGGTGCTCGTCCTCGACGGCGACGTGATCATCGACGACGGCACGAGCGGCGCGATCCTCGCTTCGGCTGTCCGCCGCGGCGCCACCCAGTACCGGGACGAGCTCGCCGAGAAGGTCGGGCAGCTGTGGCGGGAGCGGCAGCGGCTCGTCGCGGAGGGGATCCGCCCCACGGCGACGCTGCCCGACCGGGTGCGGCTGGTGTTGCAGATTCAAGAGATCGAAGCGCGGCTCGACGCACTCAGCGACGGCGCCGTGTCGAGCTGGGACCCCGGTGAACCGTCCACGACGGGGCGCCAAGATCGCAGAGGTGGTGGATGATCGCACTGTTGTCGATGTGGTTCGGAGCCGCCTGGGCGGAGCCGGGCGCGCGCCTCGACCTGAACCGGGCCAACGCCGAGCAGTTCGCTGCGCTTCCGGGCGTCGGACCCGACACGGCCCAGCGCATCGTCGCCTTGCGGGCCGAGCGGGGGAGCTTGCACTCGATCGAGGAGCTCCGTGCGCTCCGACTCGAGGACGACGTGCTCGGCACGCTCCGCGGCCACACGTCCCTCGGCGTGACGCTGCCCGACTACCCGACCGCAGCGTTCGACAGCCCCGAGCAGGTGCTCGCGCAGTTCGCCGCCGAACCCACGATCCAGCAGGTTCACTCCTGGGTCAACGAGTACGCCCACACGTCGCCGTTGCAGGTCGAACGGTGGCTCGCCCAGTCCGTGGCGTTCGCCGCCCTGCCCGAGGTCACGCTCGAGTACGAGCTCCAGAACGACTACGACGCCGGGTTCGAGTACCAGACGGCGGACGGCGCGGATCCGGTCGTCGGGGTGCCCGTGCTCCCCGTCGCCGAGGACGCCGATCAGGGCCAGACCCAGCAATACCAGGTCCGCCTGAAGTGGGAGCTCGACCGGCTGATCATGAGCTCCGAGAAGATCCGCGTCATCAACGAGGCGCAGGACATCGTGAAGCTCCGCGACAAGGTGATGGCCGAGGCAACCCGCCTGTACTTCGAGCGGCGCCGCCTGCAGGTCGACCGCCTGCTCACGCCCAAGACCGACCTCATGGCGCGCGTGAAGGACGAGCTCCGCCTGCTCGAGCTCACCGCGAACCTCGACGCCGTCACGGGCGGCGCGTTCTCCGGGGGGCTGGGCAGCCGGTGACCCCGGGATAGGCCCCGGGACTGCCCAGGGGCGCCCGTGACCAGCCACCAGACGATCTGGATCCTCGACTTCGGTAGCCAGTTCACCCAGCTCATCGCGCGGCGCATCCGCGAGCTGCGCGTATACTGCGAGATCCGCCCCTGCACCGATCCCGCGCCCGCGACCCTGCCTCCGGAGGTGGTGGGGATCGTGTTGTCGGGTGGTCCGGCCAGCGTCCTCGGGGACGATGCCCCCGCGTTCGACGCGCGCTGGTTGTCGTTCGGGCGCCCCGTGCTCGGCGTCTGCTACGGCATGCAGCTCCTGGCCCAGCTCCACGGCGGACGCCTGGGGCGCGGAGTGGCCCGGGAGTACGGCCTCGCCAACGTGAGCCTCGCCGCGGATCCCGGTCCGCTGTTTCAGGACTTCGCCGGGGGCGACCAGGTGTGGATGTCCCACGGCGATCACGTCGACGAGGTGCCGCCAGGCTGGTCCACGACCGCCACGAGCGGCGGCGTCATCACCGCGATGATGTCTCCCGATCGCCGCGTGTTCGGCCTGCAGTTCCACCCCGAGGTCACCCACTCCGTGCGCGGTCGCGAGCTCGTCGCCCGCTTCGTGCGCGACGTGTGCGGCGCCACCGGCGACTGGACCCCGGGCTCGTTCGTCGACGAGCAGATCGCCCGGATCCGCGCCCAGGTGGGCGACGCGACGGTGATCTGCGGGCTCTCCGGGGGCGTCGACTCCTCGGTGGTGGCGGCGTTGCTGCACCGCGCGATCGGCGACCGCCTCGTCTGCATCTTCGTCGACAACGGCCTCCTCCGCGAGGGCGAGGCAGAGTCCGTACGCGCCGAGTTCCACGACTTCCAGCTCGTGGTGGCCGACGCCTCCGACCGGTTCCTCACCGCGCTGCAAGGCGTCACCGACCCCGAGCAGAAACGAAAGTGCATCGGCGAGCTGTTCGTGCGGGTGTTCGAGGAGCAGGCGCGGAAGTACCCGAACGCGCGCTTCCTCGCGCAGGGCACGTTGTACCCCGACGTGATCGAGAGCATCTCGGTGCGCGGTCCGTCGGCCACCATCAAGAGCCACCACAACGTCGGGGGGCTGCCGGCCGACATGCAGTTCTCCCTCGTCGAGCCGCTCCGGGAGCTGTTCAAGGACGAGGTGCGGGCCGTCGGCGGGACCCTGGGCCTCTCCGAGGGCCGCATCTGGCGGCAGCCGTTCCCGGGTCCGGGCCTCGCCGTGCGCTGCCTCGGTGAGCTCTCGCGGCACCGGCTCGCGATCCTCCGGAAGGCCGACGCCATCGTGCAGCACGAGATCCGCGCGGCCGGCCTCGAGCGCGCGATCTGGCAGGCGTTCGCCGTGCTCCTGCCCGTCCGGTCGGTCGGCGTGATGGGCGACGAGCGGACCTACGAGGAGGTCGCGGTGGTGCGCGCCGTCCACTCCCAGGACGGCATGACGGCCGACTGGGTGCAGCTGCCCTACGACCTCCTGGGCCGCATCTCGACCCGCATCATCAACGAGGTCAAGGGCATCAACCGGGTCGCGTACGACATCAGCAGCAAGCCGCCCGCCACGATCGAGTGGGAGTGACCAGCAGGCGGCCCGGAATCAGGCGCCGGGGGCGAACGTGTCGCCGTCTTCGGCGCGCCGGGTAGGCACACCGGACGCCGCGACCGTCTGGACCGCGAGGTCCGGGTCCACGGACGGGTACAGGTGCGTGAGCCAGACGGCGCCGGGCCGCGCAGCCTCCGCGACGCGACGCACCTCGGACGGCGCCAGGTGCCCGTCGACCGGGGACTCGTCGCTGCCTGCACACTCGCAGACGAGCAGGTCGGCCCCCGCTGCGAGGGGGACCAGGGTGTCGGACCAGGCGGTGTCTCCGCTGAACACCACGGCGTGGCCGTCCGCTTCGAACCGGAGGTGGAGGGCGCCCGCGGAGTGGTTCGCGGGGGCGGTGCGCACCACGAGGCCCTCGGGGGTCTCGAAGCGGTCGGGTCCCTCGAGAGAGAGCTCGTGGATCCGGACCCGGCCCGCACCGGGGTCGATCCAGCGTCCGTACGCTGCCTGCAGGCGCTCGAAGAACGCGGCGAAGGTTCGCCCTGCCACGATCGGGTAGTCCGCGCTGCGCGGCGGGGGCCCGACGCGCATCGAGAACAACAGCGGCACGAGGTCCCCGCAGTGATCGGGGTGGTGGTGCGAGTAGAACCCACCGGCGAGCGTCCGCGGATCGGTCCCCGCCCGCATGCAGCGCTGCAGGGTCCCCGAGCCGCCGTCGACGAGCCAGCGGTGCTCGTTCCAGGCCACCAGGAACCCCGCGGGACCCCGCGCGGCGTCGGGGACCGAGGTGCCCGACCCGAGGACGGTGAACCGGAAGCTCACTCCTCCTCGTCGTCCGGGGTGAGCCAGAGCCGGGCCTCCTCGTCGAGCTCGTGCGCGAGGGCCCTGACCATCACCTCTCCCGGTCCCACCCGCTCGAGGTTGCGCGCGAACACCCGCACGCCCACCGGCAGCACCGTCGCCTCGTCGTCGCCGGGGCCGGGAGGATCGCCGTCCGTCAGCGCGATCACGCCGGGCGAGGTGGGCGGGGTGTGTGCGCGGAGCTCCTCGAGGTCGGGGAGCTCCTCCACACGGAAGGGAACCTGGGCATAGAACCCACGCACCCGCACGTCGACCTGCTCGAGGGCCTGGCCGATCAGCTCCTCCCAATGGGTGCTGCGGCGAGGGGCGGGGAGGGGGTACCGATCGGGCTCGAGCTGCGCCGCCGCCATCCGGGCCGCCAGCGCCTCCGCCGTGCGCCCGGGCAGGAAGTCGAGCGCCATCGACAGGACATGGTGGGCCTCGGCGCGCTCCGGATCCATGCGGATCACGTCGCGGGCGAGCTGCGCGGCTTCGTGTACCGAGCAGGTGTGAAAGTAGGCCAGGGCGAGCCCCGAGAGGAGCGCCGGCGTCGAGACCGCGCCACCCGCGGGGTCGACGGCCATCACGCGGGCGTAGGCATGCCGCGCGACGTCGAACCGTCCGAGGGCGAGCGACGCCTCCCCGAGCAGGAAGAGCGCCTCCGGGTCATCGGCGACCTCGTCGAGGAGCTCTTCGGCTTCGAGCTCGACCTCGCTCCACCGCCCCGCTTCGGCCGCGGCGCGGAGGTGCTCCAGCCGGAGCTTCCTCCGGGTGTCGCCGTACAGCTGCCAGGTCCCGACGGGACCGTCGTCCTCGAACCCGGCCACCGGTTCACCTGCCGAACAGACTGGCGAAGCAGCCCTTGTTCTGCTCGAGCTTCGCGAGCTCCGCCTCGGACGGACCGCTGCTGACGGCGGTCGGGCCCGGCCGCGCGGCCTCGGAGGGGGCGTCGCCCGCGGGGAGTCCGCCGCGCAGGGCGATGGCGAAGTGGGCGAACTCGGCGATGTCCCGACACAGGTCGAGGTCCGAGATCATCCACTGCTCGAAGTTGATCTCCTCCTGGGGGCTCGCCATCCGCGCCGACTCGTAGAGCGGGAGGGGCGCGCGATCGAGGACCGGGTTGTCCGGCGCGACCTCGAACGGGACGCCCTGGTTCGCCCGGAGCCACTGCTTGACGCGGTAGCGGGCCTTGAGGACGCCGATCGGGTTGCCGCCGAGCGGCTCGGCCAGCTTGTCGATCTCGGCGCGCTCGACCTTGCCGCCGTAGGACGCCTCGAGCAGCGTGACCTCGGTGCGCAGGGCGGACCGCGCGCGCTGGAGGAGCTCCTTCGGGCGCTTGTCGCCCGTGTAGGCGTTGGGCTCGTCCCCGTCGGTCGTGCGGCTACCGGCCGACTCGAGCTCCTTGAGCACCAGGTCGTGACCCCACTTCACGAGCTCCTTCGCGTCGGTGACGGTGGTGACACCTTCACCGAAGCGCTGGCAGGCCGCGTCACACGGGGCGCGTCCACGCACCTCGCCGAGGCGGGACGTCGTGATCGCGTAGTACCAGTCGGCGAACCGCTGGGCCATGAGCTGACCGGCTTGCCCGTCGCCCTTGCGCCACTCGTTGAACAACTGTTTCGTGGTCCGGGTGTCGGTCTCGGCCATGACCGTCCATCTCCTGATGCTTGTGCGGGCT
>JBIKWC010000103.1:0-21600 GCA_044356535.1 Myxococcota bacterium
TCACCGCGGTCCGCAACCAGATCGCCGCGGTGGTGCTCCGAAGGCTTCACCCCGCCGCCCGCTTCAGGCGCACGGACGTGAGCAGACGGCCCTGCAGCCATTCGTAGCGGGCGTCGACCGTGAACGGGCCCTCCCCGTTGGCGAGGTGGAGCACGACCCTCGCGCCCCCCTGCAGATCCGGCTCGACGAAGGCCTCGTGGAAGCCTACGTACCGACGGACGAACGGGTCGACGGCCTTGTAGATCGACTCCTTGATCGAGAACCGCACGAGCAGCGCGATCCACCTGCGCGCGTCGGGGAGCTCGGCCAGCTCGGCGAGCTCTTCGGGCCGCAGGACCGACTCCGCGATCCCGAGGCGCTGGGGGCCGTAGTCTTCGAGGTCGACGCCCAGCGTGCCGTGGCTCGCGGCGGAGACCATTCCGATCGCGAGGTCCCGCTTGTGCGAGATGCTCCCGGAGAGCGCCGCAGGCAGCAGGGGGGTTCCCCGTGCGTCGGGGAGGATCGGCCCGGGGACGGGCTGCCCGAGCTGCTCGGCCGCCTTGCGCAGCGCGAGGCGCCCACCCACGAACGACGGCTGCCGGTACCCCTTGAGGGTCCGGGCGTGGACCGCCTCGGCGGCGGGCAGACGCGCCAGCACCTCTTCGGGGACGGGGTCGGGAGAGTCGGGGATGTGGACCGCGGTGACCACGCCATGGGGGGTGGCGTGGTGAAACGCAATGTCGAAGTGCACGTGCACCACCAGAAGTGGGCCCGTCTATCCACCTGCGCCAGGGAGGGGTGGTGATGCCGAGAGGACGCAGGAGGGAGGTGGAAGAATCGGTCGGGACGTGCGGGAGCGCGGCGGAGGCCCTCCAGAAGGGCCTGCCTTGACAGGGCCCCCCCGATGCCGTAGCGATCCACCTCATGTCCAAGCCTCTCGTCATCGTGGAGTCGCCCGCCAAGGCGAAGACCATCGCCCGGTTCCTGGGCTCGGCGTACGACGTCCGGGCGTCCGTGGGCCACGTCGCGGATCTGCCCAGCAAGGGGCTCTCCATCGATGTCGACCACGGGTTCAAGCCCACGTACGAGCTCACCGATCGCGGCAAGCAGGTGGTCAAGGACCTGAAGGCCGCGCTCAAGGACGCGTCCGAGCTCCTGCTCGCCACGGACGAGGATCGCGAGGGGGAGGCGATCTCCTGGCACCTCGTGGAGCGTCTCCAGCCCACGGTCCCCGTGAAGCGGATGGTGTTCCACGAGATTACGAAGGCGGCGATCGACCACGCCGTCACCCACCCCCGGCAGATTCACCAGGGGCTCGTCGACGCCGCAGAGACCCGCCGGCTGCTCGATCGACTCTACGGCTACGAGGTCTCGCCGGTGTTGTGGCGCCGGGTGAACCGCGGCCTGTCCGCGGGCCGGGTGCAGAGCCCGTCCATCCGGCTCGTCGTGGCGCGCGAGCGCGAGCGGATCGCGTTCGTGCGGGTGCCCTACTGGGGTGTCGAGCTGCAGACGGGCACACAGCCCGCCTTCGGGGCCAGCCTGGTCGCGCTCGACGGCCAGCGGGTCGCCACGGGGAAGGACTTCGCGGACGACGGCAAGCCGCGCTCCGCGGTGGTCGTGGTGGACGGTGCCCGCGCCCAGCGGCTCGTGGCGGACCTCGCCGGGGCGAGCGTCACCGTGCGCTCGGTCGAGCAGAAGCCGTACCGGAGCACGCCCAAGGCCCCGTTCATGACCTCGACCCTGCAGCAGGAGGGCGGTCGCAAGCTCCGCCTGTCGGCAGCCCAGGTCATGCGGCTCGCCCAGGGCCTGTACGAGCGCGGCTTCATCACCTACATGCGTACCGACAGCGTGGCCCTCTCCGACGAGGCGCTCACCGCGATCCGCGCCGAGATCACGCGGGCGTTCGGCGCTCCGTACGTGGCGCCGCAGGTCCGGCAGTACGCGTCGAAGATCAAGAACGCGCAGGAGGCTCACGAAGCCATCCGGCCCACCACCCCGCTGCGCGCCCCGGAAGTGGTGGCGGCCGAGCTGTCGCAGCAGGAGCTCGCGCTCTACCGGATGATCTGGCAGCGGACGCTCGCGTCGCAGATGGCCGACGCATCGGGTACCACGGTCAGCGTCCGGCTCGGCGCGCGCGCGGGGGCCGCGCAGGCGGAGTTCGCGGCGTCCGGGACCACGATCACGTTCCCCGGTCACCGCCGCGTCTACGTGGAGTCTGCCGACGACGAGGCCGCCGACGAGCAGGAGGCCCTGCTTCCGCCCCTGGCCGTGGGCGACGTGGTGCCCGTGACCTCGGTCGTGCCGGAGGGCCACGAGACCGTACCCCCGGCGCGGTTCACGGAGGCGTCGCTCGTCAAGCGCCTCGAGGAGCTCGGGATCGGCCGTCCGTCCACGTGGGCCTCGATCCTGCAGACCATCCAGGACCGCGGCTACGTGTGGAAGAAGGGCCAGGCGCTCGTCCCCACCTGGACGGCGTTCGCCGTCGTGGGCCTGATGGAGAAGCACTTCGACGAGCTCGTGGACTACGCGTTCACCGCGCGCGTCGAAGAGGACCTCGACTCCATCTCGCGCAACGAGCGGCACAAGCTCGACTGGCTGCAGACGTTCTACTTCGGGTCGACCGGCAAGGACGCGATGCCCGGCCTGAAGCGCCTCGTGTCCGACAACCTCGGCGAGATCGACGCCGCCGAGATCAACACGTTCCCGATCGGCGTGGACCCCGACGGGAACACCGTCGTCGTGAAGCCCGGCAAGTACGGCCCGTACGTCAAGCGGGGGGAGGACACGGCGAGCGTCCCCGACGATCTGCCCCCCGACGAGCTCACCGTCGGGGTGGCGCTCAAGCTGCTGGCCGCGCCGAAGTCGGACACGCCGATCGGCGAGCTCGACGGGCTGCCGGTGTTCGCGAAGAACGGGCGCTATGGTCCGTACGTGCAGTGGGGTACCGCGGAGCAGCTCCCTCCCGGTCTCGAGAAGCCGAAGATGGCGAGCCTGTTCAAGTCGATGGCCCTCGACACGCTCACCGTGGACGAGGCCCGCTCGCTCCTGGCCCTGCCGCGCACGCTCGGGAAGGACCCGGCCGACGGTGAGGTCATCCTCGCGAACAACGGGCGCTACGGCCCGTACGTCCAGAAGGCGAAGGACTACCGCACGATCGAGTCCGAAGCCCAGCTCCTCACCATCACGTTGCCCGAGGCGCTCGTGATCTTCGCGTCGCCCAAGCAGTTCCGGCGGGGTGCCACGGGCTCCCCGAGCGCCAAAGGCCCGCTCCGCGACTTCGGTGCCGACCCGACGAGCGGCAAGGCGGTCCTCGCGAAGGAGGGCAAGTTCGGGGTGTACGTGACGGACGGCGAGACGAACGCGTCGCTCACGCGCGGGGATCGGCTGGAGGCGATGTTGCCCGAGCGGGCGTTCGAGCTCCTGGCGATCCGCCGCGAGGTCGTGGCCGAGAAGGGTGGTCCCGCCCCGAAGAAGGGCCGGGCCCCGAAGGCGGCCGCGCCCGCGAAGCCGGCGAAGAAGGCCGCGGCCGAGAAGCCGGCAAAGAAGAAAGAGCCTGCGAAGGCCACGAAGAAAGCGCCGAAGCCGGCGGAAGTCGAAGTCCCGGCGGCGTCCGCCGTGAAGACCGTGGTGCGCCGACCGAAAGGGACCTGATGGCAGTCCGCATCACACGGGACCTCGGCGGCGTGTCGGGGACGGTGTTGTACGAAGCCACGGACGCGAGCGGCGCCCTGATCCCGGGGGCGCGGGCCGCGATCGTGGCGCGCATGCACGGCAACGAACCCCTCGGTGATCCGGTGCTCGAGCGGCTCGCCGAGGTGGTGGCGGGCGAGCTCGTCCAGGGGGCGGTGCTCGCGGTCCGCGCCAACGAGCGCGCTGCAGCGGCCGGGCTCCGGCATACCGCGGAGGGGTCCGACCTCAACCGCCTCTGGGACGCCGGCACGTTGGAGCGGCTCGCGAACACGCCGATCGGGCAGCTGTCGTACGAGGAGCGCCGGGCGGCCGAGCTGGCGCCGCTCCTCGCGACGGCCGACGCGATCCTCGACCTCCACTCCACCTCGCGCCCCGCGGCGCCGTTCCTGGTCCTGCGCGACGATCAGGCCCACGCTGCCGTGGCGTTGCGCATGGGGGTCCGCAACCTCGTCACCGGGGTCCACGAGAACGGGGTGTTGTCCGGCGGGATGGCGGCCAACCTCGGGTTGTGGCCCGGCGAGCGGGGGAGGCGGCTCGGCTTCGTGTTCGAGGCCGGTCAACACACGGATCCGGCCAACGGGGAGCGGGCGTGGTCGGTGACCCACCGGTTCCTCGCCGAGCTCGGCCTGTTCGCGCGCTCGATGCCGCCCCTCGAGGACGAGCCGCAGGTCTACGAGATCATCGACCGGTTCGTGCAGCCGCCGGAGGGCGTCGAGCAGTTCCGGTTCGTGGGGTTCGAGGGTGGGGAGCCGGGCGCGGGGCGGCGCGGGCTCCCGGCGCGGCAGCTCCACAGCTTCGAGGAGATCCAGGCCGACGAGATGATCGCCCGTCGGGGCAGGACCGAGGTGCTGCGGGCCGAGTCGCCGTTCACGATGCTGATGCCGGCGCCGACCACGCCGCCGGGTACGGACCTGTACTACGTCGCCCAGTCCCGTCACGGGGGCCTGACCCTCGGCGAGCGGCGGTCCGATCTCGAAGCCCGGCGCGAAGCGACCGCGATCGAGCGGGCCCTCGATCTGGTCGCGGACGACGAGTTCGAGCGCGGGAGCACCTGGGTCGGGTTCGACACCCGGCGGCTCTTCGACCTGTGCGCGCTGGTGGTGGCGCGCCAGTCGCGGCTCGCGGAGGCCGATCCCCACCGGCGGATCACGATCGTCGGCCGCGGTGACCACGGGCTCGACGAGAGCGACCGCCGGGCGGGCCAACGCTACCGCCACGCGATGAAGTCGGTCCTGGCCGACGGCATGCCGGTCGAGCGCGTGCAGCTCCTGCGCGGCGCCCCCCTGGCGTGGCTCGACTCCCTCACCGGGCCCGCGATGTGCGAGCTCGTGGCCAGCCGACAGCGACGCACGGGCCACGCCCGCGGCGTGACGATGCGGTTCTCGACCACGCACCCGCACACCGTGTCGATGCTCGTCGCGGGCGATCTCGAGCGAGCCCTGGCGACCGGAGACGCCCGCAAGGTGCGCGTGGTCCTGCTGATCGAGGCGGCGACCGTGGAAGCCGACGGGCCGGGAGCCTCGGTCCGCATCGTGCGCAGCGGGCTCGTGAGCTCGCGCCGCGAGGTGTTGCTCGCCGCGTCCCGGATGCTTCAGGGGCTCCATGCCGACCACCGATGGCTGAGGACCGAGGGCCCGCTCAAAGGGGACCCGGGGCTCGCGCACCTGTCCGGCCCGGACGGAGAGCTCGTCGCCTCTGCCGATCCGGTCCGGATGTCGGCGCTGCGGGACGCCCTCCGCCGGGTGCAGTGGCGGTCGTGGGTGGAGGCGCTGCGCCCGGAGATCGTCGATGGCGCCGTCCTCCCCACCGGTGTGGCCCGCGGCAGGTGGCTGGCCGGCGTGATGAACGCGACCGGCATCCTCGACCCCGACTCCCTGGGCCGCCTCCTCCTCCGCCGGGACGGCCCCGCGTGGGTGGTCGACGCAGGGGCCCTGGACGACCTCGTCCCCGACGATCCCCCCTCCGCTCCCGAGCCGCGCGGCCTCGCCTCCGTCCCCGCATTGTTCGCGCACGAGGTCACCGCCGACGACCTCGAGCGGTGGGTCGGGTTCGTCCGCTTCGTTCGGTCCGTGCAGGTGATCCCCGACACCCGCGGCAAGGACCTCGACCTGTTGCTGGAGGCGCGGCGGATCCGCGGCCGCCTGGCCACCTGGTACCACCACGCCCGCAGGCTCGCGCAGGCGCAGAGGGTGCTCGTGGTCGTCGCCGGGAACGGGCTCCGCGCCGATCCCGAGGCCACCGAGCTCGTCACCGCCCACGAGGAGCTCCTGCGGGACCCGCGGGTCGGGTACCTCCGCGTCCAACACGCCCAGTCCGCGTCGCTGCGGTGGCTCCGGGACCTCTCGGGGCTGCTCCACGGCAGGGCCGACGCCGTCGTCCGGTTCGAGGTGGAGCACGGCTCCACGGTGAACGTGGTGTTGATCTGCGAGCTCGACGCCGACGCGGGTGCGGCGGTTCCGGACTCCCTGGAGAGGGTGGAGATCGTGGCGTGCGCAGTGGTGCTGTCGGATCTGGCTTCCCAGGGCAGCCACCTCGAGGAGGTCGGGCTGTTCACGGATTCGCTGGACGGGGATCGCGCCTGCCCCGAGCTCGTGGCGTTCGGCCGCGTCCACTGTGAGCGCCTGCTCGGCACCGGTGACGGGGCCGCCTCGCTCGAGGACGCGGTGAAGGCCCAGCTGGCCCGCTGGATCGAGCGGGTGCGGGTGTTCCGCGCGGTCCGGTCCACTTTGCCGACCGACCCTGCGGCGCTCGCCCGGTGGGTTGCGCGGAGGTTCGGCTTGTCCGATCCGGCGCTGGCGGCGGCGCTGGCAGCGGCGCTGGACGACGAAGGGTCCGCGGACGATCTCGCGGATCACCTGTGGCGGACGGTCGGCGCCGCGCCCCGGTGATGCGCCCAGGCAGCATGTCGTCGCGTTCTGGTGGACTTCCCGCGCAGGATTGCTAGAGTAGGCGCCCTGCGGGTCCCAACGCTGGGGAAGGAGGCCGGGTGGAGTTCACCGTCACGGCGCGGAACGGCGACTCGGTCCGGGTCGAATCCGACAACTGGATGCAGGCTGCCGCCAAGGCGCTCGGCTTCTTCGACGTCGACATCGAAACGATCGACGCGCTGAACTGCGTACGGGAGTCGCCCCTCGCCATCCGCCTCGACCACCCCGGGTCCCAGCAAACCTGGAGCGTCTCCCAGTCCGAAACGAACGTCCCGGTCCAGCCGAGCGAACGCAGCGAGCGGGAGAAGTGGGTGGGGATGACGGCCGAACCCACGGGCAGCGAGCTGGATCCCTCCGCCCCGCGCCCGGACATCGTGATGCCCGACGTCACGCTGCGCCAGGACGAGCCCCGGTCACTCGGGGAGCGGCTGTTCGATCTGTCGATGGAGATCGACGCGATGTCCGTCGAGGAGGCGTCGTCCGCGACCCTCCAGATCGTCGTCGCCGCGACCCGTGCGGGCGCTGGCCTCGTCGCCCTCGGGACCCTCGACGACGCGGGCCTCACGGTCACCGCGGCGGCTGGTCCCGGCGCCGACCAGATGCGGGAGCGCCTGGTCGGGTTCGGCGAGGGGCTCGTGGGCATGTGCTTCGACATGTCCGACGTGATCGTCGTCCCGGACGTCGACTCGGCGACCCCCCACGTCGATGTCTTCCCGGGAGAGGCCGTGGTCGCGGCGCTCTGTGTCCCGATCGTCGACGACAACGAGTCCATCCGCGGCGTGGTGCAGCTGCTCAACCCGGCGGCCCGCCCGTTCGCGCAGTCGGACGTCGAGGCTGCACAGCTCGTGGCGAAGACCCTGGCCCGGACGATGGCGTCGCGCTGAGCCCCGTCCATCGTACCCGTCTCGCGACGGGGTGTTGCATGGAGTTGTCATGAACGACTGGTTCGAATCCCCCGTGTCGATCGACGCACGCAGCGCAGCGATCATCGCCTCCGGGATGCGGGCGGTGGCCCGCGCGGACGGGGTGCTGCACCAGCGCGAGCTGTCGCTCATCGCCGCGTTCGAGGCCGAGATCCCTGCGGGTACAGTCGTCGGGGGCAAGCTCGAGGGCACGGAGGCCACCCAGGCTTTCGTCCGCTCCCTGATCATGACGGCCCTCGCTGACGGCGTGATCTCCGACGCCGAGATGACCTGTATCGGCGAACTCTGCGCCGACCAGGGCATCGACCGCACCCAGCTCGACGCCGAGACCCTCATGGTCAAGCGGAAGTTCCTGTCGGTGTTCGCCGGCGTGAACCTGTTCCGGGAGTCGGTGCTCCGCGTCGCCAAGGACCTCGGGCTCTCGGAGAGCGAGCTCGACGCGCTCGCCCAGGACGCCTGACCGATGGACGAGCCGATCACGCTGGACAAGCTGATCGGTACCTGGACGGTCCACCAGCTGGAGCGCGGGCACCGGTTCTCGACCGACGACCTCGTCACGGCCTGGCGGGCAGCGCGTGCGGCCCCTGGCGCGCGGCGACTCCTCGACCTCGGATGCGGGATCGGCTCGGTGGGCTTGTCCACGCTGTACCAGTTTCCGCCGGACGCCACCCTCGTGGGGGTCGAGGCCCAGGAGGTCTCCGTAGGCCTGCTCCGCCGCACCCTCGCCGAGAACGGCCTGACGGACCGCGTCCGAGTCGTGCTCGGCGACCTGAGGGATCCCGAGGTGCTCCCCGCCGGGTCGACGTTCGAGCTCGTGACGGGCTCGCCGCCCTACGTCCCGGTGGGGCGCGGGCTGCAGAGCGCACATCCACAGCGGGCACACGCGCGGATCGAGCTCCGCGGCTCGGTGTTCGACTACTGCGCTGCGGCCCGGCGGTACATGGCCCCCGGGGCCCGCTTCGCGTTCGTCATGGCCGCCCAGGATCCGCGGACCGAAGCCGCGCCTCTCGCGCACGACCTCGTGGTGGTCGAGCGGTGGGACTACGTGTTCGCCCGGCGGCGGGAACCCCACATCGCCACCCTCGTCTGCGCCCGCCGCGAGGACGTGAGCGACGTGCCCCGTGTGACGGGGCGCCTCGTGATCCGAGGGCCCGACGGCGAGTGGACGGACGAGTACCAGGCGTTCCGCAAGGAGATGGGCGTCACCGACGGCCCCAAGACCCCGAACCGGACCCTCCCGCCGGGCGCGTGAGGATACGGCGCTCCTTCGAGAGGGGGCCGTCGTGACCGATTCGAACCGGCGCCCTGCGGGGCCCGACCGACGGGTGGTGCTCGGGTGGCTGTCCGGAGGCCTCGCGGCCCGCTGGCTCACGGGCTGTGATCGGCTGGTGGTCCTCGAAGATCCGGGCGGGGCGCAGCTGCAGCCCATCACCCCGAACGATCGGTTCTACGTCTACCAGTACCAGGAGATCCCAGCGATCGACCCCGAGCGCCACGTGGTCTCGGTCAGCGTGGAGGGCGCCGAGGTGGCGACGTTCGACCGGGCCTTCCTGGACGGCCTCCCGGCCCGGGAGCGGGAGCACACCCTCGAGTGCGTGGGCGCCCGGCCGGGCCTCCAGAACCTCGGGAACGCGGTCTGGGGTGGGTTGCCGCTCGGCGAGGTGCTCGCCGCCCTGGGGGTCGCGGTGCCGCCCGACGCCGTCGACCTCGCGATGTTCGGCGCGGACGACTACCACGCCGGGATCCCGGTGACCGACCTGGTGTCGGGCCCGGTGTGGCTCGTGTGGCGCATGAACGGGGAGCCCCTGCCCCTCGCCCACGGAGCACCCGCGCGGGTCCTCGTCCCCGGGCGCTACGGGATGAAGAACCTCAAGTGGCCCCGGGAGCTCCGGTTCGTCCGCGAGCCCCACGCCTCGTTCTGGACGCAGTTCGGGTGGAGCGAGCCGGCGCCCTACCGGCCGAACACGTTCGTGGTGCAACCGCCGGACGGCCTCGAGGTGGTCCCGGACACGGTCGTCCGGTTCGTGGGGACGGCGTTCGCCGGAGAGGACGTGATCGCGCGCGTCGAGGTCTCGATCGACGGGGGGCCGTGGGCCGACGCGGAGCTCGACTACGCCACGGAGCAGCCAGGGGTGTGGGTGTTGTGGTCGTTCCGGTGGCGGGTGCCGGCCGGCGACCACGTCGTGCAGGCCCGGTGCACCACCACGTCGGGCGCCCGCTCTCACCCCACCTCCGAGGGGACGGCGCCGCTGGAGGGCTACGACGGCTCGATGGCGATCCGGGTCCGGGCATGATCGCGGCGCTGGTGGCGTCGGGCGCCTGGGCCGGCGCCTGGACCCGCGCGTCGGGCGCTGGCTACGCCAAGGTCGGCGTGGACGTGTACCGCGCCGCGCGGTTCGTCGCGCCCGGCGAGTCCGACCCGTCACCGGGTTCGTACGTCGGAGAGCAGGTCGGGGGCTGGGTCGAGGCCGGGGTGGGGCCCAAGGCCTGGCCGATCCAGCTCGCCGTAGGGGCACCGGTCACGGTGGGGCACCACCGCACCTCGGTCACCTCGGTGGTGGGCCCCATCGAGGTGCGCGCCACGACGGCTCGCCTGGGGGATCTGCACCTCGTGCCGCAGCTCGCCCTGCACCCCGAGCTGCCGCTCGCGCTCGCGGTGGACCTGAAGGTGCCGCTGTACCGCAACGACGGGGTGGGGGGTGACTCGGGCCAGGCGGCCCTGTTCCCCAAGCCGGGGGACGGCCAGCTGGACGTGACCCCGACCCTCTGGGCGGGAGCGGCGCGGGGCACGGCGTTCGGGGAGCTCGGGCTCGGCTGGCGGCACCGGACCGAGCAGTTCGTCGGCTGGACCACGCCGGTGTCGTTCGTGGACGCCGGGGTGGTGACGGCGAAAGGGGGCGTGGATCTCGGGCGCGTGCTCCCGATCGCGCAGGTGGACGCAGTGTTGTCGCTGGCCCCCGATCCGTACAGCCGGCAGTCGGTCACGGCGTCGTTGTCGGCCCTGATCGACGTGGTGGCGGACCACGTCGCCCTGGAGCCCCGCGTCGCCGGCGAGCTCTGGGCGCGCAACGCGAGCCAGGGCTACGGCGCGGGACTGGGCCTTTCGGTCCGCCGCTGAACGCTAGTACGTGCGGTACCAGTCCCAGTCGTCGAGGTCGAACTGGGCATCTCCGCTGAAGACCCCGAGCGGGGCGATCAGGTGGACACAATCGCCGGCGGACAACCGGCCGGCCTCGATCCGCACGGTGGTCGGCGCGGTGGACCCGTAGTCGAGGGGGAAGCAGTCGAACCCGACCCCGCAGCCCGCGGGGCTCGCCAGCTCGCCCCAGACCTCGTGGTTCTGCATCGGATCGGTCGCGTACGAGATCGTCCGGCCGTCCATCCCGTCTTCGATCCACACCGGATCGCCGCTCCCCACCACGGTCACGGTGGCCTCGAGGATCTCGAGGAGGTCGAAGTAGTCCTGCACCGACGTGACCTGGAGATCCACCGTGTCTCCGGGGGCGAGGGTGGTCGCGTCGAACGGCACGGCCAGGTTGTATGCGTAGACCGCGCCCGACCGGTCCTCGAGGTAGAAACTCGCGTAATCCTGCCCGACCGAGTTGTACGCAGCGCCGATCGCGGTGATCGTCGCGCCCCGCACCGGCAGGTTCACCGCGACCGGGTACGTCTGCCCCGCGGTGGCGGCGATGACGTCGTCGAGGCGGGCGTCGTTGGGGAAGGCGCTGGCCCGGACGCCCACGGCGGCGAGGGGGTGTCCCGCCCAGGGACCCACCGAGGGGGGCGGCCCGCACCGCCCCGGGTCGGTGTCGGTGTCGGTGTCCGTGTCGGTGTCCGTGTCCGTGTCCGTGTCCGTGTCGGTGTCGGTGTCGGTGTCCGTGTCGGTGTCGGTGTCCGAGTCGGCATCGGTGTCCGAGTCGGCATCGGTGTCCGAGTCGGCGTCGGTATCGGTGTCCACATCGCCCTCCGGGTCCACGGGTTTGGGACCGCTGACGTAGGGCCAACAGCCACCGAGCAGGAGCAGGAGCGTGGTCGTGCGCATGGTCACCTCGTCGCCAGCCAGGTCGCGATCAGGGACGTGGACAGGACCCCGGTGCCCACCGAGGCCAGCCACGTCGAGTTGATGAGAGAGTAGCGTGACGCCGTGGGGGCCTCGTCGTACCCGGCGCGGGCGGCGGCGGCGGTGCCCCACAGCCCGGCCGCGACCACGCCCGTTCCGACGCCGGCGTACAACAGGGGAGGGTGCCCCCTCCGGCCCGAGCTCGACTCCGTCTCCAGATCGGCCAACGGAACCGACGAGACGGGGGCCGCAGGGACGGTCGGCGCGGTGATCACCGGGGCCGGTGCTGGCCCTGCCACCGGCGCGCCGGGGGCGGGGAGCAGCGACGGATCCGGGGGGCCCTCGACCACCCAGGTGGTGGCCAGCGACCGCCCCTGGACCTGGAGCCAGTAGGGGCCGATCGTGGGTCGCGGCGCGTCGGCGTGTCCGTCGACCCAGGCGCGGAGTCCCTCCTGCAGCGCCACGGGGGTCGTCGGAGGCGGCTCGGACCGGAGGGCGAGCGCCCAGGACTCGGCGAGGGGGCCACCCTCCGGAGCGACGGCGGCAGGCAACCTGTAGGTGGGGTCGAGCCGTGCGGAGGCAGCGAGCGAGGTGGCGGCCCGGTCCGGGTCTGCGAGCAGCAGGTAGCGCATGGCGCGGACGCGGTGGAGCGCCGCGACCAGGCCCGGCTCCAGGGGTTGGCCCACGCACGTCGCCAGCTGCTGCGCCTGATCGGCAGCGCGCTCGAAGGTCTCCTGGTCGAGCACGGCGTACGACAGCACGGCCTCGTCGAGACGCGCCGACACCTGGCCCGGGGCCACCACTTCGGCGCAGGGCGCGGCACCTGCCGCGTTCGCCATCCACCAGAGCATCACTCCTCCTTCCGCACCGGGCTCCTAAGCGATAGCGGGACCCGGTCACGAATCAAGTTGTTTCTGGGGGCGACCATGGTCCGGAGTTCGTGGGTTCTCGCGGCGGTGGCGGTGACGAGCCTGGCGTGTGGCGGGATCCCGCTCCCGCAGGAGGTACAGGACCTGCTGGGCGCCGAGACGCCGGTCACCCCAGCAGACTCGGACGCCGTCGCCGAAGCAGACGTCGTTCCCGTCCCCGTCGACTCGGGCGTGGTGGAGCCCGCGGCAGAGGGTGGAGCCGAGGCCGCGACGGACGGCGCAGCAGCAGCCGACGGCACTGCACCCGACGGTTCCGAAGGCGGCGGGGACGCGGAGGCCGCAGAGCCGAAGCCCGAGTCGCCCAAGCCCGCCGGGAACGAGGCCCGGACCACGGAGCCCAAACCCGACCCGAAGCCTGCCACGGAGAAGCCGGACCCGAAGCCCGAGCCCGCGGAGCCCAAGCCCGGAGGCGCTGGTCCGCAGCCGGTCACTGGACCGAAGGGCGCGGTGAAGGTGGACGGGCCCGGTCGCGTGGTGTTGTTCAACGAAGCCACTGGCCGGCACCCGGTGCCGGGCGATGTCCCCGTCGGGACCTACACCATCCGGGTGAAGTTCGGCGACAAGCCGGTCGTCGCCACCGGCAAGGTCAAGGTCACCGAGGCGGGCCTGACCATCAAGTGCAACGAGGGCATGGGGCTCTGCCGCGGCCAGTAGCGCTCACGGCCGGGGATCGACGCAGCAGCGGAACCCGGTCGAGTAGTCGTGGTACCCGGGGTCGTGGGCAGTCGTGGTGTACGTGCAGCCGGGGCCGTTGATCTCGGCGTCGACGTAGAACCCTCCGCGGAACGTGCCGTCCAGGTCGGCGACCCACTCGTGCAGGTTCCCGTGGAGGTCGGCGACGCCGTCTGGCGTGACGCAGGCGCCGAACTCGCCGGATGCGGCGAGGGAGTCGGGCAGCTGGTTCAGGCGGGGATCGTTGAGCTCGGTGTCATCGAAGGAGGCCCCGGCACCGAACACATCGATCACCGGGTGGGAGCTCCGGGTGTCGTTGCAGGCCGAGGGGTCGTAGGTGTCTCCGTACGGGAACAGCCGCTCTTCTGCGCCGCGGCAGGCCGACAGCCACTCGTCGGAGGTGCAGAGCCGCTTCCCGGCGAGGGAACACGAGTCGGCGGCCACAACCGCGGAGATGTAGGCCTGCGGGACCTCGCCAGCGCGGTTCTCGGCGGGGAGCGCGCTCCCGGGGACCTCGAACGGCGACCCACCCGCGAGGAACGCCTCGTACCGATCGATGCAGACGCCCCCCGTCCACACCATGTCCGCCGGGCACGGGCCCCCGGCGCTCCCCGTCTCGGCCGTCGACCCGCTGTGGGCACCGGGGTCGAACGTTCCCGTGTGGTCGGCGACCGCTGGCGGGGCCCACCGCCGGATCTGCAGCTCGGGTTCTGCGCAGGCGAACAACCACAACATCGTCGCCTGCTAACCGCTCGGGGGCCCGCGTCCGGAGCGGGTGTTACCTCCGACGGCTTCCGGAGGGCCCGTGGCCTGCTTGCTGCACTCGTCGTCGTCCGCCGAGCCCGTTCCCTTCGGGGAGCCGGGGGTACGGCCGTCGTATGCGCCGGATCGGACGGTCCGCCTCGAACACATCGCGCTGGAGCTGCAGCTCGACCCGGCCGGGGCCACCTTCCGCGGGCAGGCCTCCCTCCGCTTCCGGCCCTACACCTCGTACGACGGGACCGCGTCGTTCGATCTCGACGAGGTCGAGGTGGTCTCGGTCACCGATCCGTCGGGGAGCCCGCTCTCCTTCGAACACGGCGACGCGGTGCTGCGGGTCCGGGCCGGGGACGCGCGGGTCGTCGTGGTCCGCTGGACGGGTCGCTCGCCCCGGCACGGGCTGTACTTCGTCGGACCCGACGAGGCCGACCCGCACCGCCAGCACTCCGCCTGGACCCAGTGCCAGGACGAGGACGCACACTTCGTGGTGCCCTGCCACGATCACCCCTCCGTGAAGCACCCGTGGTCGATCGTGGTGACGGCGCCCGTCGGGTACACCGTGTTGTCGAACGGACGCCAGGTCTCGGTCGAGGAGCGGGACGGGCAGGTGGTCGGCACGTTCGAGCAGGCGGAGCCGATGCCCGCGTACCTCCTCACGCTCGTGGCCGCGCGTCTCGACGTGGTCGCCGAGGAGTGGCGGGGCAGGCCCGTGCGCTTCTTCGTGCCCACCGGCCGCGCAGCAGAGGTGGCGCTCCCGTTCCGCCGCACCCGCGAGATGCTCGACTTCCTCTCCGAGCGCACGGGCGTCGAGTACCCCTGGCCCCGCTACGATCAGGTCGTGGTGCACGAGTTCGTGTTCGGCGGCATGGAGAACGTGGCCTGCACCACCATGACCGACATGTTGCTCGTCGACGCCAAGGCGGCGCTCGAGTGGGACCCCGAGGGCCTCGTGGTGCACGAGCTCGCGCACCAGTGGTTCGGCGACCTGTTGACCTGCCAGGACTGGTCGCAGGGCTGGCTCAACGAGTCCTGGGCCACGTACGCGGAGGCCCTGTGGGCCGAGCACGTGGAGCCCCCGGCCGACGCCACGTGGACGCGCTGGGAGCTGGCGCAGGGCTACCACGCGGAAGCGAGCGGTCGGTACCGCCGGCCCATCGTGTCCTACGACTTCCGGGAGCCGATCGACCTGTTCGATCGCCACCTGTACAACAAGGGCGGCACGGTCCTGGCCATGCTCCGCCACCAGCTCGGTGACGAGGCGTTCTTCGCCGGCGTCCGCACCTACCTCCGGCGCCACGCCCACTCGACGGTCCACACCCGCCACTTCCAGCGCGCGATGGAGGAGGCGAGCGGCCGGAACCTCGACGGGTTCTTCGCGCAGTGGATCCACTCCCCGGGGCACCCGGTGGTGGAGGTCAAGCTCGGCCGGGACGGGGACGCCCTCGTCACGGTGCAGGTCAAGCAGACCCAGTCTGGAGACGGCGTCCCGGCGGTGTTCCGGTTCCCCCTCGACGTCGAGCTCGTGACCGGAGAGCGCGTGCAGCGGCTCACCCTCGACGTGAGCGAGCGCGAACGCACGTTCGTGATCCCCGTCACGGCACCAGTCGACACCGTGCGCGTCGATCCCGGCTACCACGTGCTCGCCGAGCTCTCGCTCAAGGGACCGGAGGCCTGGCTGGCCGCGCTCACGAAGGACCCGTGCCCGGTCCTGGCGCTGCGGGCAGGCAAGGGTCTCCTGGCCGATGGCTCGCGGAAGGGGCGCGAGGCCGTCGCCGCCGCCGTGTCCGCCCACCCGTTCCACGCGGTGCGGGGGGGGCTCGCGAAGGAGCTCGTGCTCCACCTGGGCCCGGACGAGGCCGTCGGCTTCCTGACCGCCCGCACGACCGCGGAGGCGGAGCCGCGGGCGCTCCGGATGCTCGCCACGGCCCTGGGCACCTTCCGGTCGACCTCCGCTGGCCCCGCAGCAGCGGACGCCCTGCTCGCGCTCCTGGCCCGCCCGCTGGCGACCTGGCAGCTCGAGGGCGCGGCCCTGGCGGCGCTCGGGAGCACCCGTGATCCACGGGGCATCGCGGTGTTGCGCGCCGCGCTGCAGCGGGACTCCTGGGCCGACCACGTCCGGTCGCGGGCGATCGAGGGCCTCGCCGAGACGGAGGACCCGAGCGCGTTCGACGATCTCGTCGCGTGCACCCGGTCCCGGTTCCCCGATCGCACGCGCGCAGCGGCGGCCACGGCCCTGGCCCGGCTCACGGAGGCTCACCCGGACCTGCGTCGCCGCGGGGTCGAGCGCCTGATCGAGATCGTCCAGGAGCCCGGGTTCCGCACCCAGAACCTCGCCCTCACCGCGCTTGGTCGCCTCCGCGACGAGCGGGCGGCGGCGGTCCTCGGTCGGGCCCACCGCACGGCCCCCGACGGACGCACCCGGCGCACCGCGTACGAGGCGCTCGCTGCGCTCCGCAAGGGTCGCACCGGGGACGAGTCGGTCGCGAAGCTGCAGCGCCGGCTCGACGAGCTGTCGGAGGAGAACGCCCGACTCCGGGGGCGGGTCGATCGCCTCGAACGGCCCTGACGTCGGGTTCCCGGGGCCCCTCTGGTAGGATCGCCGCGTGAGTTCACCCGCCACCGGCGACACCGACCCGACGAGACCCGTGCGCCTGGGGCCGTTCGTCCTCCAGGACCCGATCGGGCGCGGGGGCATGGGCCAGGTCTGGCGCGGCTGGCACCACGAGCGCAACGTCCCCGTCGCAGTGAAGGTCCTCGACGCCACGGGCGACGACATCGACCGGGCGTTCCGCAACGAGGTCCAGGCCGTCGCCCGCCTCGACCACCCCGGCATCGTCTGGGTCTACGACGTGGGGCAGGTCGACGACGCCGCGGCCCGCAGCTCCCGCGGCCGCCTGAGCCGGGGCTCGCCCTACATCGCCATGGAGTTCGCGACCCGCGGCACCATCCGCGACCTCGGGCGCCTGAGCTGGGACGGCGCCCGCGAGATCGTGCTGGCACTGCTCGACGCGATGGCGCACGCCCACGCGCGCGGCGTCATCCACCGCGATCTCAAGCCGGCGAACGTGCTGGTGTGTGGCCCGGAGGACCTTCGCCCCGGGCTCAAGCTCGCGGACTTCGGCATCGCCCACGCCATCGAGGCCCACCCGCAGACCGCAGCGCGCTCGAAGACCGCGATCGGCACCGTGCAGTACATGGCCCCCGAGCAGATCCGGGTGGAACACCAGGACACGGGGCCGTGGACCGACATCTACTCGCTCGGCAACGTCACCTGGCAGATGCTCAAGGGGGAGATCCCCTTCTCGAAGTACTCGGGCGTGGCCCTCGTCCGCGCCCAGCTCGACGAGCCGCTGCCCGACCTCGTCGGCGTGAAGGTCCCCGACGGGTTCGTGGAGTGGCTGCGCCAGTGTGTGGCCAAGAACCCGGTGGACCGGTTCCAGTGCTGCGCCGACGCCGCCCGGGCGCTGATGCAGCTCGGAGGCCTCGACCAGCGCGACAAGGCGGCGCTGTTCGACCGCCTGCCCGCAGTGGCCGTCGAGCTCGGCGAAGACGGCGTCACGAGCCCGGTCGCGCTGGACGGCACCTTGTCGCAGGCGATCCCGCTGCACACGGGCCTCGTCTCGCTCTCGGTGGCGCCGAGCCGGTCGCCGGAGCTCCGCACGGGCAACCTCGTCGCGCGGCGAGGACCCGCCGAGTGGCGCCGACCCGACCTCCCGCGGGCCTCCCTCCAGCTGTTGGGCGCCGGGCTCGCGCTCTACGACGTCCGCCAGCCGCCGATGGTCGGGCGGATCGACGAGCGCGACCGGCTGTGGGCCGAGCTCAACCGGGTCACCGAGACCCAGAAGCCGCAGCTCGTCCTGCTCACCGGGCCCACGGGCGTGGGGAAGAGCCGGCTCAGCCGCTGGTTGGTCGAGCGCGCCCAGGAGCTCGGCGCCGCCAGCGTGTTGACCGCGAAGTTCTTCGAGGACGACAGCGCGGACGGGGCCCTGCGCCGCATGTGGACGCGGCACCTCCGGATGGCCGAGGTGGAGCCCTCGGAGCGCGGTCGATGGCTCGTGAAGGTGCTCCAGCGCCTGGGATTGCCCTCCCCGGAGCAGTTCGCGGTGCTGGTGGGCCCGGGCCCGAACGATCGCCGGCGGGCACAGTCCGAGAAGATGCTGCGCGCGATGGCGGCCGACCGACCGGTCATCGTCACCCTCGACGACGTCGACGCGAGCCAGGACGGCCTCGGGTTCGGCCTGCACCTCCTCCGCGCTGCAGCGCCGTTCCCCGTGTTGGTGGTGGCGTGCGCGCGGACCGAGATGCTGGCGGGGTCGGCCGTCGGCCCGCAGATCCTCGAGCTGGCCGACACCTGCCCGCACCTCGAGCTCGGCCCGCTCCCGCCGCGAGACCAGGCCCAGCTCATCGAGGAGGTCCTGGGCTTGTCCCCGGCGCTCGCGGCGCAGGTCCTCGACCGCACCGGCGGCAACCCCCGGTTCGCCCGCAAGCTCATCGGCGACTGGGTGAAGCGCGGCGTCCTCCTGCTCGGACCGACGGGGTTCGAGGTCCGCCGGGGCGAGACGCTCGACCTGCCTGCCTCGCTCAAGGCGGAGTGGGTCGAGCGGATCCGGCGGATCCTGCACGACCTCCCCGACAAAGGTCACCTCCACGCGGAGCGCGCGGCCGTCCTCGGGCTCGAGGTCCGGTCGAGCGAGTGGAAGGCGGCGTGTGACGATCCGGACGGCGGCTGGGCGGCGGCTGGCCGGTCGCGCATCGTCCCCGAGAACGAGCGGCTGCGGCAGGAGGTGACGAGCCGGCTCTCCGCCGCGCGCCTCGTCGAGCTGCTCCCGGACGGGTTCCGGTTCGTCCACGGGATGCTCCGCGAGGTGCTGGTCGAGCGGGCGCGCGACGCCGGTCGCCTCGCCGAGCACCACCAGGCCTGCGCCAACACCCTGCGCCACGCGACCGATCGGGAGGCGATGTCCGAGCGGATCGGTCGGCACCTGCAGGAGGCCGGGCGCAACGAAGAGGCCATCGAGCCCCTGCTGCAGGGCGTCGTCTGGCGCCGTGACCGCCTCGGTGCCCGCGCTGCCCTGGGCCTCGTCGCCCTGGCGGAAGACGCGATCCGCGCCCTGGCCCTGCCGGAGCACGACCCGCGGTGGGCCGAGGCCTGGCAGCTCCGGGCCATGCTCACGGCCGAGCTCGGAGACCTGCCGGAGGCGGAGCGCGTCGCGTCGCGGGTGCTGATGGGCGAGCGCAACACCGGGTGGACCGCCTCCGCGCTCGACGTTCGCCTGACGCTCGCGCGGATCCGCATCTCGCAGGCGCGGTTCGACCTCGCGGAGGGGCTGCTCCACGAGGTCGAGTCCCGGGCCGTCGACCCCGTGCAGCTGGGGCTCGCGTCGGCCGAGCGGGCCCTGATCGCGGCCCGACGACGCCGGAAGCAGGAAGCCCGCGAGTTCACCGACATCGCCATCCGGCAGCTCCGCCGCGCCGCCAGCTCCCGTGCGCTGGCGGAGTGTTGGCGCGTGGTGGGGATCACGGCCGTGATCCTCGGCAACGACCGCCAGGCCGACGACGCGCTGCAACGCGCGCTCCGCCTGTACCAGAACCGCGGGAACCTCGTGGGTCAGGCCGAGTGCCTGGCGGGCCTCGGGCGGACGGCGCTGTCGCGGCGAGACCTCCCGCGGGCCGAACAGTGCCTCACCCAAGCGGTCCACCTCTACGACGTGGCCGGGCTCGGCGACCTCGTGCGCGCCAAGGCCGACCTCGCCCGGCTCCGGCTCGAGCAGGGTCGCTACGACGAAGCGCGTGACCTCCTCCTCCAGGTGCGGCAGGCCGTCGGGCGCATGGGGGGCGTCAACCGGTTCGAAGGGGTTGGCGCGCTGCAGTTGCTCGCTGCCGCAGCCACCCGGGAGTGGGACGAGTTCGACCACCGCCTCCGCCAGATCGAGGCGGACCCCGCCGTCGAGGTCGGGGACGACGGCGTGTGGGCGCTCGCGCGGGCGGGTGAGCTCGCGCGGGAGCTGGGCCAGGCGACCCGCGCGGTGCTGGCCGAGTCGCTCCAGGACCGCGTCCCACGGAGCACGGGGGCGCCCTCCCGGTCCTGATTCCCAGGGCAGCCGCTGGAGCAGCCGTCAGTGCACGCCGAGGTATGCCTTGCGGACCTCGTCGCTGGCGGCGAGCTTCTTGGCGTCGTCTGCGAGCACGATCCGGCCCACTTCGAGGACGTACGCGCGGTGCGCCACGTCGAGCGCCATGTGCGCGTTCTGCTCGACGAGCAGGATGGTGGTTCCCTGCGCGTTGATCTCCCGGATGATGCGGAAGATGACCTGCACGATCTGGGGCGCCAGGCCGAGCGAGGGCTCGTCCAGCAGGAGCAGCCGGGGACGCGCCAGCAACGCCCGCCCCATCGCGAGCATCTGCTGCTCGCCGCCCGACAACGTGCCCGCGAGCTGCTTCGCCCGCTCGAGCAACCGCGGGAACAGGCCGTACACGCGCTCGGTGTCCGTCTTCACGGCCGCGTGGTCCGTCCGGGTGAAGGCGCCGACCCGGAGGTTCTCCTCGACCGTGAGGTTGGCGAACACGCCGCGGCCCTCGGGGGAGTGGGCGATCCCGCGGGTCACGATCTCGTGGGGTGGGACCCCGACGAGCGACCGGCCCTCGAAGGTGACCTCGCCGCGGGAGGGCCGGACGAGGGCGCTGATGGCGCGCAGGGTGGTGGACTTGCCCGCCCCGTTGCTGCCGATGAGCGTGACGATCTCGCCCTGATCGACGCGCAGGGAGACGCCCTGCAGCGCGTGGACCGCCCCGTAGTGGACGTGCAGCTCGCGGAGCTCGAGCATGTCAGGCTCCCGGGGATGGAGAGGCGGACTTCGCCGGTTCTGGCGGGGCGCCGAGGTAGGCCTCGATGACCCGTGGATCCGACTGGACCTCGTGGGGCAGGCCGTCGGCGATGACCACGCCGTGGTCGAGCACCGTGATGCGCTCGCAGAGGTCCATGACGAGCCCCATGTCGTGCTCGATCAGCAGTACGGACAATCCGAACTCGTCCCGGATGCGCCGGATGAGGGCGCGCAGGGCCACCTTCTCCTGCGGGTTCATGCCTGCGGCGGGCTCGTCGAGGAGCAGGACCCGCGGCGCCAGGGCGAGGGCGCGGGCGATCTCCAGACGTCGTTGGTCGCCGTAAGGCAGGTTCCGCGCCTGCTCGTGGACCCGGTCGGCCAACGAGAACAGGTCGAGGAGCCGCAGCGCCTGCTCGGTGATGGCCGCCTCTTCGCCGCGCCAACGCGAGGTCCGCAGGATGGTGTCGAACAGGCGGCTGCGGGTCTGCTGGTGGGCGGCGATGCGCACGTTGTCGAGGACGCTGAGGTCCTTGAACAGCCGGATGTTCTGGAACGTGCGGGCCAGGCCCCGCGCCGCGCGCTGGTGAGGGGGGAGCCCGCGGAGGTCGTGGCCCGCGAGCACGATGGTGCCTGCATCGGGGGTGTATACGCCCGTGAGCAGGTTGAACAGCGTGGTCTTGCCTGCGCCGTTGGGCCCGATCAACCCCTGCAGCCCGCCTTCGCGGAGCTCGAGCCGGAAGTCGGAGACGGCCTTCAGCCCACCGAAGGCGATGGAGACCCCCTCGGCCCGCAGGATGGCGCTCACCGCTCGCTCCCGTGGTTGTCGCCGAGCCAGCG
>JBIKWC010000342.1:0-7371 GCA_044356535.1 Myxococcota bacterium
ATTCGCCTTTGGCACCTCGTAGACCGAAACACGACGATCGATGTCGACTACACCGACTGGATGCGGCACGGATTCGACCCGACCGAGGAAACCAGCGTGCGAGCATGGCAGGCCTGCGCCTTCACGTCGGACTCGTCAACCACTGCCTTCCATGTATTCCTCACCCTTCGCAGGAAACCGGCGCTAAATACATCGGAGATTGATGATGAGGGGTGGTTCGTCTACAATGGCATGCCAATGCGGTGGGATCTGCCAGCGCCTGGTATCGATACGGGCGCCCTTCCATGCCTACGGAGCCACTGGAATGGCACAGCACCGGAGACGGATGCAAGTGCTTGCACGCCTCCCCAGCGGCGTCAACTTCCGGTTGCCACTTCGGGAGGGTAGCCGGACCACCGCGCGACGCGGGAACCTCGGCGCGGCAGCAGAAGGCGCCCTCGACGCCTTCGAAAACACGACCCCGTGCGCCGAAGCCGCGACCTCCAGGAACCTGCTGGTCTTCTTCCTCAGAAGCGGGTCCGGACCGAGCGCAGGACCTCCTCTCCGCTGCGTCGCTGGCGGCGACCGCGAAGCGGGGGCGAAAGCCGGAGGGGCCTGGCCCTCCGGACCGTACGGCGCATGCGTGCCGTTCCTGGCGTAGTCTTGGCTCGGGAGTGCCCGCTGGCCTGGTTCCCCGCCGCGCGCCTCGGGCAGGGCGGCGGCGGCGAGGTGTGGGAGGCCGTGCTCGAAGGGCCCCTCGGGTTCCGGAAGCGCGTCGCCGTGAAGCTCGGCGCGGCGTCGGAGGCCGACGCGCTGCTGCGGGAGGCGCGGTTCGGGGCCATGCTCCGGCACCCGAACGTCGTCGACGTGTACGAGCTCGGGCAGGCGCCGGACGGGCGGTGGTACCTGGCGATGGAGCTCGTGTCCGGGCCGTCCCTCGGCGCGCTCCTCCGGCGCTGCGGCCCGCTCCCTGGCCCCGCCCTGCGCTCCATCGCCATCCAGCTCACCACGGGCCTCGGATACGTCCACCGCGCGCGTACCGAAGACGGCCGCGGGCTCGTCCACTGCGACGTGAAGCCGGCCAACGTGCTCCTCGACCCCATCGGGACCGCCAAGCTCGCCGACCTCGGGATCGCGCGCCTCGCCGGCCTCGAGGTCGACCGGGTGGAGGGCACCCCGGGCTACCTGGCACCCGAGCAGCTCCGTGGCGCGCCGCCCGACCCGCGGGTGGACGTGTTCTCGTGTGGGGTGCTGCTCTGGGCGATGGCGGCGGGCAGGTCTCCGCTGCGGCCGGGCCCCCAGCCGGTCGACGTCCTGCGTGCTGCGCTCGGCGCCCGCGACGCGGCACGGGGCGCCCGGGTGATCCTGGAAGGTGCCCTCCTCGGGCTCGCGGACGTGGTCGAGCGGTGCCTCGATCCCGATCCGGGCGGCCGATACCCCGACGGTGCGGCGCTGGCCGCGGCCCTCCGCGCGCTCCCCGAGCCCGCGGGGGAGGGGCTCGTCGAGCTCCTCGCGCGCGGTGACCACACCCCCACCACCCCCACCGACGGGCCCACGGCGCTCCGGCCAGAAGACTCGCCGCTGTTCGGGCGCGAGCCCGAGCGGGACGCGATCCTCGCCCAGCTCACCCCCGGCGCGGTGGTGTCGATCAAGGGCCTGCCGGGCGTGGGGAAGACCCGGCTGGCCCAGCACGTCGCCCACCTGTGGCGCCGGGACGGGCGGCAGGTCGCGTGGGCGGATCCGCCGGCCTCTCCAGACGCGGTCATCCCGTCGGTGGCGGGGGCCCTCGGCATCCGGCTCGGCCCGCTCGAGGCCCGGCGGCAGATCGCGGTCGCGCTCCGGCACCGGGGGCCGGTCCTGGTCGTCCTGGACGGGTTCGATCGCCACGCCGCGCTGGTGCCCGGCCTGCTCGCCGCCTGGCGCGACGAGGCACCGGAAGCGCGGTTCCTGCTCCCGGTCCGTGAGGCCAGTCGCGACGTCGGCGGCGTCCTCGTGGAGCTCGGCCCCCTCCCGGCCGCGGTCGCCGCGTCGTTGTTCGAGTCCCGCCTCGGCCGGCCCGCGCCCCGCTCGGAGCTGGACCCACTCCTCCGGGAGCTCGGGCACCTGCCGCTGGCGATCGAGCTGGCTGCTGCCCGCGCCCGGCAAGCGCCCCCGGCAGACTGGCGTGCGGCCGCCGCCGGGATCCACTCGTCCGATCCGATCCGCGCCGCCGTAGCGGCGTCGTGGGAGTCCCTCCCCGCGTGGGGGAAGCAGGCGCTGGTCCAGCTCTCCGTGTTCTGCGGCACGTTCAGCATGGAGGGTGGGGCCTCCGTGACCGAGCTGGCGGAGTTCGCGGACGCCCCCTGGCCGTTCGACGCCGTCGACGCGTTGTGGCGGCGGAGCCTGCTCCGCATTCGGCGCTCCCGCGAAGGCACTCGCCTCGCCGTGCCCGAGGTCGTGCGGGGCTTCGTCCTCGACCGCGCGGATCCCGCGCTCGTGGCCGACGCCGAGCGCCGCCACGGCCTCTGGTACGCCCGCTACGGGGACCCGTCGTTCCTGGACGGCCTGCACACCCGCCACGGCGAAGGGCGAGGGCGTGAGCTCGCGCGGGAGCTCGAGGATCTCGTGGCGGCGACCACGCGGGCGCTGGGCATCGGGGACCTCGTCACTGCCGAGGCCACCGCCCAGGCGGCGGCTGCGGTGCTGAAGCGCCGTGGGCCGCATGCCCGGGGACGTCAGCTGCTCCAGGAGGTGCTCGCCGCGCAGGGGGACGCGCCGAGCGACCAGCTGCTGCTCGGGCTGGTGGAGCTGGGCGGCGGCGATGTCTCGACCCTCGACCGGGCGGTCGCGTGCGCGCCGAACCCCCGCCAGCGGGCGCGGGCAAGGGCGGTCCGTCTGGGCTGGCTCGCAGGGAGCGGGGCGCTCGAGCGGGCCCTGGCGGAGGCCCCCGACGTGATCGAGGCGGCCCGAGCGTCTGGGGACATCCTGGCGCTCGGCAGGGCGTTGCATGGCCACGTGGTGGCCCTGCGGCACCTCGGCCGGACCACCGAGTCCGAGGCCGCGCTCCGGGAGGCGATCACCCTCGCCGTGGAGCTGGGTGACCTCGCGCTGGCGGCCACGGCCGAGAACTCGCTCGGGAACGGACTCCACATGGTCGGGCGGTATGCCGAGGCCCGCGCGGCGTACCAGCGGGTGCAGGGCCACGCGGCTGCCACCGGGAGCCGAGGCATGTACGCCCTGGCCGTCTCCAACGAGGCGATGGTGCTCACCGACCTCGGGGACCCGGAGGCTGCGGAGGCGCGGGCCCGGGAGGCGTTGGCGGTGTACCTCGAGCTGGGCGACGAGGGGGGGGCGGCGAGCGCGAGCCGCCAGATCGCGTTCGCCCTCGCCGACGCGGGCCGCGACGAAGAGGTCCTGGCGCTCGCCAGGGACGCGCTGCAGTTCGATCGCCGGTCCAGGAAGCCGCTGGGGGCGGCGTACGCCCTGTCGATGATGGGGAACGCGCTCCGGGGGTTGGGGCGGGGGGACGAGGCGCGGGCCGCCTTCGCGGAGGGCCTCGCGCTGGCGACGGAGGCCGGATCACCGCGGGCGCGGGCGCTGCTGGGTGGGAACCTGGCGCTGCTCCACCTCGACGCCGGAGACCCCGACCGCGCCGCCGTGGGCCTCGCGGAGGCCGTCGCGTTCGCCACGGGCGTGGCCCCGCGGATGGAGGCAGGGTTCCTGTGCGAGCTCGCGCGCGCCGAGCTGCGGGCCGGGCGCGACCCGGGGGACTCGCTGTCGCGGGCGCGGCACCTGTTCGGCGGGACACCCAGCCCATACGAGCGCGGCGTGCTCGAGACCGTCGAGGCGCTGGCGCTGCTCCGGCTCGGCCGGCGCGACGAGGCGGTAGCGCTGGCGTCTGCGGTGTCTCCGGGTCCGAGTCACGATCTCCGACACCGGGTGGCGGAGGTCCTGCGGCTCGCCGGACACACCGGATGATCCCCACGGGTGGCACCACCCGGCGCGAGAGCCTACGTTGAGCCCACCCCTGTGCGATCGGGAGTGGCGCTGTTCGAAGTCGCGGTCATCCTGCTGCTCGTGTTGATCAACGGCGTCTTCTCCGGCGCAGAGATCGCGCTGTTGTCCGTCCGCCGGACGCGGGTGCAGGAGCTGGTGGACGAAGGACGCCTCGGCGCCCGGTCCGTGGCCGACCTCCGCCGCCAGCCCGAGCGGCTGCTCGCCACCGTGCAGATCGGGATCACCGTCGTGGGCGCGACCGCGGCGGCCTTCGGTGGTGCGTCGCTCGGGGCCCACCTCGCCACCGCCCTGCGCCCCGCTCTCGGGGACGTCGCGGACGACGTGTCCTTCGCGCTGGTGGTGGCCGGGATCTCGTACCTGTCGCTGGTCCTGGGCGAGCTGGTGCCGAAGTCGCTCGCGCTGCGGCACGCCGAGACCTACGCCCTGCTGGTGTCCCCCCTGCTCGCGGCCGTCGCGTGGATCGCCCGCCCGCTCGTGTGGGTGCTCACCACCACATCCAACCTCGTACTCCGCGTGTTCGGCGACCAGACGAGCTTCGTCGAGTCCCGGCTGTCCCCGGACGAGCTCCGCCAGCTGATGGACGAAGCCTCCACCGCCGGGACGGTCGACGTCCATGCCGGCGACATCGCCTCGCGCGCGCTGGAGCTCAGCGAGCTCGACGTGGGCGATGTCCTCGTCCCACGCTCGGAGATGGTGTGCATCGCCAGCTCGGCCGGCGTCGAGGAGCTCGCGCAGGTGACGCGGGAGAAGGGCCACAGCCGGCTGCTGGTCTACGGCACCGACCGCGACGACATCGTCGGGTACGTCGCCACCCGCGACGTCCTCGCCAGGTCGGTCGCCGGCCTCTCCACCGAGCTGGGGGGGCTCCTGCACCCCACCCTGTTCGTGCCGACGTCCATGCGGGCGACCGCGCTCCTCCGCGAGTTCCAGCGCAAGCGGATCCACCTCGCGGTGGCGGTCGACGAGTCGGGCACCGTGCGCGGGCTGGTCACCGTCGAGGACCTCGTCGAGGAGCTGATCGGTGAGCTCCTGTCGGAGGGGGAGCGCGCGCGTGTCCTCGTGCGCCCCGACGGAGACGGGCGCTGGGTGATGTCGGCGTCCACCCCGTTGCGGGACGTCGTGCGCGCCACCGGGATCGAGCTCCCCGAGGCCCTGGAGTCCGCCACCATCGGTGGCCTGGTGCTGGAGCACGCGCAGCGCATCCCCGAGGTGGGCGCGCGCGTCCAGGTGGGTGCCCACGAGGTGGAGGTCCTGGAGGCCACGCGCCGCAAGCTCAAGACCCTCGCCATCGGGCGGGTCTCCGGCCCCTGATCGCGGTAGGCTGCGGCGCCGGCGGAGGACACATGGCGAAGAAGGTGGCGGGGCTGAGCCAGATCAAGAAGGGATTCTGCTTCGACGAGGCGGGAGACGAGGCGTTCGCCCTCGGCTGGCCGCACGTGCGCCGGATCACCGACGACGATGTCGACGGCTACCGACTGGCCGCCCAGCGGCTGATGGACTCCGAGTTCGACCTCTCCATCCACTGGCCGCGGAGCGCCGCCACCGCGCTCGTCCACGCGTGGGGCTCGGGGCAGCTGTTCGACCTCGCGCCGGGCAACCGCGAGTTCCGCACCACCACGCGCGAGGCCATGTGGAACACGCTGGCCCCCAACCAGGAGCAGGTCCGCGGGTACCTCTCCGAGCGCATGTTGCGCACGCCGATGTGGGCGAGCGATCGCGCGACGGAGTCGTTCGTGCTGATGCTCGAGGCCCTGACCGACACCGAGTCGGTCGCCGACGCCATCGTCTCGCAGCTCGAGCGCCTGGACCGCGGAGAGCTGCACGAGGCAGCGGGCCAGCCGGCCATCATCACGTACCAGCTCGGCTACCTGCTGTTGCGCGTCGAGACCAGCGTCGCCGAGGCGCTGCGGGCGCGGATGCGCGTGGTGCTCGAGCAGAACGCCGGCGTGTTCGAGGGCTCGAGCCGGCGCGTCGCACCCCATGCGAGCCACGCGCGGTCGTTGTCGTTGATCCTCGGGGGCGCCCAGGCGGCCGACCGCACGACCGACAAGGACCTGCGCTGGTACACCCACGCCGTCGCAGACGCCCACGCCGTCCGCGTGCGCGCGAGCGTCAACAAGTCGCCCTCCCTCCCCGACGCTCGGCTCGTGTGGATCGGCGGCCCCGAAGTGCTGACCACCCCGTTCGTCAAGCGCTGGGCGCAGCTGCCGCCCCGCGACCAGCGCTGGTTCTTCGAGTCCATCGCGCCCATCCAGCACCCGGAGGTCGTGTCGCTGGTGGTGACCATGCGGAAGACGGGGACCGGGCTCAACCCCCGGGCGTCCGAGTGGCTGCAGACGCACCGCACCTACGCCGAGCCCGTGCTGAAGAAGCTCGCGGGATCCAGCGCCGACGCGCGCGAGGCGCTCGCGCTCTGGTAGGGGGTGCCGTGTACTGGATGTTCTCGTGGTGGGTCGGCTGCGGCCCGCCCTCGTACTCCGAACAGCTCGAGGCCTTCCGGACGGCGATGGCCCCAGCCGTGGAGCAGTACCGCGGGTTGTCGACCGCGAGCCTGCCGGCGGGGGCGCAGTCGCTGGTCGCGGGCCGCAAGGTGCTGGTGCTGGAGGACGGGGCGCCCCGGTACGTCTCGGACTACGTCGACGGCCGCGACCAGCCGCCGCCCGGGTTCGCGGTCACCGCCGACGAGGTGGGCGTCGTGGTCCTCGCGAAGCGGACCCGCAACCCCGAGCCCCTGTACACCTACACCGACGGCACCCACGGGTTCTCGGCCCGGTACGAGCTCGTCGCAGTGGCCGTCCCGGAGAACGTGGTGGTGGCTCGCTGGACGGGCGCCGCCACCCCGCCGCTCCAGAAGCTCGACCTCGGGGGGCCCCGGCGGGACGAGGAGTCGTACTACACCGACTACGACGACGACGTGGCGCGGCTCCTGGCCGGCACCGACCCTGGGCGCAGCACCTACCAGGACGAAGACGACGCGTTCCGCGCGGGCGTCGCTGCCGTGGTCGATCGGGTCGGCGCGCTGGACGTGTCGGCGCTGCCCGACGGCTCCGTTGCAGACGCAGCGGGGCGCGCGGCGCTCGTCGTGGAGGGGAAGAGCGCGCGCGACCCGAAGTACGGCGAGCGCGGCAACCCCGCGTTCGCCACCGACGCCGCTGGCACCGGCCTCGTGGTGTGGCTGCGACGCACGCCCGACACAACGCCGTCCACGGTCTACGACGACGGCGTGCCCGGGTACGGCTCGACGTACGAGATCGTCGCCCTCCTGTGGCCCGAGGAGCGCGTGGTGGCCAGGCTCACCCGGCGGGTGGAGCCGCCGCCCAGCGTGATGGCGACGCGCCGGGAGCGCGTGGACGGGTTGCTGGGGCGGTCGGACCTCTCGGCGCTGGTGGCGACGTT
>JBIKWC010000343.1:0-7356 GCA_044356535.1 Myxococcota bacterium
TTCACGCCGTACGTGTAGGGGGTGGCGGCGGGATCGGTGTCGGCGGGCAGATCGAGGCCTTGCTCGAGCTGGCGCTGCACGAGCTGGGGATCGTCGACGAGGTGGAGGATGCGTCCGGTCAGCTTCACGACGGCTCCAGGGGCTGTGGCGTCGGGGGCGTGCTCCGTAACCCGCCCCCCGCTGCACCTCGACGCAGCGGTGGGCCTCGCGTAGAGTGTGGGGATGTGGTGGGTGGTCGGCAGCTCCGCGGTGTCCGCCGCGACCCTCGAGGTCGGCACTCCTGGTGGGTACTCCTCCCTGGCGGATGCGCTCGCCGTCGCCGCCCCCGGGGACCACGTCCTCCTCGGCCCCGGCGTGTGGCAAGGGGTTCGGCTCACCGTCCCGATCGAGCTCGTGGGCCTCGAGGGCGCTGGCGCGACCACGCTCGTCGCCGCTGGTGCACCTGCGCTGACGGTGTCGGGTCCCGGCGTGATCGTACGCGGCGTCACGCTCGACGGGGGCGGCGCGGAGCGCGCGCTCGTCGCGGAGGCGGGCGCCGAGCTGTGGCTGGCCGACGCAGTCCTCGCCGGTGGGGTCGGGGACGGCGGCGGGTGCGGGCTGTTCACGGACGCCTCGGTGGTCGCCGAGCGCACCGTCGTGGCGGGCTGCGACTCCGCGAGCCGCGGTGGCGGCGTCTTCGCCGAAGGTGGCGACCTCGTCCTCGTGGCCACCACCTTCGAAGGCTCGGTCGCCCGCGACGGGTTCGGCGGTGGCGTCTCGGTTCGGTACGGGTCGATCGAGGTCGTCGGGGGCACGTTCGCGGCGAACACGGCCGAGGATCCGTCGGGCCTGGCCGAACAGGGCTTCGGCGGCGGTCTCGACCTCGACAGCGCAGCTGCCGGGATCACCGGGGCGGCGTTCACGCGCAACGCGGCGCGGTCGACGGGGCCCGACGGTGGCCAGGGTGGGGGCCTGTTCGTCTACGGCTCGGCGGTCGAGCTCGACGGGGTGTGGTTCGTGGGCAATGTCGCCGACGAACGCGGGAGCGCGCTCGGCTCCGAGGAGGGCGAGCTCGTGGTGCGGGGCACCCGCTTCGACGACAACGTGGTCGAGGAGCTCTCGCTGGACCCCACGTACGGCGGGGCCCTGTGGTGCACGGGCCGTGCCCCTTGCGCGGTCTCGGACAGCTGGTTCGAGGGGAACATCGCAGGCGACGGCGGGGCGATCTGCTCGGTGGCTCCGCTGGTCGTCGAGCGTGCCATGTTCTGCCGCAACGACGCCGGCCAGGACGGGGGCGCCGTCGACCTCGGGAACTCGAGGACCTCGGCGGCCATCACCGCGTCGGTGTTCGTGGAGAATGTCGCGGGCGCCGAGGGTGGCGCGGTGGCGTTCGGCCCGACCGAACACGCCTTCGTGCACGACACGTTCGTCGGCAACGAAGCCCCCCTCGGGGGCGCCGTGATCAACTACGCGCCCGACAACCCCACCCTGATCGCGCCGGAGCTCCGCAACTCGGTGGTCACGGAGCACCTGGGCGGGGGCGCCGCGATCGACGTCGGCCAGTACCCTCTGCTCCTCGAGAACGTGTACGTCTGGGACAACGACGCGACCGACGCCGACTTCGCGCCCGCGACCGGCCTCGTCAGCCTCGATCCCGAGCTGGCGGGCGTGGGAGACCGGTGCGCCTCCACCTGGTGGGCCCCTTCGGACGGCAGCCCGCTGCGCGGTGCCGTGGTGTCGGTGGGGACCGCGGCGGACGCCGGCGCCACGGGGGGGGAGTCCGCCGACGTGGAGGTCTTCGCCGACACCGACGGCGACGGCTGGGCGGCGATGGTCGACTGCGACGACCGCGATGTCGCCACCCACCTCGGCGCCGCGGAGACCTGCAACGGCGTCGACGACGACTGCGACGGCCTCGTCGACGCCGAGGACGACGCTGCGGACGGGGCCTGGCTCCACCCGGACGCCGATGGCGACGGCCTCGGCTCGTGGTCGGACGTGACGTTCGCGTGCCCGGGGGCAGGCTGGACCACCGACGCGACCGACTGCGCCGACCAGGACGCGATGCGCGGCACGGGCCGCACCTGGTACCTCGATCGGGACAGGGACGGGCTCGGAGACCCCGCGACCGGCTTCGTGGCCTGCGCGCCTGCGTTCGGCGTCCCCGACGGCTCCGACTGCGACGACACCTCCCCGCTGGTGCAGGGCCCCACGCTGTTCACCGAGGACCTGGATGGCGACGGCCACGGCGCGGGGCTGGGCCTGCTCGCGTGTGACGCCCCAGACCCCGGTTGGGTGCCGGGGGCCGGCGACGACTGCGACGACCAGGACCGCACCGTGTCTCCGGGCGCGCCGGAGCAATGCAACCAGCGCGACGACGACTGCGACGGGCTCGAGGACGAATCGGTGGTGGAGCTCGAGTGGTGGCCGGACCTCGACCGCGACGGCTGGGGGGACCCCAGGTCCATGCCCGTGCTGGACTGCGTCGCCCCTGGTCCCGACTGGTCGGTCACGGTGGGCGACTGCGACGACGGCGCCAGCGACGTGTCGCCGGCTGCGCTCGAGATCTGCAACAACGTCGACGACGACTGCGACGGGTACATCGACAGCGACGACCCGAACCTCCAGCTCGACGAAACGGTCTACGGCTTCCTCGACGAGGACGGCGACGGGTTCGGCTCGATCCCGGTGTCGGACCCGTGTGGGTCCCGTGTCCCGATCGACGGAGACTGCGACGACGGCGACGGCAGCGTGTACCCGGGCGCGCCCGAGGTCCCCGGGGACGGCATCGACCAGGACTGCGACGACGAGGACGAGCCCATCGCCGGCCACACCGGGGAGGTGGTCGACGTAGACACCGACGGGGACGGCCTGACCGACGCCGAGGAGGCGGCGCTCGGCAGCGACCCGAACGACCCGGACTCGGACGGAGACGGCGTGCTCGACGGCGCCGAGGACACGGCAGGGCTCCTGGATCCGGGCGACGGCGCCGGCAAGTCGCCCGTGGGCGCGGACTTCGGCTTCGGCTGCGGGTGCGGGCACGGCAGCAGGTCGCAGCTGCCCTGGCTCGGAGCCGGCGCCCTGCTGGTTCTCCGCCGCCGCCGCCGGTAACCCGCTACCGGATCGCCTCGGCGGCCGCTGCTACCGCTGCGTCCGCGTGTTTGCGGAGGTCCGCGATGCGCGCCTTCACGGTGGGCGTGGGGCGCTCACGGAGGAACTTCAGGGCTGCGACGAGGTGCGCCGGCGGCGTCTCCTTGCCACCCCAGAACTGCCACCAGGCGCGGGAGCCGCTGGGCAGGAGCTCCAGGAACGGCTGCTCGGACCAGTGGGGGTTCGTCACGAGGAGGCGCTCCAACGCGTCCATCCGCGCGGTCCAGTCCGGCTGGCGCAGGAACACGCGGATCTCCTGGTCCACGTCCGGGGGCGCCGGCTGCTTGACCTGCTTGCCGGCCCGCTCCACGAACGCGAGGTCGCGGTAGGCCGGGTGATCGATCGGGCGGGTGCGGCTGCGCGCCCGGAACACCGGGTACACCGCGCGGGTCGCGTACGTGGGGAGGTCTGCGGGCGTGCCCGCCTGCTCGATCGCCAGCTGCAGCCGGTTGACGAGGTCCTGGTAGTCCGGTCGGCGGCTCTCCTCGTACCGGCACATGTCGGCGATGACGGACCGGAGGGTCTCGAGCGCTTCGGCGGGGGCGCCGGGCCAGGTGAGCTGCTTCAGGTGCTTGTCGAGGGCCTCCGCGTGGAAGTCCTTGTGCACCGACAACACCACGTGGCGCCCGGTGATCAGCTCGTACAGGAGGATTCCGAGGCTGTACACGTCGCAGGACGGCTTGTCGTCGTACCCGTCGAGCCGCTCGGGCGCGAGGTAGCCGCGGGCCCCGAGGACCATCGACATGGTCTGGGCCTCCTTGCCTTCGAACTCGCCGCGCGCGATGCCGAAGTCCACGAGCTTGAGCTCCCCGTCCACCGACAGCAGCATGTTGGACGGCTTCACGTCGCGGTGGATGATGTGCATCGGCTGGGTGCTGCCGTCGGGGACCCAGTGGTAGGCGGCGCCCAGGGCGAGGGTGGCCTGCCGGACGATCTCGATCGCCTCCGGCACGGGTACGCCTTCGGGCTGGTGCTTGAGGAGTTGCTCGAGCGACAGGCCACGGACCCAGTCCATCAGCACCACCGGCCGCCCCTCGATCTCCACGAGCCCGTCCACGTGCACGATGCCGGGGTGGTGGATGGCGGAGAGGATGGCGGCTTCGTCCCGCGTGCGGGCGATGACGCGCGGCCGGTTGAGGTGGGCCTCCTTCAACACCTTGAGGGCGCGGAGGGTCCCCTGCTCGAGGTCGCGGACGACGATCACCGTGCCGAAGGTCCCGGCGGCACAGATCTCCAACAACTGGTACGCGTACGGCATGGCGCGGAGCGCTCCTCGGCTACTTGATGCGGTACCCGCCCATCTCGTTGTTGAAGATCCAGGCGACGACCTCGCCGATCTCGAACGCGGTGGGGAGGTAGCTGGTGAGAGAGGCGGCGGCCGAGCCCATGTCGCGCAGGTGACCGCGGGCGCGGATCATGGCCTGGAAGCGGGAGGTCCAGACGGCGGCGTTGGCCGGACGCAGGTCGACCCAGCCCTTCCGGGCCCACCGGTCCACGGCGGCGGGATCGTCGAGCGACACCGTGGTCCTGGTGCCCACGGGCTCGGGGACGTTGATGCGGGGCCCCCGCAGGAGCGAGCGCCCGTCGGACGACAGGATCGGGATGCCGATCGAGGGCGCCTGGAGGCGGACAGCGCTCCGCCCGAGCTGCTCGGTGAGGCGCTGGGCGACCTCCTCCGGTGGACGCGGCTGGCCGTCCGGCGCGAGCACGCCCGCCAGGGTGCCGAACGCCTCCTTCAGGAGCTGCGCCTCGAACAGGAGCTTGGAGAGCTCCGGGGGACCGAGGCGGCCGAGGGCGATCGAGGGCATACCCGAGGAGCGCTCGGCGTCCTCGAGATCGGCCATCGCAGCCTGCCGCACGAGCCCCGCCTTGTACGAGGGGTCCATCACCGAGGAGTCGATCGCGGAGATCACGTCCTGGCCGGTGTTCTGGCCGCGGATCTCGTGGACCACCACCCGGGCGATCTCCTCGGGCGTGACGTACTGCATCTGGCCGAGCGCCGTGATGGCAGCGAACTCCCCGCGGGTGAAGACCCCGTTCTCGCCGGTGTCGACCACGGACAACACCAGGCTGCCGTCCGTCTCGTACGCCTTCGCGTCCTCTCGGAGCTCGAGCGACCCCGACACCGGGGCCTCGCGTGCCACGAAGAGGGCGTCGCTGTCGTGTTTGTCGCGGACCGGCATGGTCCGGACGCCCTTGTACCCGATCATCGCGGCCGGCTTGACCTCCTTGACGATGGGGGCATCGGGCGTGCGCGCCAGGAGGAACAAGAGCCCCGTGTGACCGAACGCGGCCTCGGTCTTGGCGAGGAGCACGCGCGAGGGCTTGTCCTCGCTGTGGGTGTAGGGGATGTTCATGCCCATCCCGCCGGTGCCCGTCGTGCCCACCTTGATGTAGACCCGGGTGCGGGCCTCGGTCGTCACGCGGTGCACGATCTGCACGTGGCGGACGAGCTGGGGCACGCTCTGCGACAACAGGAAGGCCTCCAGGTCCGGCACACCGCGCGCATCGAACCCGGGGCTCGCGGGATCGGCCGACAGCCACTCGCGCACCTTGGCCGCGCCTTGGAAGACGTCCTGGTACGACAGCCCCGTGGCGGTGTTGACGCAATCCACCACCACCTCGGGCCGGTGGCGCAGGACCATCTTCGCGAGATGGTTGTTGGTGCAGGCGGCCTCGAAGTCGCCGTACAGGAAGTCGAGGAGCCGCCGCCGGAGCGCCGGATCCGCGAGGACGCGGTTGCGCGGGAGGTTCGCGAGGTCGTCCGGGACGAACAGGTTGCCCCACTCGGGAAGGAACGAGATCTTCGGGAACTCCGCCTGCAACCGGGTCGCGGCGTCGCGGGCCTCGGACTCGAGCAGCGACGCCACCACGATCCGGGTGGCCGTGGACGCGAACTCGGTCGCGATGCGGCGGCACACCTGCAAGCCGACGAGGCCCGCACCGCCCAGGACCAGCGTGTCTCGGAACATCCCCCCTCCGTGCGACCGCAGACTAGCGCAACCGCGCTCCAGGCCCAACCACCTCGCTCGGCAGCGGGTCAGTCGACGGCGGGGAGGGTCGCCACCACGACCTTTCGGACGCCCTCGCGCACCACCTCGAGCGTGACGTCGCCCGTGCTGCGCGCCAGGATGTGCGCCACGTCGCCGGCGGTGGCCACGTCGTGCTGGTTGACCGACGTGATGCGGTCTCCCCGCTGCAGCCGGCTCCGGAACGGAGACGTGGGCCCGACCTGGGTCACCAGCACCCCCGGATCCTCCGAAGGCGCCGTGCTGCGCAGCGTCAGCTCGTGGAGGGTCTGCTCCTCCGTGCGCGTGACGGTCGCGGTCGGCGGCTCCAGGGGGGCAGCGACCTCGCGGGTGGTGGGCACGGGGCCCGTCGGCCGCACACCGAGCTCCAGGGCCAGCGTCCGCTCCTGTCCGCCGCGATCGATCTGGAGCTTCACCGTGCGACCCGGAGCGAACGACGAGATCGTGACCACGAGGTCCCGGGCGTCGTCGATCGCCTGGTCGTCGACCCGCAGGATCCGATCCCCCACGGCGAGGCCGGCGCTCCGCGCGGGCGTGTCGTCCCAGACCTGCACCACCGCGGCGCCCCCGCCGTCACCATCACCTGGCGCGATCCCCAGGTACCCGCGGCGGACGCTCCCCGCGGTCCGGAGGTCGTCGAGCACGGCGCGGATGCGGTCGGACGGGATGGCGAACCCGATGGTGTTGGCGCCCACGATCGTGGCGGTCGACATGCCCACCACGTGGCCGTCGAGCGAGAACAGGGGGCCGCCGGAGTTGCCCTCGTTGATGGCGGCGTCGGTCTGGATGAAGTCGCTGGCCAGCACGTCACGGCTCATCGAGCGGCCGCGTCCGGAGACGATGCCCACGGTGGCTGCCGAGCCGAGCCCGAGCCCGTTCCCCATCGCCACGACCCAGTCTCCGACCCGCAGCGCCGAGGACTCCCCGAGCGTGAGCCACGGCTCGTCCGAGTCCACGTCGAGGAGCGCGATGTCGAGCGCCTCGTCACCGCCGAGGACCCGGGCCGGGAGCCGCCGCCCGTCGGTCGTGACCACCACGAGGCTGCTCGCCTGATCGACGACGTGCCAGTTGGTCAGGATCTCGCCCTTGTCCGAGACGAAGAACCCGCTCCCCACGCTGCTTCGGGTCTGTGGGAAGGCGTGGGGATCGAAGGGGAGCCGCCGGAGCACCTCGGCGGGCAGGGCGGGGATCGGCGCGC
>JBIKWC010000173.1:0-15480 GCA_044356535.1 Myxococcota bacterium
CCCAGCCCGCCGAGCCCCCCACCGAGCCCACCGAGCCCGCCCAGGCCGCCCATGAGGTCCCGGAACGCCTGGAAGTCGGAGTCGGACATGTGGCCGAGCTGGGCCATCGCGAGCGCGAGCTTCGTGGGGTCGCCCATCATCCCCGACGCCACGCGGCCGATGCCGAGCACGATCATCTGCCCCAGCGCTTCGTCTTCGCACACCCCCTGCGGGTGCTCGAGCACGTAGGTCGTCCAGCCGTCGATCGAGGGGTGGCGGCGGGCCTTGCGGCAATCGCCTTTGTCGGAGGCGAACGCGGTCGAGGCGACCAACCAGGAACACCCTGCCAACACCAGGAACCGCATCCGTCCCTCCCTCGCCCACATCACCCGATCGCCCGGTCCGCGCTCGTTCCCGGAGTCAGGGTTCGAGGATGCGCAGCAGCGCGAGGTCGAACACCAGGAGGCCCGCGGGGGCGCCGGACCGCGGCGCTTCTCCGTAGGCGAGGGCCGGCGGGATCCACACCCGGCGCACCTCGCCCGCCTCCATTCCCTGGAGCGCCTCCGCGAAGCCGGCGATCACCCCGTTCACGGGCAGCTGCATGGGGAGCCCGCGGGCCCAGCTGTCGTCGAAGCAGGTCCCGTCGGTGGACCAGCCCGCGTAGTGGACCTCGACCCGCGACGAGGGACCCGGGAGCGGTCCCCCCTGCCCCGAAACCAGCACCACCCACGCGAGGCCGCTCTCGCTGACCTGGGCGTCCGGCGGGTGGTGAGGCAGCTGGTCGCGCGCGGGAGGGGTCGGTCGCTCCGCCATCCAGGCGCCGGGGGCGGCCGGGGCTGCCTGCGGATGGGCGCCCAGCAACCACTGCCGCGCCGCCACCTGCGCGGCGGGGTCGGTCGAAGAGAGGTCCGAGAGCGCCCGCCCGAGCGCGCCCGGGTCCAGGCCGTGGCGCACCAGGGACCCGTAGGCCTCCCCGACGCACCGGCCAGCGGGGTGGCTCACGACGTACCCGACCCACGCGTCGCGGTTGTCGGACCGCCGGGCGAGGCGGCACGCTCCGCCGTCGGACGCGACCGCGACCCCGAGCACCCAGCCGAGCACGAACAAACCCACCCCCAACCAGCCCGGAAGGCTAGCACGCGCCCCGCGCGCCTCCGGTCACTCCGCTCCGCGCACCCTCGCCGTCGCCTGCCCCACCGCCTCCCCAGCAGCCTGCGAGACCGGCCCGAGGCAGCCTGCGTCGCCCAGGTGGGTGTGCACCGCCGCCGTCGCGGAGGTCACCTCTTCCAGCACCCTCCGCGCCACGAGCGGCTTGATCCCGACCCTGGCCGCGAGCGCGAGCAGGTGCTCGCGGCCGACGGACCGCCCAGCGCCCGCCACGGCAGTCCACCGCTCGCCGTACGGCCGGGGCGCGTAGGTGAGGTCGAACCCGGGAGCGACCCGCCAGTCTCCCATGGGTCCGAGGAGCCAGGCGAAGTTCTTCAGGTGGTCGTCTTCGTTCAGCGCCGTCACGTTGAACGCCGCGAGGCGGAACATCGCCAGCGCCTGCGCCTGGTCGCCCCCGCAGAGCTGCAACGTCGCCCGGAGCAGGTGCTCGTAGTCGGCGGCAGGCATGCGGAAATCGGCGTCCAGCGCCCCCGCGGCGGAGAGCATGTGCAGCCGATGCCCCTCGCCCGGGCGATCGAACCGCCTGACCGCGAAGGCGTCGCCCACGCCCTCCAGGGCGAGCACGCGGAAGGCGGGCACGTCGATCCCGGCGGCGCGAGCCATCGCCATCCAGGCGGCCTCGCGGCGCCCGACGTCGACATCGTCGGTGCTCGTGGGGAACTTCACGAGCCACGACTCCCAGCCCTCGGGGAGCTCCCCCTCGCCGTAGCGAAAGCCCGGTGCGCCGTCGGCGCGCAGCCCGACGAGCGCCTTGGGTCGCGCTCCACCGGAGGGACCGCCGGCGCGGACCAGCTGCGGTAGCACCACCTGGACGCGGTCGTCCCAGACCGTCTGGGCGTGAGCAGCCAACGCCGCGAGCTCCACGGCATCGTCGAGGTCACCGGCGGGGCCGGTGCACGGCTCGAACACCAGCGCGCCCATCGTGTGTCCACCGAGGAACGCGAGCTCCTCGACCGGCGAGACCGACGACGCGGCCCTCCCCTTCGCCTGGAAGGCGCGATGGAGCAGCTTCAGACCCCAGCCTTCCGGCCGGGCATCGTTGAACACACCCGGGATGGGTGCGCCGGGCGTGACCCGGTGCTCGATCAGGCCAGACCTCCCGAGCGGGAGCCGCAGAGGTGAGATCTCCAGCCCCCCCGCTGCGAACGCAGGCTCGTACTCGAACCACACCCGGCGACCGTCCTCGGCGAGGGTGCCGACCTCGCGTGTATCGGCCCCCGAGAACCGCAGAACGACGCGGAGCTCCCTCACGACGCCGTCCCACGACCGCGCCGCCGGCGGAGCTCGGCCAGTGACGCCGGAGCGGGGGCCTTCAGCACGGCGTCGAAGTCCTCGAGGCGACCGAGCGCACCGCAGAGGTGGAGGAGCGACGACAGCTGGCCCTGTCCCGCCTGCTCGAGCCTGGCGACGGTGGCGACCGACAGGCCGCTCCGCTTCGCCAGCTCCGCCTGGGTCCATCCCCTGGACCTCCTCGCGTCGCGGAGACGGCGGGCGAGCGCGGCCTCGACATCGGCCGGGGTGAGCGTGAGGAGCAGGTCGTCCACGGACACCTCGATTCTGATGGATTCTATCCGAATCGCGCTACACATCACGCAGTTTTGATGGATTCAGACGGTGCGCTCCCGTCCCGTCGCGCGGGCGAGCCGGATGGCGGCGCGCATGCCGCCGGCGTCGGCGAGGCCCTTCCCCGCGAGGTCGTCGGCCGTGCCGTGGTCCACCCCCATCCGGAGGATCGGGAGGCCCAGCGTCCAGTTGACCGAGCGGTTCGCCGCCCCCGGCTCCACCGACGCCCACTCCAACGCCTTGAGCGGCGCCAGGCCCTGGTCGTGGTAGGCCGCCACCACCCAATCCACCTCGCCGCGCACCGCCGCCCGGAACGCCGCCTCCGCGGAGACCGGCCCCCGGGCGTCGACGCCCTCCGCCCGCAGCGCAGCCACCGCCGGCGCCACCACCCTCGCGTCTTCGTCGCCCAGGAGCCCCTCGTCGCCCGCGTGTGGGTTGGGTCCACACACCGCGATCCGCACCGGACCCGGATGCACACCCACCACCGCGCGGACCGTGTGCACCACGAGGTCCGTGGTCAACACCTCCACCACCCGGCGCAACGGCACGTGGACCGTACACAACGCCACCCGGACGCGCCCGCCCACGAACGCCATCACCGGGCGGTCCACGCCACACAGCTCGCCCAGGAACTCCGTGTGCCCCGGGTGTGGGAAGCCGCGCCGCGCCATGCGCGCCTTGTGCAGCGGCCCGGTGACCAGCGCGTGCGCACGGCCTTCGAGGCACGCCGCCACGCCGTGCCGCAGCGCGCGGATCTCCACGGGCTCACCCTCGTCGCCGGGGTCGAACACCGCCACCTTGCCGGGCACCCCCTCCACCCGCGACACCGCCTGCACCACCAGCCCCGCGCGGGCCGCCCACGGCGCGAAGGCCTCCGCCGAGCCGACGACCACGTACGGACCTGCGTCCGGCTCGGCCGCGATGCCCGCTGCAGCCACCTCCGCCCCGATGCCCGCGCGGTCGCCGGGGGTGACCACGAGCATCAGGCCTTCCCGAGCAACACGTCGACGGCGGCCTCGCGCCGCGCCCGCTGGTACCACTCCTCCTCGGCGGCCTCGAGCTTCTCCTGGAAGACCTGCTCGCGGAGCTGCGCCTCCACCTCCTCGAGGGGCAAGGCGTCCGATCGCTCGCCGCGGGAGTCGGGACGCAGGATGACCAGCACCTCGGTGCCGTCGGGCGTGGTGAACTGCACGGGCGTCTGCGCCTTGCCGAGCTCCCCGCGGAACACCGGCTCGCGGAAGGTCTCCACGAGCGAGTCCTCCGTGAACTCCTGGCCCACGAACAGCGGCGCCATGCCGTCGTCGAACTTGGAGACCGCTTCGTCCCAGGTGAGCTCGCCCGCGTTCAGCGCCCGCACCAGCTCGAGCGCGTCGCGCACCCGATCGCCCACGAGCTCCGGAGGGGCCGAGCGCGGGATCCCGAGCCCGATGGCCGAGATCTTCGCGGTCGGGGTCTTCACCTTGCGGGCCACCCGCTGGTACGCGTCCTTGATTTCGTCTGGGGTCACCGAGACCCGCGGCGCCAGCACCCGCGCCTGGAACGCCTGGGTGCGGAGGTACTCCTCGAGCTCGGAGCGGTAGTCCTCCCAGCTCTTGCCGGAGCGCTCGACCTCGTCGCGCAGCGCCTGCCGATCGGCCAGCTGGTACTGGCGCAGGATCTGGTCGATCGACTGGTCGACCTGCACGGCGTCGACCTCGAGATCGAGGCGCACGAGCTCCTGCCCGATGAGCGCGCGCTTGATGAGGGCGTCGGCGATCTCGATCTCGGCGGCCACGACGCAGGTCTCGTCGCGGGTCGGGCACTTCTCGGCGACGAAGTCCCGCCCGATCTCGTACAGGTCGGACAGCGAGATGATCTCGTCGTTCACGACGACGGCGATGCGGTCGACGACCCCGGACACGGCAGCAGGCGGCGCGACCGGTTCGGCGACGGGCGGCGCTTCGGGGGCCGGAGCTTCGGGCGCTGCAGGCGCCGGGCTCTCCGGGGTCGGCGCCGGGGCCTCCGGGGTGGCTGCCGGCTCGGCGGACCACGCGGCGGTGAGCCAGAGGATCATGGCGTCTTCTCCTCGTCGGGTTCGTCCGTGAACCGGGCCGAGTCGGCCCCGCCCGTCTTCGTGTCGATGGAGAGCGAAGACAACACGTCGTCCGAGACGGTCTCGACCGCCGAGCCCTGCTGCAGGGCCTCGACGAACGCGGCGGAGGCGTCTTCGAACCGCTGGCTCTTCATCTTGCGGATCACCGAGCCCTTGACCTGCTCGAACGGGCGCTCCATGGCGTCGCGCCGGGCGGAGACCAACACGAGGTTCACGCCGCCGCCGGCCAGGAACGGCTCGGAGATGCGCCCCACGTCGATGGAGAAGATGCGCTCGAGGAGCTCGGGGGGATGGGGGGAGTCTTCCACCCGATCCACGTACCCCATGTCGCCGCCGCGCCGCTTGTAGGCGTCGTCGCTGTGCTCCTCGGCCAGCGCCTTGAACTTCGAGGGATCGGCCTGGAGCTGCTTGCGGAGGTCGGCGGCGAGGGCGCGGGCAGCGGCTTCGTCGCGCTGGGCGTCGATGCGCAGGAAGATGCGGCGGACCTGCGCCTTCTCGGGGATCTGGAACTCCGCCCGGTGCGCTTCGTAGTACGCCAGGAGCTCGGGCTCGGGGACGTCGTCCCCCTTGAGGCGGGCCATCACCTCGGTGCGGAGCAGCTGCTGTACCAGGGCGCGCTTGACCTTGGGGTCGCGGTACAGCCCCCGCCCGAACGCCTCCTGGAACAGGAGCTCCTGGTCCACGAGGTCGTCGAGGATGGCCTTGCGCTGCTCCAGCGTGAGCGTGGGGCCGTCCGGCGGCGTGCGCGAGGCGACAGCGAGGAACTCGGCGCGGGTGACGCCTCCGCCGTGGTCCCCCACGCGCACGAGGAGCTCTTCGGCGGCGGGGGCCGGGGTCTCGCGGACGGCGACGGCTTCGACCGGGACCTCGGTCGTCCCCTGGCACCCGCCCAGCAGCGCCCACCACGCGAGCACCAGAGCCATTCCCGCCCCCCCGACGACCGCCCGCGGTATCCCGACCCCCCCTGCACCGCAACGCGCGCGTCCCGCGCCAGGCGAGCGGGTTACCCGCCGCGGATGTGGTTCCTCGCCTCGCTCGCGTTCGCCGGCAACGACCTGCCGCTCCCCACCCGACCCAACCAGGGCAACCCCGCCGTCGAGACTGGGCGAGAGACTGGGCCCGAACCTGGGGCGCCGGCAGTGGCAGCCACGCTCGTGTTCGACTGCAAGGTCCCTGCCGAGATCCTGGTCGACAACGTCAAGCTCGGGCAGCTCTGGTTCCCCGGCGTCGTCACCTGGAAGGTCGCGGCCGGCAGTCACGTGGCGAGGGTCTACGTCGGCGGCACGCCGTCCGACCATCCGCTCGAGGTGACTCCGGGCGCCGAACGCACCATCCTCGTCGGCCGCACGGGGACCACCGTGTCCGACACCACCTCCGCCCCGACTGCCGCCACCACCGGGCCCAGCCACGTCGGGTTCCGGGTCATCGGGGCGCCGGCCGCCCAGGTGCGCATCGACGAACACCGGGAGCTGGTCGAAGCCGGCAGGGAGTACGTGATCGACCTCGCCACCGGGTCGCACCCCCTGTCGCTGCGCAACGCCGAAGGCACCGCGATCTGGTCCACCGGCGTGCTCGTCGTGACGGGCGAGGGCGCCGTGGTGGTGCAGGTCAGCGAGGGTCGGATGCCCGAGGTCAGCGGCGGTGCCGTCTTCCACTCCGGCGGCTGACCCGCCGACACCACGGACCGTCCGCCAGACGAGCTCGGTCCGGGTGCGGATCGTGGCGGCCTTCCTCGCCGTCGTCACCGTCCACCTCGGCGTCGTCGTGTTCCTCCTGGTGCAGCTCCAGGAGGTGACCCGGATCCAGGCCATGGTCACGGACGGGTACCTGCCGCTGTCGCTGCAGGTCGACCAGCTGCGGGGTGATCAGGAGCGCGTGGAGCGCGACCTGTCGCGGCTGCAGCGCCTGGAGCGCCGTCCGGGGACCGGGACCGCGCCCGCCCTGCTGTTCACGGAGCGCCTGCGGGAGTCGCTGCTCGAGGCCCGGGGCTATGCGCGCGCCACCGCCCGGCTCACCACGGACCCCGAAGAGGTCGCGGTGGTGACGCGCACCCAGGGGCAGCTCGCCCGCATCGAAGCGCTGGTGAAGGCGTACCAGGCCGAGACCCAGGCCCTGATCCGGGCCGCGGAGGCCGGCGAACCCGTCGACGAGCTCCACGCGCAGACCACGACCACCGGCCGAACCCTCGCAGAGGAGGTGGACCGCCTGTCCTCCCTCCTCGACGACCGCATCCGCACGCTGAACGATCGGGCCGACGACGCCCGTGATCGGGCGCGCACCCTCGCCGTCGCGATGACGGCCTTCACCTTGTTCCTCGCGGCCGTGTCGCTGCTCGCGGTCTCCTGGGCCCTGCACCCCATCGCCGCCCTCACCACCCACGTGCAGCGGCTGGCGCGCGGAGAGCGTCCCGCGCGCCTCGACGTCCGGGGCACCGACGAGATCGCGCTGCTCGCCTCCGAGTTCGACCGCATGGTGGACGCCGTGGAGGAGCGCGATCAGGCCCTCCGCGAGCGCGCGGACGAGCTGGCCCGCCTCAGCCGGTACCTGGGCAACGTGCTCGACACCTTGTCGGGTGGCCTGCTGGTGGCCGAGGGCGGGCGCGTGACCCTGGCGAACCCCGCAGCCGCCCGCCTGCTGGGCGCTCGGACCGGCGCCGAGGTGCCCACCGCGCTGGGGCCCTGGGTCGCTGGAGAGGCTGCTCCCGAGCGGGTCCTCGTGTTGGCCGACGGCACCGAACACGAGGTGCGCAGCGTGCCGTTCGGAGAAGGCGGCGTCATCGTCTGGTCACTCGATGTCACGGAGCAACGCCGGGCCGAGCAGCGGCTGGCCGCCAGCGAACGGCTCGCGCTGATCGGGCAGATGCTGGCGCAGATCACGCACGAGGTGCGCAACCCGCTCAACGCGCTCTCGCTCAACGCCGAGATGCTCGGGGACGAGCTCGAGCGCCTGGACCCGGACCACCACACGGAAGCCTGGCCGCTCCTCGGCACGGTGTCGGGCGAGATCGACCGCCTCACCGACGTGACCGCCCACTACCTGCAGCTCGCGCGGCGCCCCAAGGCCCGCCTGGAGCCCGAGCCGCCGGCGGAGATCGTGGCCGAGGTCGAGCGCCTGCTGCGACCCGAGCTCGAGGCCCGCGGCGTGGTCCTGCGCTCCGAGGTCCCCGCCCTCCCGCCGGTGCCACTCGACGGCAACCAGATGCGCCAGGTGCTGCTGAACCTGGTGCGCAACGCGGTCGAGGCCGGCGCGAAGGTGGTGACGCTCCGGGCCGCCACCACCGACCAGGCGCTCGAGCTGTCCGTCGCCGACGACGGCGCGGGCATGACCACCGAGGAGGCGCAGCGCGCCTTCGACCCCTTCTTCTCCACCAAGCCCACCGGCACCGGGCTCGGGCTCGCCATCACGCGCCAGGTCGTGGAGGATCACGCCGGCACGATCGACGTCGACTCGCGCCCGGGTGGCGGAACCACCTTCGTGCTGCGCCTCCCGCGCTCCGGAGCCTCCTGATGTCCACGCCGAGCATCCTGGTCGTCGACGACGACGACGCCAACCGCGTCACCCTCGAGCGCATCCTCGCCCGCGAGGGGTACCACGTGGTCCACGCCAGCGGAGGCCGCGAGGCGATGGACCGGCTGCGCGAAGAGCGCGTGGATCTCGTCCTCACCGACCTGAAGATGCCGGGCATGTCGGGCATCGACCTCCTCAAGGCCGGGCGCAAGGTCGACCCGGACCTCGAGGTGGTGGTGATGACCGCCTACGGCACGGTCGAGACGGCGGTGGAGGCGATGAAGGAGGGCGCCTACGACTTCGTCGCCAAGCCCCTCAAGCGGATGGAGCTCGTGACCACGCTGCAGAAGGCCCTGGAGAAGCGGGGCCTGCAGGTCGAGAACCGGCGGCTGCGCGAGCAGCTCGCTGCCGTCGGAGAGGGCGAGATCATCGGTCGCTCCGAGACGATGCGCGCGCTGCTGGACGAGATCGAGCAGGTCGCCCCGTCGCACGCCACCGTGTTGCTCACCGGGGAGTCGGGCACGGGGAAGAGCCGCCTCGCGCGCCTCCTCCACCGGATGAGCCGCCGCCGGGAGGCCCGCTTCGTCTCCGTGAACTGCGGCGCCATCCCCGAGACGCTGCTCGAGTCGGAGCTGTTCGGCTACGAGCGGGGCGCGTTCACGGGTGCGGTCGCGCGCAAGGAGGGGAGGTTCGACCTCGCGAAGGGTGGGACCTTGTTCCTCGACGAGATCACGGAGACCCGGCCCCAGGTGCAGGTGCGCCTGCTCCGGGTGCTGCAGGACGGCGAGTACGAGCGGGTGGGGGGCACCGAGACCCTCCAGAGCGACGCCCGCATCGTGGCTGCCACCAACCGCGACATCCCCCGCGAGATCGCCGAGGGGCGGTTCCGCGAGGACCTGTTCTACCGCCTCAACGTCATCCCCCTGACCGTGCCGCCGCTCCGGGAGCACCCGGAGGACATCCCGCTCCTGGCCCAGCACTTCGTGGCGCGCTTCGGCCAGAAGAACGGCAAGCCCAACCTCGCGCTCACCCCGGACGCGATCGAGGTGCTGTCCACGTGGCGGTGGCCCGGGAACGTCCGCGAGCTCGAGAACGCGATGGAGCGCGCGGTGGTGTTGTGTCGCGCGGACCGGATCGGCGTCGACGACCTGCCCGCGACGCTGCGGGAGCGCGGCCAGGGCCGGAAGTTCGTGTCGTTCGAGGTGGGTACGCCGCTCAAGGTGGTCGAGCGCCGCATGATCGACGAGACCCTCCGCTACTGCAACGGAGACCGCTCGCTCGCCGCGAACCTGATGGGGATCAGCGCGCGCACCATCTACCGCCGGGAGGCGGAGGACGAGTGAGCTATGTTCCGCGGCATGCGACTCCGGTACCTGCCGCTGTGGTGGGCGTGCGCGTGCGGCGCCCCGCTGTCCCGCGCGCCCCACGATCACGTGGTGACCGGCCTCGTCGCCGCTCCCGCGCCCACACCCGCGGGCCCACCCCTGCGCGCACCCGGGGACTTCGAGGGCATCAAGCCGCTCGAGGCGCGTTCGGTGGCGCTGTTCGGAGAGGTCGCCACCGTGCTCGGGTCTCCGCGATGCGCGAACTGCCACCCGATGGACGACACCCCCCGCCAGCGGGACGGTCACGAGCTCCACGAGCCCCCGGTCTCGCGGGGCCCCGACGACCGCGGGGTCCCTGGAGCCGAGTGCGCCTCCTGCCACCAGGACGCGAACCTCCCGCTCGCGCCGGTGCCCGGAGCGCCCGGCTGGCACCTCGCGCCCCGCTCGATGGGCTGGCTCGGCCAGTCGCCGGGCCAGATCTGCGCGGCCCTCACCGACCGCGCCCGCAACGGGGACCGCGACCTCGAGCAGCTCGCCGAGCACCTCGCCCACGATCCGCTCGTCGGGTGGGGGTGGGCGCCTGGGGCGGGTCGGACGCCGGCGCCGGGCAGCCAGGCCGCGCTCGGGGAGCTGTTCCGGGCCTGGATCGACACCGGGGCCGTCTGTCCGCCCGTGCTCGCAGGGTCAGGCGAGGAGCAGCGATGACCGCAGTGCGCGTCAACGGCGTGGACCACGAGGTCGAGGCCGACCCGGAGATGCCGCTCCTGTGGGTCCTGCGGGACCTCCTCGGCCTCACGGGCACCAAGTACGGCTGCGGCGAAGGCTACTGCGGCGCCTGCACCGTGCACCTCGACGGGCGCGCGGTCCGCGCCTGCCTGACACCCCTCCGCCGCGTCGGTGGGCAGGCCGTCACCACGATCGAGGGCCTCTCGCCCGACGGCACCCACCCCCTGCAACGCGCCTGGTCCGCGCTCGGCGTGCCCCAGTGTGGCTACTGCCAGCCGGGCCAGCTCATGACCGCCGCCGCGCTCCTGGCCGTGACCCCGGACCCTACCGACGACGAGATCGACCGGTCCCTCGCCGGCAACCTCTGCCGGTGCGGAACCTACCTCCGGATCCGGGCGGGTGTCCGGCAGGCCGCGCGGGGTCCGTCGTGAAGGTCACCCGCCGCACCTTCCTCGCGTGGCTCGGCGTCGCGACCACCGGGTTCGCGCTCGGGGTGGACGTGGAGGCCGCCGGGGCCGACGTCCTCGCGCCGGGGCCGTTCCTGCAGCTCGGCGCCGACGGCGTCGTCACCATCGTGGTCGCGCGGTCCGAGATGGGCCAGGGCGTCCGGAGCTCGATCCCGCTCCTGATCGGGGAGGAGCTCGGCGCCGACCCGGCCCACGTCCGGCTGGTCCAGGCCGACGGCGACCCGCGGTACGGCGACCAGAACACGGACGGCTCCACCTCCATCCGGAAAGCCTTCCACGATCTGCGCCTCGTCGGCGCCACCGCGCGCACCCTGCTCGTCCAGGCGGCCGCCGGCGCGTGGGGCGTCCCCGCCGACCGGTTGGTGGCGCGCGACTCGGCGGTGACCGACCCGGTGACGGGGCAGTCCGCGACCTTCGCGAGCCTGGTTCCCGCCGCCGCGGCGCTCCCGCTCCCCACGAACGTACGGCTGCGGCCCGACGCGGAGCTCACGCGGCTGGGCACCGACCAGCCCCTCCTCGACGCCCACGCCTACGTCACCGGCCAGGCCGCGTACGGCGCCGACGTGCGGGTCCCCGGGATGCAGGTGGCGGTCCTCGCGCGCCCGCCGGTGTTCGGGGGCCGGGTGCTCCGCTACGACCCCACCGCGGCGCTCGCCGTCCCCGGGGTCCGCGCGGTGATCGAGGTGCCCGGCTTCTCGGGCGCGCCGAAGTTCCAGCCGCTGGGGGGCGTGGCCGTGGTCGCGGACCACACGTGGGCTGCGTTGCGGGGCCGCGCGGCGCTGGTGATCGAGTGGGAGGGCGGAGACCACGCCTCGTACGACACCCCCACGTACGACGCCGAGCTGTCGCGCCTCGTGTCGGAGCCCGGCAAGGAGTTCCGCAAGCGCGGCAACGTCGAGGAGGCCCTCGCCGGCGCAGCGCGCGTGGTGGACGCCGAGTACCACGTGCCGCACCTCGTCCACCTGCCGATGGAGCCGCCCGCTGCGCTCGCGCGGTTCGACGGCGATCGGTGCGAGGTGTGGGCCTGTACCCAGGATCCCCAGACCGCGCGGAGCGAGATCGCGAAGCAGCTCGGCCTGTCCGAGGCCGACGTCACCGTCCACGTCACGTTCCTGGGCGGCGGGTTCGGGCGCAAGTCCAAGCCCGACTTCGTGGTCGAGGCCGCATACCTGGCCCGCGCGGTCGGCGCGCCGGTGCGGGTCCAGTGGACGCGCGAAGACGAGATCCGGCACGCGTACTACCACTCGTGCGCCACCCAGCGCATCGCTGCGGGGCTCGACGCGGAGGGCCGGGTCGTCGCGTGGCGCCAGCGGGTCGCGTTCCCGTCGATCGCTTCGATCTTCATCACGATGTTGCCGATCGGTCCGGTCGGGGGCGAGCTGCAGCAGGGCCTCCTCGACCTCGCGCTCGACGTGCCCAACGTGCGGTTCGAGTCGTCCCACGTGCCCGCCCACGTGCGGATCGGGTGGATGCGCGCCGTCCACAACGTGAACTCGGCGTTCGCCGTCCAGTCCTTCGTGGACGAGCTGGCGACGGCCACCGGGCGGGATCCCCGCGACACCCTGCTCGAGCTCGTCGGCCCGCCGCGCCTTTGGGACGAAGCCGCGCTCGGGATCGGCAACCTCCCGAACTACGACCAGCCGCTCGCGACCCACCCCGTGGACGCCGGCCGGCTCCGCGCGGTCATCGAGCGCGTCACCGCGAGCGCCGACTGGACCGCGGCCCGGAAGGCGGGGCGCGCGCTGGGTCTGGCGGCGCACCGCAGCTTCCTGACGGTCGTCGCCGTGGTCGTGTCCGTGGTGCGGTCACCCGAGGGGCGCCTCGTGGTCGACGAGGCCTGGATCTCGGCGGACGCGGGGGTCACCATCAACACCGACCGCGTGCGGGCCCAGCTGGAAGGCGCCGTCATCTTCGGCATCACCACGGCGATGTACGGCGAGATCACCGCGAAGGACGGAGCGATCGAGCAGCGCGGGTTCCGCGACCACCACCTGCTCCGGATGCCCGAGGCCCCCCGCCGGATCCACGTCGACCTCGTCCCGAGCACGGCGCCCCCAGCAGGGGTCGGGGAGCCCGGGGTGCCACCCGTGGCGCCAGCGGTCGCCAACGCCGTGTTCGCCCTCACGGGGACCCGCGTCCGCTCGCTCCCGCTCTGCCGCCACGCCGTCTTCACGGCCTGACCGGGGTCACCCGCAGGAGCAGCCGGACGAGCGAGGAGAACGCCCGCTCCGTCACCACCTCCGGCGCGTCGCGGTGCCCCGCCGCCAGGGCCGCCACCGCGCGGAGCTCCGGGTCGAAGGTTCGGTCCGCGAAGGACTCCGCTTCGGTGATCACTGCGGAGCCAGGGGGCACCCACGGGTGCGCGGCCAGCCGCACCATGCGCGCCACGCGCGAGTCGTCCCGGCCCATCGCGGCGACCGCCAGCTCGGCCTCCTCGCGGGCGTTGGTGTCCCGGCCCTCCGCCGCGTCCGCGAACGCCAGGAACAACCGCGTGACCGCGTCGCGTTGGGGCAGCCGTCCCCCGGTGAGCGTGAGCGCCCGCAGCAGGTGGACCCGCCCGCTCCCGGTGTCCCCCCGCTCCACGAGCGCCGACCCGAGCGCGAACGCCAGGTCTCCCTCCGCGAGGGGCCCCGCGTCCGCCCCGCGCAGCAGCGCGACGGCCACGAGCGCCGTCGACACCGCCGCCTCCAGGTCGCCCGCGCCTCGAAACAGCCGGGACAGCCGCGCGCCGGAGGTGATCGCCGACCACGACGTGACCCGCGGAAGCAGGTCTCGGGCCGCGCGGGCCGCCGCGATCCCGCCGGTGAAGTCGTGCCGGAGGGCGGCCACCATCGCCGTCCCGAGGAGGATCTCGAGGAGCTCGCCGGGCTCGGAGCGGGGGAGCGAGGCGAACAGGGCGGACGCCTCGTCGAGGTGCCCCAGGTACACCAACACGTGGGCCAGTCGGCACCCGAACCTCGCCTCGAGCAGATCGTGGCCGCGCACCCGGGCCAGCGCGTCGGCGAGGCACGCCTGGGCGGGCTCGTAGGCGCCGCGAGCCACATGCCCATACGCGACTGCGAACACCTGGAACGCAGCGCCCAGCGACGTGTCCGAGGCCGGCGGCAGCTCGGCCGGCACCTCGCGCGGCGCGAACCGGTACCGCACCGTCGCCTCGGCTGCCCTGCGCGCGGCAGGGTCCGCCACGCCCGATACGTCGAGGGCCATGGTCGGCGCGTGAAGCCCGAGGAACCAGGGCGCGAGCTCCTCGGCGTCGACCGGCGCGGGGACGGCGCCACCGAGCACCGCGGCGCGCCGCACCCGACACCCGGGGTCACGCACGAGCGGGGCCAGGGCACGCGCCCGCACGAGGGCGGAGGACGTCGTGCACAGACCGGTCGCCGGGTCGTGGACGCGCCGGAAGGCCTCGGCGAACACGACCTCGAGCGCGGACACCACCGCAGGATCCGGGGCGGCTGCCCGCCGGACGTGCGCCGGGACCCGCAGGACCGTCCCCACCCGCCGCACGAGGCCGCGGTCGACCCAGCTCCGCACGGCCTCCTCACCGACGACCTTCGCGACGAGCTCGGAGGGGAGCTCCGCGCCGAAGCCCGCCACCGCACCGAGGGCGCCGTCGCCGCCAGCGAGCATGGTGTACCGCTGCTGCAGCGGATCGTCGGGGCCGGGCTCGACGAACCGGCCGAGGAGGTCCGCGCGGTCCGCCGCTGCCAGGAGCGCAGCGGGCAGGCCGTCGTACGCGGAGAGATCGTCGGGCACCTGCACCGTCGCCCCGAGCTCGCGAAGGCGGGCCTGGACCAGCGAGCGCGCGGCTTCGTCGGGGAGCGCGGTCACCTCGATCGCCCGCACGCCGGGCACCCGCGGGCGGACGGCGACCGTACAGAGCCCCGCCGTGGGCGCCTCTGCGTCGTCGGTGCCCGGGAGGCCCGTGGCCCGCAGCCAGTGCGACCGACCGATCCCGGGCGGACCCCACAGCGCGACGCGCTCGCCCGGTCCCACGTCCCGCACCCCGGCGACGACGTGGGCTGCTGCGCCGTCGCGATCGTCCACCGGGGCGACGTAGCGGTAGCCGACGCCCGGCTCGGTGCACAACACGACCGGCTCGGCGGGCGCGGCCTCCACCAGCTCCCGGAGGCGGCGCACCGTCGTATCCACGGTCCGCGAGCGGGTGTCGGGGTGGTAGCCCCAGACGACCTCGTACAGCTCGCCGCGCCCGACCGCGATGCCGGGGCGCTCGGCGAGGTACCGCAGGAGGCGAAGCTCCTTCGCGCGCAGCTTCGCGGGCCCCCCAGCGACGCGGTGAACGTCGCCGGAGGCCCCGTCCACCCAGCCGTCGGGGAGCACGATGCGCACGCACGGACCCTACCACGGGACCACGGCGTGGCCCGACGAGAGGTGGGCGGATATCGCCCGCTCCGGGGGGTTCCGTGAAGGACATCGTCCGAAGTGCGTCGTCGGAGGCTCCGCGCGGGCCGGGGCCCGTGGTGCTGGCCGGCTCGGTGGAACCCGGAGGGTGGGGCCGCCCCGCGTCGCCCGCGGAGGTCGCCCGACACGCACGGGCGCTCGGTGTGGTGGTGGCCCACGTCCACGCCACGGCGGTCGACGCCCCGGCGGGCGGCTACCGGGAGGCCCTCGTCGCGCGGTGTGCGGGCGCGCT
>JBIKWC010000244.1:0-11340 GCA_044356535.1 Myxococcota bacterium
CGAGGACGGTCCCGCCCTGCTGCGGTGGGGCGAGGAGCGCGCCACCGAGCCCCCCACCGCAGCGCTCGTCCACGGCGCGCTCGGGCCCGACGCGGTCCGCCTCGGCGAGGACGGCAGCGTCGGGCTCACCGGGTGGAGCCACACCCGGTTCGACGACCCGTGGGCGGATCTCGCGCCCGTGGCGCTGCTGCCGGCTCCGGTCCGGGCGGCCTTCGCTGCGGGGTACGGATCGGCGCCACCCCCCGGCCCGCGCCTCGACGCGCTGGTGGGCGGCGTGGTGTTCGACCAGCTGGCGACGGCGCTCGATCCGGAGGCGTCACCGGCCGACCGGGCCGCGTGCCTCGCCACGTTCCGGACGTTGTCCCGCGCGCTGCGGGCTGGACAGCCAGCGTCGCCGCCGTCGCTGGGCGCCACGCGCGCGGAGCTCCTGCTGGCACGGCTCCGCAGCGCGCCGCCGCCCGACCTGGCGCTGCTGGCGCGGTGGTGTGTCGCCGCCACCGCGGTCGAGGTGCGGGGGCCGGTGCCGGGCTTCGACGCGCTCGTCGCGGGCTGGTCCCTCGGCGCCCGCGCCACGCTCCCCGCTCGAGACCTGGCCCCGCTCCTCGCCGACCCGCTGCGGCCCGGCGTGGATCTGCGCCTGGCCTTCGCGGCGGCCGTCACCCGGGTGGAGGCCGCAGCGGGTGGGTCTATGGAGGCGCCCCTGGCCGGGGGGCTCGGCGCGCTCCACGTCCCCGGGCCCGCCGACCCCTCGACCACGGCGTTGTACGGCACGCTGGCGCGCGGGGCCCTCGGCGTCCTGGACCGCCTCCGGCCCGAGCTCCGCCCGCAGCTGGCCCCCGCGCGCGCCCAGCTGGACGAGGCGTTGGCGCAAGCCGGCGAAGCGCTCGGGCTCAGCGGCTGGCGGACGGCCGGGTGGTCCAGCGACCCTTCGCCCCTCCTCGCCGCCCTCGACGCGCCGCTCGGGTTCCTCGGTCCCCTCGTCGCGGACGCGGTGTTGAGCGGCGCAGACGCGCTGCCGGTGGCCGCGCTCCTCCGCGTCCTCGGTTCGGAGTTGCCGGACGCCCTCCGGGAGGGGTAGCGTAAAGAACCCTTTTCTCTCCACTCCTCGGAGGTCTCCATGGGTGAACGTACGCGGCGTCCCACCGCCGGCGCCATCGCCGGCAACGCCTACGATCAGGTCACGAACAACGCCAACGGCGCCGCCGCCGACATGCTCGGCGTCACGCCGGCTGCTGCTGCCCCCGTGCTCGGGGCGATCAGCATGGCCCAGGGCGGTGAGCAGCTCGGTCAGGGCGCAGCGCGGGTCGCCGAAGGGGATCCGACCGGCTGGGTCGACGTCGCAGGCGGCGCGGGCGGCGGGATCGCCGGCGGCATCGGCGCGGCCCACGGGCTCGGCGCCGCGATGAGCTGGTTCGGCCAGAACCTCACGCTCGCGTACCTCGCCGGGGAGTCCACCGCGTCGGGCGTGGGCCTGATGCAGGCGGGCGGCGCCATCACGTCGGCGACCACGGGCGGAACGGCAGCGGCTGGCCTCGGCACCGCGGTGGGTTCGGCGGGCGCGCTGCCGGTGATGGCGGCCGTGGGCGCGGGCGCCGCAGGCGGGATCGCGCTCGCGCAGCGCGGCCAGAGCTACATCGCCGAGACCGGCCTCCTCGGCCAGAACAGCGACGGCTCCGGGAAGAGCTGGTCGGACTGGGCCGGCGACGGCGCCTGGGAGGACCGCGAGGCCTGGGCCGACCTCACGGGCAACGAGACCGTGGCCGACATCGCCGGGTACACGTCGCTCGCGGGCCGCACGGTCGTGGGCGCTGCCGGGGCCGCAGTCACCGGGGTCTCCGGGCTCGTGACGGACGGCGCGGGCCTCCTGGCCGACGGCGCCTCCTGGGCGTGGGACAAAGCCACCGGTTGGTGAGTTCAGCCCGGCGCAGCAACGGCGCGCAGGGCCAGGACCTCGGCCAGGAATGCCTCCCGGTCGGGGACCTGGAACACCTCCGAGCCGCTGCGGTGGACCACGACGACCCCAGCGAGGGGGCCCCGCGCTGCGAACGTGTCGGCACGCACGTCGCGGAGGTCTACCCACTGCACCTCGCGCGTGGACCGATCGAACGTGAGCCTTCGGGGCACGAAGTGCAGCGCGCGGTCGGTGACGACCACCGTTCCGCCGCGGCTCTCGAAGCCCGACCAGTGGGTCGCGGGCCGCGTGGCGAGCGTGATCTCCCCCGGCTCCAGCCGGAGCGCCGGCGGTGGTGCCAGCACGGCCCGCAGGATCGCGAAGGCAACGGCGGAACACGTGGTGGTGAGCGCACCCAGGAACAGGCTCGCGACGACCAGGGACCCGAGCGGCCACCCGCCCCCCGCAGCCATCGCGGCCCCCCAGCCCGCCGTGGTGACGCCGAAGAGCGACACCCCCACCGGCAGGCTCGTGACCCGTTCGACCATGACCACCACCCCTCCCGACTCTACCGCAGCGTCCCGATCACGGCGTCGGGTGCAGATCCATCGGGCCCGCCCCGCAGCGGGGGCAGCGCGCGACCGCCTCGGCCCAGGTGCGGATGCGCCCGACGGCGCCGCACCCCGGGCAGCTGCAGCCGGCGAAGTCGGGTTCCCACACCAGCGTGTCGTCGCCGGAGGGGGTCTCGCGGAGGTGCTCCACCAGCGGCACCCGGACCCCGGAGTCCACGGAGGTGGGCTCGAGCCGCGTCTTGCGCACCCGACCCCGCTTGCTCTGCACCTCGCGGGGTGCGCGCGTCATGTGGAACAACGCCAGCGGCTCCGGACGAGCGATGTGGGTCTCGTCCCAGGCCGACACGCCGAGCCGCGCGTCACACGCACCACAGAACACGCGCGGCGCCAGCCCGGGTTCGGTCCAACCCGTGGAGATCACCAGGTGGCAGTGAGGACACGACGCGAGCAGCAGGTGGGACACGGGACTACCGCTCGGTGGGGGGTGGAGGCGGAGACCGCAGCTCCGGGAACAGGCCCGCCCACACGCCCGTCACCACGAGCGTCCCGACGCCGCCGAACACCACGGCGGGCACCGCGCCGATCAGCCGCGCCGCCAGCCCCGACTCGAACTCGCCGAGCTCGTTGCTGGCGCTGATGAACACCTGCGTCACGGCGCTCACCCGGCCCCGCATGGCGTCGGGGGTGTGCAGCTGCACCAGCGTCTGCCGGACCACCACGTTCACCATGTCGGCGCCGCCCAGCAGCACCAGGAACGCCACCGACAGCGGGTACCAGGTGGACAGGCCGAAGCCGATCGTCGCCGCCCCGAAGGCCGCCACCGCCGCCAGCATCGTCGTCCCCAGGTTCCCCGCGAGCGGGCGCACCGCGACCGACAGCGCGACCGCCATGGCCCCGAACGCAGGCGCCGACCGCAGCAGGCCGTACCCCTGCGCCTCCACGTGCAGCACCTCCGCGGCGTAGACCGGGAGCAGCGCCGTGGCGCCGCCCAGCAGCACCGCGAACAGGTCGAGGGTGGTGCACGCCAGCACCAGCCGGTGGCTGCGCAGGTACTCCAGGCCCGCCAACACGTCCGACCACGAGCGACCCGTGGGTGGCGGGCGCACCGCTGGCACACCGGCCAGCAAGGCCACGCCCACGAGCGGCAGCGCCACCGAGACCGCGAACGCCGGCACCGCGCCTCTCCCCGCGGCCAGGAGCACGCCGCCGAGCGCAGGGCCCGCGATCGTGCACAGCTGGAACACCGTGGACGACAACGCGAGCGCGCGCTGCAGCCCCTCGCGGGGGACGAGGCTCGTCAGGAACGCCGAGCTCGCGGGGTTCGAGAACGCGCGGACCGTGCCCATCGCCAGGGAGAACCCCACGATCACGCCCGTCGTAGGGGTTCCGGTGGCGGCCAGGGCCACGAGCCCCGCGTTCACCAGGGCCATGCTCACCTGACACAGGGCGAGGATGGTGCGCCGGTCGAAGCGGTCCGCCGTGTGGCCCGCAGCGAGCGACAACAGGAGCACCGGGAGGAACTGCGCCAACCCCACCCACGCGAGGGCGAGCGGGTCCCCCGTCTCCCCATAGACCCACCAGCCGAGCGCCGTGAGCTGGATCTGGCCCGCGAGCATCGAGCAGGTCCGCGAGGCGAGGAACCGCCGGTACGCGGGGACGGTGAGCGGGTTCACGGGGCCTGCCGGGTTCTGAGGTCACGAGACCCTATCGTCGGGTGCCCCCGGGTACACTGCGGGCGTGCAGGACCCCCACGAAGGCCTCCGGATCGGCCGGTACACGCTCGTCCGCAAGCTCGGCGCCGGCGGCATGGGCTCGGTCTGGGAGGCCGTGCTCCACGGGCCCGAGGGCTTCCAGAAGCCGGTCGCGCTCAAGCTGTTGCTCCCCGCCGGCCGGGAAGGCGCCGAAACCGACCGGCGCTCGCTCGTGCGCGAAGCCCGCATCGGCGCGCTGCTCCACCACCCGAACGTGGTGGGGACCCACGACCTCGGCGAGGTCGACGGCCGCTGGTACGTGGCGATGGAGCTCGTGCGCGGGTCCTCGCTCGCCGACGCGCTGGACACCGGGCCCCTGCCCGCCCTCGCCGTGGTGGAGGCGGCGCAGCAGGTGTGCGCGGGCCTCGCCCACATCCACGGCCTCGAGGTGGACGGCGCGCCCGCCGGGCTCGTGCACCGCGATCTCAAGCCCTCGAACCTGCTCCTCGACCGCTCCGGGCTCGTGAAGATCGCCGATCTCGGCATCGCCCGTCTCCAGGCCGGTCCCGGGGGCGCGTCCGGCACCGCCGGGTACCTCTCCGAGGAGCAGTCGCTCGGACGCGAGGATCAGCGCAGCGACCTCTTCTCGCTCGGCGTCACCCTGTTCCAGCTCGCCACCGGCGACCTCCCGTTCGGCGTCGGCGTCCCCGCGCTGTACAAGCTCACCCAGGTCGAGGAGCTCCTGGCGAAGGGGCTCTGTCGCCCCGTGGAAGACGCGATCCCAGGGCTCGGCGCCGTCGTCCACCGGTGCCTGCGCCGCGACCCCGACGACCGCTTCCCCGACGCCCACACCCTCGGGGAAGCCCTCGCCCGCGTGCGCGCCGACCTCGCGGACGGCTTGTCGCTCGGCAGCGTGTTGGCCCGGACCCGGCCGGACCTCGCGCCAGAGACCAGCAGCTCGCCGCGCCGCGCCGCGCCGATCGAGCAGCGGACGCAGGCCCTGGCGCCGGGCAACCTGCCGCCCCAGACCGATCCGTTCTTCGGCCGGCGCGCCGAGCTCCACGCCCTCGGCGACCGCGTGCGGGCCCACGAGCGGTTGCTGGTGCTGAAGGGCCCGGGCGGCACCGGCAAGACCCGCCTGGCGCTGGCGGTCGCCCGCGAGGTGGCCACCGATCTGCGCGGCGGCAGCTGGTTCCTGGACCTCTCGGAGGCCACGACGGTGGCGGGGGTGTGTTCGGCGGTCGCGGCGGCCCTGCAGGTGGGCCTCGACCGCCAGGACCCGGTGCGGCAGCTCGGGCGCGCGTTCGCGTACCGGGGGCGCGCCCTGTTCGTCCTCGACAACCTCGAACAGGTGGTGGACGCCGTCCCCGAAACCCTGTCGCGCTGGCTCGAGCTCGCCCCGGAGGCGACGTTCCTGTGTACGTCGCGGGTGTCGCTGCGGGTGTCGGGCGAGCGGGTGATCCCGGTGGACCCGCTCCCGGTGGACGCCGGCGTGGACCTGTTCCTCGAGCGCAGCCCCCGACCGCCTGGCCCCTCCGAACGCGCTGCGGTCGCGAAGCTCGTGGAGGAGCTCGAGGGCCTGCCGCTCGCGATCGAGCTCGCCGCTGCGCGCACCCGGCTGATGCCCGTGAAGCGGATCCGGGAGCGCCTCAGCGACCGCCTCAAGCTCCTGGCCGACGGGGACCGCGACCGCCCCACCCGCCAGCGCAGCCTCACGGCCTCGCTCGACGCGTCCTGGGACCTGTTGCCGCCGTGGGGCCGCGACGCCCTGGTGCAGCTCGCCGCGTTCGACGGGGGCTGCACGCTCGACGCCGCCGAGGTGGTGGTGGACGTGTCGCGGCACCCGGACGCCCCCTGGGGCGTGGACGTGCTCGCGGAGCTCGTGGACGCGAGTCTCTTGCGCACGGAGCCCTCGGGCGACCGGTTCCGGATGCTGGTGGTGGTGCACGAGTGGGCGCGGAGCCGCGCGGAGCCCGAGCTCCTGGCGGCGGCCGAGCGGCGGCACGGCGCGTGGTGCGCGCGGCACGGCACCGAGGAGGCCATCACCACGTTGTACCGCCACGGTGGCCTCGAACGGCAGCTGGAGCTCCTCCCGGAGCTCGACAACCTCGTGGCCGCCTGCCGCCGGGCGATCGCGCGCGGAGACGGCGCCACCGCCGCGCTCACCTGCGCCGCAGCCGGCGATCTGCTCGTGGTTCGCGGGCCCCTCAGCACGCTCGTGGAGCTCACCACTGCGGTGCTCGCGCTCTCCGAGGTCCCCCTCCCGAGTCGGCGTCGGCTGTACGCCCTCCTCGCCACCGCCCACATGAACGCCGGGCGCATCGACGACGCGGGGCGTGCCCAGGAGCAGGCCCTGGCGCTGGCGATCGCGGAGGGGAACGCCTTGTCCACCACCAACCTGCAGGCCCGCATCGGGTGGCGGCTGCAGCTCGAGGGCAAGCCGGAGGAGGCGCTCGCCGCCTGTGCGCGCGCGCTGGTGATCGCCGCCACGAACCCGCGCCCCGAGGTGCGCCTGGCGGCGCTGCGGGAGACCGGCGGTGTCCATTGGCTCGCGGGCCGCCTGGTCCAGGCCCAGGAGGCGTTCGAAGAGGCCATTCCCCTGGCCCGGCGCATCGGGGACTTCCGATCCGAGGCGTTCTGCACGGGGAACCTGGGCCTCGTGTTGTCGTACCTCGGCGACCGCGCGTCGGCGCTGCCCCACTTGCGCCGCGCCCACGACGCGCTCGCCGTGTTGGGCGATCGGCGCAACCAGGCCCTGCTGCGGGTGAACATGGGCCTGGTCCAGCAGGAGTCGGGGCACCTCGTGGAGGCGCGCGAACAGTACGCCCGCGCCGTCGAGATGCTCGGCGAGGTCGGGGACGAGCGGGGGCGGGCCACGGCGTTGTGCAACCTCGGGTACGCGCTGCACGAGCTCGGCGAGAGCGCCGCTGGACGGCCGGTCCTCGAGGAGTCGCTGGCGATCGCCCAGCGCGTGTCGGACGCGAACACGGAGCTGCTGGTGATGTCGAACCTGGGCGTCGTGGCGTGGGACCTCGGCCACGCCGCCGCCGCCGAGCGCTGGTGGAGCGACGCCGCCGAACGCAGCGTCGCTACCGGCCAGCACCGGACCCACATGATCCTGTCCGTGCAGCTGGCGTACTTCGCCCTCGACCGCCGCGACTGCGCCCTGGCGCGCAGCTGGCTGGCCACCGCCGCCGAGGCCGCTGCGCTGGCGAGCAGCGACAGGCGGGTCTGGATCGAGGGCGCGCTGGGGCGCGTGCTGCTCGAGGAGGGAGACCTGGCCGGCGGGATCCGGGCCCTCGAGGCGGCGGTCGACGACCTCCGGGCCACCGGCGACCTCCTGCGCCTGTCCCTGCAGGTGCACCTGGCCTCCGCGGTGGCCCGCGCAGGCGACCTCGACCGGGCCCTCGCGCTCGCGGACGAGGTCGAGGCCCTCCTCGCCGCCGGGGGCTACTGCGGTGCGCTCGCCGAAGCCCGGGCCCACCGCGGCGCGATCCACGCCCGCCGCGGCGAGACGCTGCTGGCGGAGGCGGACTTCGCGTCGGCGACCGCGCTCCTCGACCGCGCTGGCTTCCTCACCGAGGCGCCGCTCCGCAGGGAGCTCCGCGCCTTGTCAGCAGCAACGTCTCAGCGCAGCGACAGACCCATCAACAGGTCGTCGCGGTAGGTCCCGTCCTCCATCCGGACCTCCCCGACGCGGCGCCCCTCCACCAGAAAGCCGCGCGACTGGTACAGCGCGATGGCGGGCTCGTTGTCGGCGAACACGGCCAGCGCCAGGCGGGTCAACACCCCCTCTGCGCGGGCGGTCGTGATGGCGTGGTCGAGGAGCGCGCCCCCGAGGCCCCGGCCCCGGAACCGAGCGTCCACCAGCAGCTCCACTCGCCCCACGTGGGCCAGGCGGAGCAGCGGCACGATCTCGAGCTGCAACCAGCCCGCCACCCGGGCCTCCGGGAGGCGCGCGACGTAGAACCGCTCCCGATCCGACCGCAGGGCGTGTTCGACGAACGCCTCCCGCCCCTCGAGCGTCACCTGGAGCTCGTCGGGCCGGGTGATGAACGCCCGGCCCTCTGCGAGGACGCGCCGCTGCAGGTCGAGGGAGGGCAACGCGTCCAGTCGCCGGGCTGGCTCCACCCGAATTGGCGCCTCGCTCATTCCCAGCGGTCTTTCTTGTCGAGCTCCGCGACCATGTCGTCGTCCATCACGAGCTCGACCTGGTAGTGGCTGACGGCCTGGTAGTTCTCCTTCTTGCCGACGAGGGGGGACGCGTAGCCCTCCTTGTCGACCTCGAACCGGTACACGAGGAGCTCGCTGCGGGCGGCCTCGCGGCCGGTCAGGCGCTGCTTCTGGAACGGCGCGCCCCACGCCAGGTAGACCTGGTCGCGGGTCCAGCCGAGCCCCACCTTGCCGGACACGATCTGGCCCTGCACCTCGGGGGACTCGGTGTAGAACTTCTCCCAGAGCTTGTGCTCCTTGAGCCAGGTGGTGCGCTCCTCCGTGGTCTTGAGCTTGAGCCACGCCTTCTGGTCGTCTTCGGTCATGAAGGCGCGGAACACGCGGTACTCGATCTGCTCGGCCTCGGACAGCTTGCCGAGCTTGCTCCCGGTGAGGGGGAACGTGAGCGCGAGGAGCGTGAGCCAGGGCAGGAACCGACGCATGGGACCTCCGACGACGCCCGCCTAACCCGCCGCGCGGCCGATCCGTTCCGGCTCTCCCGGCCACTCACTCAGCCACCGCCCCCGCGGAGCTGGGCGAGCGCCGCCCCGTGCCACACCGTGACCGACCACCGTGCGTTTCCCGCCCTCCGTGTCCTTCGGCGCCCCGATCGCGAGGTCCGACAGCCCGTCGCCGTCGAAGTCGCCGCTCATCACGGTGACCCCGAAGTAGTCCGCCTCGGCGCTGCCCGACGTGAGCACGAGGTCCGCCCCGTCGAAGTCGAGCCGCCCCGGCGGCGGCGCGAACCAGATCCCCACCGACCCCGGACGGGTCCCGAAGTAGTAGTTCTCCGGCCGGCCCACCGCGAGGTCGGCCCGACCGTCACCGTCGAAGTCACCGATGGCGACCCCGTACCCGAGCCACGCGTCCCGCGACCCGTCGCGGACGATCCAGTCGGCTTCTTCGTCCAGCCGCTCCTCGCCCTGTCCGAAGGGACCGCGGAACACGTACACGCCGTCCTCCACCCCGAACGGAGCCGACGCCACCAGCTCGTCGATGCCGTCGCCGTCGAGGTCACCGGAGGTGACGTTCAGCCCGAGCTCGACCCCCGGCGCCGTCCCCCGGACCACGGCGGTCGCCACGTCCCACACCCGGTGGTCCCCCTCCGGTGGGTCCACCAGCACCGCCACCGCGCCCCGGGCCCCATCGACGTTGTACGCGCCGATCGCCAGGTCTGCCCGGCCATCCCCGTCGAAGTCGCCTCCGCCGTGCGGGTGCTCCGCCCGATCACCAGGGTCGCCGTAGTACCGGCGAGAGACGTTCCTCGGCACGAGCTCGAAGTCGCCGCGGAGGGGCTCCGACAAGAGCCAGGTATACCCAGCGAAGTCGCGCGTGGCCGCCGGATCATGGTCGAACAACGCAACACAGACCCCGGGCGCGTCGTCGACCCTGCACCTGGCGAGGTGGGTCACAGAGTTGGCGACGTCTGGCACCTGTAGACGACCGTCGATCTGACTGGTCCCGACGGACCCCCTTGACCCGACCTCTCCTAGGTCGAAGGAGAAGACCCTGTACGTCCAACTCCCAACCACCCCGATCTGGAGTAGCTGCCCCCACGCGGGAACGAGGAGCGGCGTCTCGTGAAACGTTTCGGTCCAGGCCTCTGCCCGAACAACCAGGGCCGCTTCGTCCTGCAAAACCCCGCTCGTCGAAGGTCGCTGCAGCAGGTGGACGCGATCCGAATACCGATCGCGCTCGGCCCACTCGCTGACGAGCAGCTCGCTGCACCCGTCTCGATCGGTGTCCGCGACATCGAGGAAGCGCCCGGCCTCGTGGCCGACAGTGCCTGTCAGCCGCACCACCTCCGTCACAGGGTGCGCCGCACATGGCGGCCCCGGAGGCAGCCCGGTGTGCTCCGCCGAGCCGTCCGGCGGCCGGGGACGGTCACGTGGGTCCGGCCGGCACGCCAGCCACGCGGCGGTGACGATCACAACGCATCCGGGTCGTGGTCCAGCCCGTGGTCGCGCTCTGCCTGGTGTTCGGTGAGGAACCCCTCGGACTCCATCGCGAGGAGGAAGCGAGCGTGCATGCCCGAAGATATCCCGGCGCCGTGGATTCAGTCAGTCAGGGAGCCGAGCCGATGATGCGGACCGAGCAGACCCTCCAGCCCGAGCTCCATCCCCTGCTCGCCTACCTCGACCTGTGCGCGCCCGAACCGTGGATGCCTCCCGAGCTTCACCCGTTCGCGGACACCGGTGTCGACAGCGGCGTGCTCGCGCTGCACATCCCTGCGCCCGAGCGAACCGGAGCCCGGCCCTCCATCGTCGCCTACTACGGGGACGAAGGCGCTGTAGGCGCCGTGCTGCCCCTGGCCGAGGGGCTGCTCGCTGTGGCCGAGGGAAGGGCGGGGTTCTCCGGACCGGGTGTCGACCGGGGCAGGCTGCGGGTGGCCGCGGACTGGGCGAGGACCCTGCCGACGCGCGCCGAGGGTGGGTACCTGATCAAGGTCCTCGACGACCGCCTCTCCCTCGCGGTTCCGTCCGCCACCTGGAGCCACCGCGGCACCCGTCCCACGACGCTCGCGACGGTGGTGGATGCCATCTCCGACGCGCTGGCCGCCGGGGAGGCAGGGAGCGCGCTCCAGCTCGGACGCAACGCCGCCTTCAACCACCCGGACCCGGATGATGTGAAGCACGTCTGGGGCGCGCTCGTTCCGGTCTATCAGGCGCTGAATCGACCGGTCTACGCGGAGGCCGCACGCCAGCGCTCGGAATGATCAGGGCGCCTTCACCGCGACCTTCAGGCCCGCCTGCCCTGTTCGGCTGTGGCCGAAAGGTCCCCTCCAACCAAGTGGAGCAGGGAATGCCCGTCACCGCCGGCTGGGGGCTGACCCTGGCGGATGGCAGCGCCAACGTCTGGAAGTTCGAGCCCCCCCAGGGCGGGTCGGCGACGTCGGCGTCGTCCGCGACCTCGCCCTCGTCGTCGAGCAGCCCTCGGGCTCGCAGGAGCGCTTCCACGCGTTCACGCACCTGGT
>JBIKWC010000344.1:0-7343 GCA_044356535.1 Myxococcota bacterium
GCGCAATACATCCCATAGACACCAAGTTCCAGCGCACCTGCGTGCCAAGCAATGAGAAGGCTGGTCGGCTCAAACCACTCTGCTCCGGCCGCGCCCTTGATGTAGTACTGCCACTCAGCCGAGGACTTGCCGCCAGGAGTACGGCCAGGAGAAACCTCGAAGCATAGGCGCGTATAGCGGACCTCGTCGCCTGTCTTGACACCGCGCGCGATAAGTTCGCTTGACCCCAGCAGGGGGTGGTCTTGGTACGCGCTCAGCGTGTGGGCGGGCCACCAGTAGACGAGGGGGCGACCGGGGATGACCTCGAACGCGGAGGTGCGGAACTCGAACCGGCCCACCTGGGCGAGCACCGCGGCGCGCTTCCGCTTCGTCCGCTCGCGGTCGTACTCCGGAACCTCTGGTCGCGAGGGCTGCATCCCGATGCTCACCGCGTCGCTGGGCGGCCCCTTGCGAACCACACTGCCGACGACCGACAGCAGGTCGTTCGGTACATCGTCGAACGCGCCCACCGCCACGTCGCCGAGGGCCCGCACGTCGTTCTCCGTGAGCAGCCACTCCCGCAGTCCCTGGTACTGGGCGATGAACATCCAGTTTCGCATCGTCAGCAGCGCACTCACCCCGCCCGGGACACACAACTGCAACGCCCGCTCGATGAACGCAGCGTAGAGGTCCGCCTTCCCCTTCGGGTAGTGCTTGGCGACGTACTTCGCGTCCACCATCTTGCTCGTGCCCTGGTACGGCGGGTTGCCGACCACGAGGTGGTAGCTCCCCTCCCGCACCAGCCCCAGGAACCGCAACCCCGCCGCGAGCTGCTCCCCCGACAGCCGCAGTCCCAGGTCGTCGGCGCCCGTGTGCTGCCCCAGGAACTGCTCCACCCGCCCCAGCACCCGGGCCAGGGCCTCGTCCTGGGTCATGCGCACCTGCGCGAACGGCAGCTCCCCCGGCGCCGCGAACAGCCGGCCCTGCCCCACCGGCCGGGACAGGTCCGTGGCGTCCCGGATCACGTCCAGCACCGAGCGGTCCACCTGGAGCAGCGTCCCGAGCGTGTCCACCTCCGCGAGCGCCTGCCAGATCGCCTCCACCACCTCCGCCTTCAGCCCCGTGTCCGCGCCGATCTCCGCCACCAGGCGCCGCCGCGCCGGGTCGTCGGCCGGGAGCCGCGACAGCCCGAGGTCCGCCGCCACGAGGTTCATCCGAGCCGGATGCGCGTCCGGAGCCACCTGCCGCGCCTTGCTCCACAAGGCCGCCGCCGCGATCTGCACCGCCCGCGGGTCGAGGTCCACGCCGTGCAGGTTGTTCTCCAGGATCCACTCGGCGATCTGCTTCCGGGTCCAGGTCTCGCCGCGGTGCCGGGCCTCCTCCTCGTAGAGCGCCACCAGCAGGTCGAACGCGATGACCAGGAAGTGCCCCGAGCCACACGCCGGGTCGAGGATGCGCAGGCCGCGGACGCTGTCCGGGACGCCCTCGCTGGACTCGGTGCGCTCGTGGGGCACGAAGTAGGCCCACCGCCGCTCCACGTCGCTTTCGAGGGGCATCAGCGCGTCGAGCGCCACCTCGCCCCGCTCGCGCCGCCCCCGCCACTCCGCCCGCCGCCGGTCCAGCTCCACCAGCACGCCGTCGCGGTCGACCTCCGCCGTCCACCCGTTCCGGCGGCAGATCGCGAGCCACGCGGGCCCGAGGCTGTTGTGCAGCAGCCACTCGACCATGTACCGCTCGGTGAACATCTGGGTCTTGCTGGCGATCTCGTGCGGGGCGACCTTCCCGCCGTCGGCGAGCTTCTTGTCGAGGGCCTCGCGGTCGGGGTCGTTCCAGTACTGGTAGACCCAGCCGGGGGTGGTGTCGTCGGTCCAGCAGGAGTCGAGCGCGGGCGCGTTGAGCTTCTCGACCAGCTCGTTGAGCGCGGCCGGCGGGAACGGGAGGAGGTCGGCGAGGCCCTTGCCGTAGAGCCCGGGCAGGTCGAGGGCCAGCTCGTCGAACAACATGCGCAGGAGCACGGCGTACCCGAAGGTGTCGTCCTTCGCGAGGGGGCCGGCGTAGTCGCGGACGAACTCGGTGTAGGCGGGGCTCGACTTGTAGCCGGTGACGACGCGGGCGCTCCGCCGGTGGGCGGGGGCCAGGGCCTCGAAGATGCGCAGGAACACGAGGCGGTTGAGCCACGTGGCGGCGGCGAGGCGTTCGAGGTCGGCCCGGACCTCGGCGGCGGAGCGCTTCGTGCCGCGGGTGCGCTCGGCGACGGCCTCCTCGAAGCGCTCTCGCGCGCGGCGGTCGGCGGCGTCGAGCTCCTCGGCGGGCAGGGAGGGGCGCCAGCGGCTCTCGATGGCGCCGTGGAGGTGCTCCACGAGCGACGCGCGGAGGTGCCGGACGGTGTCGGAGAGGGCGCGACGGGCTTCGGGGGTCATCATCGGTCGGTCTTCCTGCAGGACGCAGAGGTTCGCAGAGGACGTCGCAGAGGTTCGCAGAGGAAGTCTGGAGGGGGAGGACGGTGGGGGGAGGACGCCGGGAGGTAGGAGGAGGCGGGGGGAGCGTGAGCGCGGATCCGAGGACCGAGCCGGTGCTGAACGCGGTGTTCTTCGTGCACTCGGCCCTCGGGCCGGGCCTGCTGGAGGCGGTGTACGAGGCCCTGCGCGACAGCATCACCCGCCGTGCCCTCGACCACCGCTGAGCCTGCCCGACCTCTGCGAACCTCTGCGACGTCCTCTGCGAACCTCTGCGTCCGTCCGAAACGACGCCTCGGCGCACCGGTTCCGTCACTCCCGACCCTCCATGGGCGGCAGTGCCCGACGGTGTCGGAGAGGGCGGTGCCGGCTTCGGGGGGCAGGGGCATGGCAGATCCACAGACGGCCGGGGGCGATCGATCGGACAGGCTGTTTACCACTTCGCCTCCGGAGTGAACGAGGGCAGGCCGTCCGCACCGTGCCCACCGGTCGAGTCCGGTGGTGCCCGAGTTAGGAGCGCCGCGATGCGGTTGCGCCTCGGTCGTTCGAACGCCTACGGGCGACGGCTCGTCGACCCGGGTCGCCTGGACGCCAGGGTCGAACGGCCCGATCTTGCTGCGCTCCTCGAGGTGGACGCTCGGTGGCCGGCCTTGCGTCCGCCGGACGCCCCACACGCTGGATGGGCTTGGGCGCCCGAGGTCAAGGATACCGACGAACGGTTCGCGCTCCGGGGCGACGGGGAGATCCTGGCGCTCGCGGCCGTCACCAAGAGGCTCCCCACGTTCGACGACCAGCGCTGGTACCGCCCGAACGTCGTGGAGGTCGCTCCCCACATCGTCTCCAAGGGCCTCGGGACGGCGATGCTCGCGCTCCTGTCCTACCGCGCCGCCGAGCTCGGGTGCGCGGGGCTGATCGTCGAGTCCCTCCCGGATGCGGCGCCGTTCTACCTCGCCCGGGGGGCGGTTGCTCCGGGGCCCGGCGAGTTCCTGTCGTGGCGCGTTACTGGTAGGCTGGTCAGGCTCGTCGTGCGAGGCTCCTCGTTCGACGACCTCGTTGGAGCGTTCGATGAGCTCACCCGCCCCGGAGACCCGCCCACGTCGCTCGTTCCGTGAGCTCGCGGACGCAGGCAGTGAGCTCCCGCACGGACTGCTGGCGTGGACAGAGCCCGTCACCGCGATGCATCGGCGCGTGGCCCGGGTGATGCTGGGTGGTGGCGACACCGCCCGCACCGAGCGCGTCGCTTCGCTGCTGGCTCAGCTCCCGAAGAGGTAGCCGTGGCTGACGGGAACGTGGTCGACCTGTCGCGTGAGGCGATGCTCCGGCTCGGGTTCGACGAGCGCCAGGTCGACACCCTCCAGGCGATCCGTGGAGAGGTCAACGCGGAGTACCGGGAGCGGTTCGCGGAGCAGGCCGACCTGCTTCGTCGCCAGACTGCGGCCATCGAGCGCCTGCAGAACACGGTCGAGGTCCTCGTCGAGCACCTGCTCCCGGAAGACAAGCGGAAGGGTCCGCTGGCTGCGGCGTTCCGCGTCGCCGGTCCGGCCGAAGAACCTGATCTGGCCACCGTCACCGCCGACCCCATCGCGGCCGGGTTCACCCTGTCCCAGGTCGACATCGCCCGCGCGCTGCACATCGGTCAGGCCGATGTCTCCATCCTCGTCCGCGCATTCCGTCTCCCTGACGACCCACGCTGTGCGATGACGGTGCGCCGCGGCAAGGCCGCTCCGCTGGTCAACTACCACCCGAGCGCGATCGATCGGTTTCTGGCGCTGGTGCGTGCCCCGCCCTCCGACCTCAACGCCACTGCAAAGAAGACGCTGGAGCGGGTCCGACGGCGGATCCGTTAGCAGGGGAACTCGATCCACCATCCCGCCGACGTCCGGCGGATCCTCAGCCAGGTCCTGTCCTTCGTGCGGTAGCTCACGTCCACGCTGTCCGCGGGCTGACGCCGTATGTCATCGTCCCACACCGACGGACAGCCGCGTCGATGAGCCTCCGCGATCACCTCATCGGCGGTCATGAGGTCGCTCCCATCGTCCGTGGACTTTCCCCGCACGCGGGCGTGAAGCTTCATGTGAGCCTCACCCGCCGCCCAGCGGCCACGTGCGGTGCGATCAACGCCCGCAGCTCCGCGAGCAGCGCCTCCAGGTCCGCCTCCGTGGCGATCTCCCGGTTCCCGAGCCGTGGATCCATCGGCACCACCGGGTGGTCGCGCTCGCTCAGGAGCTGGTCCAGGCGGAGGTTCGCCGCCGCCACCGCCCGCGACAGGGCGAGGTCGAACGCGTCCCGCAGGGTCCCGAGCGGCGGCAGGACCGCCGTGTCCGTGGTGGTCGCCCGGGCGCCGTCGATCGGCGACAACACGTCGTGCGCGTCGTCGGCGGTGAGCTTCTCGAACCCCGGCCGCCCGGAGACCGTGGCCTTCGCGGCGTCGCAGCGCGCCTGCTGGTCCGCGAGCAACCGCGCGCGGGCGTTCTGGTACGCCACCTCCGCGCGCTTCGCGTCGCCCTCCACCGAACCGATGTCCAGCCACGGCCGCGGCTGCTCCACCTGCGCCGTCAACCGGTCCCGGGCGGCCGCCAGCTCCGGGTCGAGCGGCCCCAGCTCCCCGAGCTGCAGCAGCCGCGGGTCGAGGGCCACGAGGGCGCGGTTCACCGCGTGCAGGCCCTCCTCGGTCAGCTCGCGATCCACGCGATCCAGCGCCGCGAGGCCGTCCACCAGCGGGGCGAGGTGCTTCGCCAGCGCCTCCACGGTCGCCTGGGTGTTCCGCGACCGCCGGACACACGCCTCCAGCGCGGGCTGCAGCCCCGCGAGCCCCGGAAGGTCGGCCGGCCGGCGGACGAGCCGCTGGACGCGGCGCTGCACGTCGTGGAGGCGGTCGGCCACCTGCGGGAACTTCTGCCCGACCACGTCGGCGATGGCCTCGTTCGTGGCATCGAGCTGCTCTCCGAAGGCCGCCTCCAGGAACTTCCGGATCTTGTTGCGCATCGGGGCGCCGATCACGTCCTCGCCCGCCGGGAAGAACGACGCCCGCTTGAAGGCGCGGTCCTTCTCGAACAGGTCGGGCACGCCCGCGTCGCTGATCGAGGTCACCGCGGTGCCGTCTTCCAGCGTGGCCCGGATGCGGTTCGCGCGCAGGAGCGCGGCCAGGGCGGCCTTCACGACGCCGGGGTTCCACCCGTAGGGCGGGCTGCCGAACCGCGCGAGGACCAGCGTCCCGGCGAGCCCCTTGTCGGTCAGGATGGCGGCCTCGACGCGCTGCGGAACCACGCCCACGCAGGCGGCGACGTAGCGCCCGCGATCGGTCTCGAACAGGCCGAGCTCGTTGGGCATGAACTTCGTCGACAGCGCGGAGAGCTGGACCGGGACGAGCTGCGACAGCTCGGACGGCGAGACCTGGGTCGCCACGAACTCCGGGAACAGCGACGGCAACAGCCGCATGCCGGCGGCCTGGGCGGCGTGCGCGAACGTGGCCCCGAAGTCGCTGGCCGCGAACCGCTGGCTGCGGAAGAACAGGGCGCCGTGGGACCACGCCGCGTCGACCTCCTTGCGGAGGCGCCCCAGCAGCTCGTCCTTGCGGCCCTCCTCCTCGAGGTACAGGCGCTTCTTGCCCGTCAGCAGCGTGTTCGTCTTGTACGAGGGCTCGAGCTTCCGCAACATCCCGATCGACTTCCCCAGCTCCTCCGCGGCGGCCTTCACCCCGGCGACCGAGGCGGCGACCCACACCACGCGGTTCTCCAGGGCGGACTCCCCCGAGCGCCGGAGCCAGGTGGCGTCGGTGGTGTCGCGCACCCAGCGCAGGTCGAACACCAGCGCGGCGGGGTCGCGGGCGTCGACGAGGGGCACGTCGTTCGCGGTCGAGTCGTCCGAGAACCGAGCGCCCACCGGGAACTTCTGGCCCTTGAGCCGGGGCTCGTCCGGCGTGCGGACCAGGGCCGCCAGCTCCGCGCGCACCAGCTCCCCGACCTGCTCCGCCGACACGTCGATGTCCCGGCGCTCGCGTTCCCACTCCTCGGCGGCGGTGGACTGGATCTTGTAGCCGGTGCGCTCGGAGTACCCGAGGAGGTTCTGCCGCCGCATGGCTTCGAGCGCGGTGGTGACGGCCTCGGTGCGGTCGCCGGCGTCGACGCGGTCGAACAGCGCCTTCGTGACGAGCGTGGCGTCGGTGCCGCTGGTCCCCGGCAGGTCCTCGTCCTGCACGAGCTGGAGGAGCGCCACGGCCTTGGCGACGCGGGAGTAGAGCGGATCGTCGCCGCACTGGGCGAGCACGCGGGCCATGCTCTGCTGGGTCTCGGAGTCGAGCGCGGTGCGCTGGACCTCGTAGATGTCGTCGATGCAGACGAGCACGCCGAGGTCCCGTTGCGCCGTCCCGCGGGTGCGGAACACCTCGCCGAGGAGCTGCAGGAGGCCGCGGATCTCGTGGTCGTCGGCCTGGGCGCGCGACGACCGGCGGATGGCGCTCGTGATGCGCAACAGCAGGTCGACGTAGGAGGGGAGCAGCGGGTACGTCGCGACGAAGTCGTCTTCGGACAGGTGCGAACCGCCGAGCGCGTGGGCCTCGAGGGCAGCGCGGTGGGCCTGGAACACGCGCCGGACCTCGCCTTCGCGCTCGGGCTTCTTCTTGAGCAGCCGCTGGTGGACCACGTCCCGGATGTTGGCGGGGTCCAGGTGGACCCGCAGGCGCTTGGGGAACCGATCCTTGAGCTTGGGCAGGTCGGTCTTGGCGGCGGCGTCCTCTTCGAGCTTCTGCTGCCCGAGGGCCACGAGCCACGCCTTGCCACGCAACCGCGCGCCCAGCAGCTCCACGAACGCCTGGAGCTTCCCGATGCGGTCGTCGCCGCTGATCACGTACTGCGACACCTCGTCGACCACGACGAACAGCGTGCGTCCGGGGGCTCGCGACTCGAGCAT
>JBIKWC010000345.1:0-7313 GCA_044356535.1 Myxococcota bacterium
GTTCGCCTCGGCGCGCAGGGCCTCGACGATGTCGTCGGCCTCGGATTTCGCGGTCGCCATGATGACGGGCAGCTCGATCGTCGACCACTGCTCACGGATCCGCTTCAGCACGTCGATACCGGACAACCCGGGCATCATCCAGTCGAGCAGGACCACGTCGTACCGGCGCTTCTGCAGGATCTCGAGCGCCTGCTCTCCCCCTTCCGCGATGCCGACGGCGTACCCTTTCCGCTCCAGGCGCCGCGACAACATGTCGCGGTTCATCGCGTTGTCGTCGACGACCAGGACGGAAGCCTGCCGCGGCACCTTCTGGCGATACGGAGAGACGGGTGTGACGGTGTTCCCCGTGGACGTGGCGCTCGGCTCACGCACCGGGGGAGGGCTGGTCATCGGTGCTGGCGGCGACACTGCCACGACCCCGATCGGGAGCGGCGTGCGGCGCCCCACCGGGGAGGTTCCGGAGGGCGTCGTGGCCGGGGTGCGGTGCCTGGGCGGGGGCTCTGCGTCGACGGCGGCGAGGGGCGGCGGTGGCGTGCCGCCGCGTCGCCCTGCCTGGGTGCCACCCATCGCCGTCGGGGGCGGGTTGGGGGTGGAGGCCGGCGCGGATGGCGGGCGCGTGGGAGGGCGCGTGGGTGGGAGCCCGCCGAGGGTGCGCTCGATCTTCGCCATCACCCGCTGCAGGCCCCCCGGGCTCGTCGCGTCCGACACGAGGGTCAGGACGGGGATGCGAGAGGTGGAGGGTTCGGTGTTGAGGCGCTTCACGGCGTGCCAGCGATCCATCGCGGACAACGACGGGTCCATGAGGATGGCGTCCGGCTGACGTCGAAAGGCGAGGTCCACCGCGGAGGCGCCGTTACCGGCCTGGTGCACCTCGAACCCGCGGTCCCTGAGCTGGGCGGACAGCGCGTCGGCATCTGGGCCGGGCGGCGTCACGAGCAGCAATCCCCCCACCGTACCCCCGTTGCGGCCGTACGTTAATCTGAAGTGCGCGCTCGTGCGATGCGGATGTGAACACCGCCCGTGGGACGAACACTGATCTCCATGATACGGTTCCTGTCGATCGTCCCCCGGAGTTCTCACATGAACGGCTCGCTGATCGCCTCCCTCGTGATTGGTACTGCCTTCGGCGCCGATGGCCAGGCACTCACCTCGAGTCAGGTCACCACGGTGTCCCGGGTGGTTCCGGTCGTCGCCGACATGCCGAAAGGCGAAGACGCCAACTTCCCGATGATCGTCAACGGCGACCTCGTCCCCGCCGAAGACTTCCGCGACGTGGTCCAGATCGACATCACCGACGATTCCGGGAACGGCGGCAGCTGTACGGGCACCCTGATCCATCCGGAGTGGATCCTCACGGCGTCCCACTGCACCGACGGCGCGACCCCTCCCCCGGAAGGTGGTGGCGGCTCGGTCCGCGTGAACTTCGGGACCAACGTCACGAACGGGATCTTCGCCACCCGCACGGCGGACAACTGGATCGAGCATCCCGCGTGGCAGGGCGAGGACGCCGGCCTCGGGCCGGGCATCCTCGGCGACACGGCGCTCATCCACCTCGAGACGCCGATGACCGAGGTCCAGCCGACCGCACTCAACCAGGCACCGCTCGACGACTCCTGGGTCGGCCTCGACGCGCGCTGGGTCGGGTTCGGCATCACCCGGTTCGGTGGCTCGGACAGCGGCATCAAGCGCACCGCGGTTTCCAAGATCTTCTCGTTCGAAGAGTCCCAGCTGATGTCGTTCGACGGCCAGGGGCACGACACCTGCCAGGGCGACTCCGGCGGGCCGGGCTACCTGCAGGTCGGTGCGGGCAACGTGCAGATCTCGATCACGTCCTACGGTCGGGTGTGCGGCGAGTCGCCGTCGAGCCACATGCGGGTCGACTACTACCTCCCCTGGATCAAGGAGACGATTCTCCCCGCCACGGTGACCACCACCGCTTCGGCTCCACCGTCGTTCCAGTGCAACCGCGAGCTCGAGCCCGGCTCCAGCACGACCTTCGCCCTCGGCACTGTCCCGATGGAGCTGCGCTGCGTCATCGACTACTACGCCCCCGAAGAGATCACGAACGTCACGTGGGAATGGGGTGACGGCGGCATCACCGAGCTCGACGCCGCGCCCTTCACCACGGCCAAGCACGTGTACGAAGAGTCCGGCAGCCACACCGTCCGCGTGTGTGTGTCCGGCGAGCGCGAGGCCGGCCCCTGGGAACACTGCCTCAAGCGCTATGGGTACGCCCGCAGCTGCGCGGAGCCGATCGCGGCCTTCGAGGCCGAGCAGACCGACGGCCTGACCGTCCAGCTCAACAACCGCAGCGACGTCTCCGACTACGGCTGCATCTCCGACATCACCTGGCAGGTGTTCGAGGGCAGCGACACCTCCGGCGAGCCGATCCGCGAGATCTCCGCGTGGCAGCCGCAGGTCACGTTCGACGAGCCCGGCACCTACACCGCCGTGCTCAACCTCGGCGGCATCGGCGGCACCGGCGCCTCGAAGCTCACCTTCGACGTGGCGAGCCAGGGCCTCGGCTGCGATTCGACGGGCCTCGGCGGCGTCGGTGGGATCGGCGCGCTCGCCGCCCTCGGCTTCGCAATCACCCGCCGCAACCGCCGCTGAGCTCGCAGGCCGGGGAGTCTGCAGAGGCTCCCCGCTGAGCGGAATCCGCCCGAAGCGGCCGAACGGTGGAGTGGGGAGGCCGCGACGGGCTCCCCACTTGCGTTTCAGCGGAAGAGATCGCTCCACCAGGCCGCGAACGGCTCGGTGTGGACCACCGCGCGGAGCCGATCCGACACGAGCTCCGTGGTGGTCTCCCGCCAGACCTGCTCGAGCTCGACCTCCGCGAGCCACGCGCCGAAGGTTCCGTCGCCGGCTTCGGCCAGGAGCGCTGCGATCCGGTCCTCCACGCGCTCCCGGAAGTCCGGGGCGGCGAGCATGGACCGCACGGCGGCGACCACCACGTCCATCGCGACCTCCGGCTCGAGCTTGTCGGCCTCTGCGGCGAGCTCCGAGAGCGGGGTGTCCAGGACCACGTCGAGGACGGCCAGGCGCATCTCCCCGAACTGCCCGGCGTGCGCCGGGTCTGCGAGGTAGCGCGCGACGGTCTTGAGGGCCTCGCCGGTGGCGTGGGTCAGGAAGTCGCGGACCCGCCCCTCCATGGCGGAGTCCACCTCCTCCTTCACCACCTCCACCAGGTTCTCGGCCATCCCGCCGAGGTTCCCGAACAGTCCGCGGCCCCGCGCCGCAGCGCGCTTGCCCAGCCCCCCGAGGAGGCCCGCGTCCACGTCGGACACGCGCTTGCGGAAGCGGGTGACGGTGTCGCTGAGCACGGTCCGGACGAGGCCGCGCATGGCGGGCTGATCGATGATCCGCAGCAGCAGGGGCTCGTTCGGGGTGTACTTGCGCCCGAGCAGCTGCTTGAGCGGCGGCTCGGCTTCGGTGGGGAGGAGGTCGCGCAGCGAGCGGGTCTCCGCCTGCAGCTTCGACGACTCGAGGTGGAGCCGGTTCCTCGCCCACTCCCGGAGTGCGTCGCCCTGCACTGCGGCCTCGAGCGCTGCCACCACCTGGCCCGACAGCCACCGCGGCGTGGCGAGTGACCGCATCGGGGTCCGCGTGGTCTCGTCGACCACCAGGGCAGCCAGCGCGGTGAGCGCAGCGCCTTCCGGCGCACGCAGGCGCCCCAGCGCGCGTGTAGCTGCGTCCTCCACGGTCCCTCCCAGGGCTCGAGTATCCCGGCCCAGTCCCCCGGCGGGGCCGTGGGCGTGTGGCAGGGGGATCTTCTCCAGCCCATCGGTTGTACGATGCGCGCGATGGTTCACCCCCCGCTGCCCAGGTCGTGCTTCGCGCTGGTTCAGGTCGCCGAGGAGGCCGCCCTCCGCGCCCGGTTGCCCACCGCAGTGGATCGCGGCCGCGTCGTCGTGGAGGAGGCGGTTCGCGCCGCAGCCGCTGCGCGCGGTGGCACCCTGCACCCGTCCGTCGCGCGCGGGTGGTTCGTTCAATTCGAGTCGGTGGACGACGCCGTGTGGTTCTCCGCGGACCTGCAGTGGCTTCTGCTTGCGGGTGCGTGGGCCCCCACCCTCCTCGTACGCACGGAGGCCGCCGAGCTCCGCGACGCCGAGGGGCGGCTCTTGTACCGGGGTCTCCGCGTCCGGACGGTCATCCACTGTGGCCGGGTGGACGCAGGCATCGATGGCCGCATCTCCGGTCCCGGGCTGTACCACGCAGCTCGGATCCTCGCAGTGACGCACGGCGGGCAGGTGCTGCTGTCGGACGCTGCCCACCAGCGGATCCAGGTGGATGGGGCAGCCTTCTCGGTCCGGGAGCTCGGGCCGGTGCCGCTGGTGGGCTCCGACGGCGTCGGTCCGCTCACGCAGGTGCTGCCCATCGGGCTCGCCGCGCGCGAGTTCCCCGAGATCCTGGCGGTGCCCACGACGAACCTCCTCACCCAGGAGGAGTCCACGCTCGGTCGCGACGGCGACGTGCAGGCGGTGTTGTCGCTCGTCCGGATGGGGATCCGGCTGGTGACGGTGGTCGGGCCTTCGGGGGTCGGAAAGAGCCGGACGTGCCGCCTCACGGCGCGAGCCCTGCACCGGGAAGGGTTCCCCGGCGGGGTCTGGTGGGTGCGGCCCGGGGAGGCGACGGTCTCGAGCCTCGTGCGGTGCCTGTCGACCGTGTTGTCCGTTCCCCTCGAGGACGCGTTGTCCATCGAGGAGGCCACCGCTCGGATCGGGTACGCCCTCGCGGCACGAGACCGGCTCGTCGTGGTGATCGACCACCTCGCGCACCGGCAGCGCTCCAGCCAGGTCGACGGCCTCTCGCGCGACCTCCGCGCCGTGCTCGCCCAGTGGTTGCGCGTGTCCGCCCGCTCGACCTTCGTCGTCAACACCGACGTCCGGTTCGGGATCCCCGGCGAGGTGCTGTACGTCCTGCTTCCGCTCGTCTCGAACCGGGAGGACTCCGTCCGGCTGTTCCTCGACCGCGCGCGTGCCGTCGACGAAGACGTCCAGACGCAGGATCCGTCGGCAGTGGCCGAGCTCGTGGAGCGCAGCGGCGGGCTTCCGCTTTCCATCCGCCTCCTGGCCGGCGTCGTCGATCGGTTCCCCGTGGAGCGGCAGCTGGACTGGTTCCGGTCGGGAGACCTCAGCGAGGACCGCATCCTCGCCGTGGTGCTCGACCAGCTGGACGAGGCCGAACGCGAAGCGCTGGCCGCCTGTTGTGCCCTCCCGGGGTCGTTCGAGCCGGGGCTCGTGGCCTCCGAAGAGCCCGAGGCCTCGTTCGTGCTCCTCGAGCGGCTCGACCGCCGCGGACTGGTGCGTCGCGCCCACGAGCCCGAGGCTCCCGAGGTGCTCCGGTACATCGTGGAAGAGAACGTCCGGCGCCGGGTGCTCGAGGCGCTGCCCGTCGAAGAACACCGCGTCGTCCGCGACGTTCGCGCGCAGCTGCTGCTGAACCGGTGCGAGTCCTGGCTGGGGATTCAGTACGAGCGCGACCGCACCGAGCTCGTCGCGCGCCTCGCGGTCGAGTGGGAGGGCCTCGTGGAGGTCATCCGCATCGGGCTCGAGGAGTCGCGCGAGGACATCGAGGCGGTCTCGCTGGCGGCGCGCGCCGTGCTGACGCTCCGCCCGGTCCTCGAGGCCCGAGGACCTGCCTGGGTGGCTGCAGAGCTCCTCGACGCGGTGTGTAGACGGATGGACGTGATGCTCGACGCCGACGCCGGGATCCACCTGCGGGTCCTGTTGCAGCGGGCCCAGGCGCTCCGCCGGGTGGGGCGCACGGCGTCCGCCTTCGGGGACCTCGAGCGCGCGGAGGCCATGGGTGAGCGGTGGTCGGACCGGGCGGGGCAGGCGCAGTGCGCCGTCGAGGCTGGTCGCGCGGAGTACGAGGTGGGGTCTTCCGAGCGGGCGATGAGCAGGCTCGAAGAGGGGGCTCGGCTGTTCCGGGAGATCGGGGACCTCGGCGGCGAGGCGGTCGCCTACACGTACCTGGGCGCCGTCCAGATGGCGGTGGGGCGCTACTCGGAGTCCACGCAGACCCTCAGCACGGCGGTGGCGGGGTTGCGGGCCCACGACCTGCGCCTCCACGAGTGTCGCGCCATCGGGTACCTCGCGATGCTCTATCGGCGGCTCGACGACGCGGACGCTTCGCGCCGCCTGTACGCCGAGGCCATCACGCTCGCGCGCGAGTGCGGCATCGCGTCCCAGGAGAGCCGCTGGCTCGCGGAGCTGGGCTTGCTGGACCTCAACCTCGACCGCGTCGACGACGCCCGCACCGCGCTCGCAGAGGCTGCCCGGGTGGCTCGCCGCGCGGGGGATCGGGCCGCAGAGGGCGTGGTGCTGCGCGACCTCGGGCTCGTGGCGCTGGTGGCCGGGGATTACGAGGAGGCCGCACGCGTCCTGCTCGGGGCCGTCGCGGTCCACCGAGATCGCGGTGAGGCCGGAGCGGAGGGGGCAGACACGGCGCTCCTGGCCTGCGTCCACCACCTGCAGGGGCGGCTCGACGAGGCACGTAGCGCCTACCTCGCTGCTACGGCGTTGGTCGAACAGTTCGGTGACGCCCGGCTGGCGGCGCTGTTCGCAGCCTGGCTCGCTGCCTGCGAGGCCGAGCGGGGCGATCAGGCCAGCGCCACGGCGGCGCTCGACCTGGCGCGGCTCCGGCAGCTGAACAGCGGGGATCCGCAGGTGGGCGAGACCGTGGAGCTGCTCGCGCTGTTGGTGCTGAGCTGCGAGCTCGACGCCAGGCCCGAGCTCCCGGAGCGCCTCGCGCTCGTGCGTCGCGGTCAGGAGGTTCGCGCCCACATGGAGTCGCGAGGCCAGGTGCCGGCGTTCCCGCGGCTCGCGTGGCGACGCCTGACGACGCGACCCGGATTCGGGGCAGAGTAGCGCCTCCTCCGAAGTACTCCCAAGGGGAATCGAACCCCTGCCTGCGCCGTGAGAGGGCGCTGTCCTAACCGCTAGACGATGGGAGCAAATCGGATGAGAAGGAGCTGAAGGGTGGTTGACCCGCTAGGACTCGAACCTAGAGCCTTCAGGGCCAGAACCTGACGTCTTGCCAATTCGACTACGGGTCAACGACGAGTTGTATTTAACGGGACGCTCTGGAGTCGTCAAGCGATCCACACCACGCCTCGCTCAGGGGTAGGGATCCACCTGGAGGTGCAGCGGCGTGAGCTGCACGTTCAGATCCCGGAAGAACGCGTTCTCGTTCGCCTTGACCTGGTCCGCCTTCGACCGGGCGGCGTTCCACAGCTCGGCGTTCGCGGTGCGGGTCGCCTCCGACATCGCGCGGTAGGCCAGTGCGCGATCCGTCCAGATCTGGACGAG
>JBIKWC010000298.1:0-8992 GCA_044356535.1 Myxococcota bacterium
CGGAATCTGTGTCGGTGTCGGTGTCGGTGTCGGTGTCGGCATCCGTGTCTCCGTCTCCGTCCGGCCCTACGGTCGACTTGTCGTCGTCCCCAGCGCATCCCACCAGGGCCAGCATCACGATCCATCCGCTGTGCATCACGTCCTCCGCGAACCTGCCATGCCCTCGGGCGTGCTCTGCGGAGTGCTTTCGTAGACTTCCGTTACCTGGTCGATCCGGAGACGGATCGGGTGGTCAGTGTCGAGTCGTGCCTGACGGGAGCACGCCCCGGACAGGATAAGAGACGCCATGCACGTCCTCCTCGTCGCCAACCCCACGGCCCGGTCGGGCAAGAACCTCGAGCGCATCGAGCACGCGATGGACGAGTTCCTGGCGCGCGGGGCGGAGGCCGAGCTCGTCACCACCGAGCCGGGCGGCGCGACCATCCCCAAGGTCCGCGCCCTCGTGGACGCAGGCAAGGGCGACATCGTGGTGGCGATGGGCGGAGACGGCACGTTCCGCGAGGTCGGCGCGGCGCTGGTGGAGGCCACCCGCAAGGTCCCGATGGGCATGTTGCCGGCCGGCACCGCCAACGACCAGGGCAAGTCGTTCGGCATCTCGAGCCACCGGGACGCGCTGGCCGACAACGTCGGGTACATCCTCGACCGCCGGGTCCGCCCCATCGACGCCGGCGTGTTGTCGAAGCGGGTGGACGGCAAGGTCACGCGCAGGGACCTGTTCTTCGACTCCGCGGGCTTCGGGCTGCACCCCGCCATCCTCGTCGGCCGCAACCGCGACCGGGAGCGGGTCGCCCGCATCCCCATCCTGGGCTCGTTGTACCGCGACCAGGCGGTCTACGTGGGGGCCGCCATCCGCGAAACCCTGCGCGGCTACGTCGAGCCCGCTTCGTTCAAGGCCGAGGTGGTCGCGGACGGCGCGAAACACCACTTCGAGTCCCTCACCGACCTCATCGTGAAGGCCACCCCGGTCTACGGCGGGATCTGGGTCCCCGCCCGCCACGGCGAGCCCGACGACGGCAAGATGGACCTCGTCCCCCTCGCCGGCCGCGGAGAGATGATCACGCGCCTGCTCCGCGACTGGAAGGACCTCCCCGTCGACCCGGACGCCGTCGACTGGCTGGGGTTGGCGTACGACGGCGGTACGTCCGCAGCCTCGTTCGCCATCGAGCTGTTCACGGCGGACGGCAGCGACGTGTACGCGCAGATCGACGGCGAGGAGTGGGAGCCCGGACACTCCTTCACGATCGAGGTGTTGCCCAGGGCACTTCCGCTGATCGTGAGGCGGGATTGGATCCCACCCTGGTCAGCGACCGGCTGACTTGCGCTGGCAGGATCGACGGAGGTGCCCGTGTTCCTGATCCTGTCGCTCCTGGCCTGCAAGACGAAGCCCCCCGACGTCACCTGGAAGCCCGTGGACTCCCCCCTCGGCACCAAGGGTGCCGCCGAGCCTCTCACCGCACGCGAGCTGTCCGCGCTGGTGGACAACTTCTCGCGGGTCCACTTCGAGACCGACTCCGACGCGCTCGACGCCGGTGGACGCGCGGCGCTGCAGGCCAACGCCGAGATCCTGAACCGCCACCCAGAGGTCCGCGTGGAGGTGCAGGGGCACGCCGACGAACGCGGTACGGTGGACTACAACCTGGCGCTCGGCCAGCGGCGAGGCCAGCAGGTCATCCGCCAGCTCACTGCGTACGGCGTGCCGCCCTCTCGGCTCGATCTCCTGAGCTTTGGTGAGGAGAAGCCGCTGGTGATGGGCACGGGCGACGTCGCGTGGGCCGAGAACCGGCGCGCGGAGTTCCGGGTGCTCGCGGGCGCGAGCGTCCGCGGCACCGTCCAGTAGTCCTCACGGGAACGCAGGGAGCGGCGGCGTCCAGCCGTTGCCGTCCACGTCCACCCGCCAGGGGCCCACCAGCGCCCACGGGGTGAGGCCCGACGCTGGCGCCATCGGGGCGTCCCCCTCCACGATCGCGTACACCAGGGCGTCGCGGGCCGGCGCCAGGGTGCGCGATGCGGTGGCGGCGGGAACCACCTCGACCTCCACCCCGTCCTCGAACCAGCGGACCCGGTCCACGTGGACGTAAGACGCCCCCGTCGCAACCAACGACACCACCGTACCGGTGTCCACGGTCGAGCCAGGGATGACGTTCGACGATACGAACGGTCCGTTCGTGGGCAGCACCCGGCCCTCGCGGAAAGCGGCGGCCAGCTTCGCGTCGGTGACCTCCCCGGAGACCTGGATCCAGGTGGCCGAGAACCCGTACTTGCCGTCGAAGTACGAGTGGGCGTCGCTGACCGCCACCGGCGTGACCCGCCCGCCCCGCAACACGATGTCCTCCCAGATGTCGAGGTACTCACCGACCTCCCCGTCGTTCATGACCTCCATGGCCTGCACCTGGTCCGACCAGTAGTCGCGGTCCCCCACGTCGCCGGGGCTCCACCCGGAGGCCCAGCCCATCCCCGAGTCCATCGGGTGGTTCGACTGCAGGATGAAGTCCTCGCCGTGGCGCGCGCGGAGCGAGGTCATCATGGCGTCGGTGGTCTCGGGGACCTCGAGCCACCAGGTCCAGGCGCCGTCGTTCGGCGCGAGGCCGGGGACGGGCTCGACCGGGTAGATGTTGAAGTGGCCGCGCAGCGGCGGGCTCACCTCGTCGGCGACGACGGAGCGGAGCGCGCCCTGGAGCCCGAGCGGGGCCAGGAGCGGCCGGTAGTCGGCGAGGTTGTCGTGGTCGGTCCCGAAGTGGACCTGGAGGCCGTGGGCGGCGGCCAACACCAGCCGGTCCTCCATCGCGATCCCGCCGTCGGGGGACGGGCTCGCGTGTTCGTGGGGGTCTCCGAGCACCCAGTCCGCCGGCGACAGCGCGAGCGCGAGCGACGGGGTGACGGTCTCGACCGCCCCCGCCGCCACCGTGACCTCCCCGCTCCAGGTCTCCCAGCGGGGGCCGCGGTGGACGAGGAGCGAGTACGTGCCGGGCTCCACGGTCAACACGACCTCACCGTCGCGCGCCCAGCCCGCGGCCTGCAACCCGTCCGGACGCCCCTGCACGCGGGCCGGGTCGGTCGGGGCGTCGGCCGTGGTGAACGCCGCCCGCACCGCGAACGGCGCGCCGTCGGTGACCCGCACCACCACCTGGCCGGGCTCCCCGAGCGCCAGGGAGCCGACCGCGACCCCGCGGCCCCGCGATGCCGGCACCGGAGGCGCGCCGGTCTGCAGGGCCTTCAGGGCGAGGGCCGCCGGCGTGGGTGAAGCGTACGGTGAGATCGGGGCCGCGCCGTCGGGCAGGTCGGTGAAGCGCCCTGTGCCACGCCCGTCCACCACGTACGAGGTGGAGCCGGGGGGGACGCGCGCCGTGAACGCGCCGTCGGCGTCCGTGATCGCCATCGTCCACGGCTCGCCAGCGAGGTCGACGACCACGCGCGCGCCCGCGACCCGGCCGTCGGGTGCGGTGACGACGCCCTCGAGGGCCTGGCTGGCTTCGCCCCTCGCGGCCAGCAGCTCCGCCGACAACGTGGCGAGGTCGGGCCCGGCGCCCCAGTAGCGGGTCCACTCGCGCGACTGCCCGGCCGGGAGGACCTCCGTGGGCCCGAACCCCACGATCATCGACGCGAGCTCGGTGAGCAGCGAGTACCCGGTGACCGACAGCTCGGCGCCCGGCCCGGCGGCGAGGAGGTACGCCACGTCGTTGCGCTCGGAGACGTACCCGTTCCAGGACCGCGGCCGCTCGTCGTCGTCCCCCATCCCGACCCCGGGGACGAAGGGGTTCAGGACCTCGTCGGCGCCGAGCACGATGTCGCCGATGGCGAACAGCGGGCTCGTGGTGGTGGCGGTCGCCGTGGTGTGGACGGTGAGGAGGTGCGAGTCGGGGGGGAGCCGGTACTCGGTGGTGATCTCGAGGTTGAGGTCGGGGACGAAGCCCGGCGCCTCGAGCGCGCCCTCCACGAGGCCCATCGGCCCGTCGTACCCGGTGACCCGCACCACGGCATCCCCGCCCTCGGCGCCGTCGCTGACGACCTCGATCCGCTCCGGCACGAACACCCGGCCGAGGCCGAACAGGGTGGACCACTCTTCGATGGCGTCTCGCCCAGGGACTCCTGCCGGGCGCACGACGTCGGCGTCGATCACCCCGCCTCCCTCGAAGACGTACCAGTTCCCCGGCCGCACGTCCTGCACGACGAACCGCGCGACGGCGTTCACGAGGAGGTAGTCGCCGGGCCGGGCCTCCCCGGAGATGCCCCCGAACGTGGGGGCGTCGTCGACCAGGCGGCCCGCACGCGACTCGCCGCTCGGTACGGGGAGCGACAGATCGACGGGGTCGTCCGGGGTGGTGGTGCTGCAGTCGTCGCACTCCTTGCGGTCGCAGGAGAGGGCGAGGGCGAGCAACACGGTGCCTCCGGGGAACGGGCCAACGCCCGGAGTATCGCGTCAGCCCGGGTAGCGCGACCAGTCCTCCTCGGAGGGCTCGAAGAACGGGCCCTGCCCGAAGTGGCGGTAGAGGTCTCGCGCCACGGCCACCACGACCTCCGACAGCTCGAGGGCGGCCGCAGGCGCCGCGGGGACGGCGGCGGCTCCGTACCGGGCACCCGCGAGGGCCCCGGCGAGCGCCCCCGTGCGCTCGGACGCCCCGGCGTGCAACACGGCGAGCCCGATGACGTCGGCCGGCGCAGCGACCGCAGCACAGTACACGGCGATGGCCAGCGCCGACTCGGGCTCCTTGCCGTCCCCGAACGTGGCGAGGCGCGCCGGGCTGGGCTCGCCGAGGTCGGCCTGCTCGAGCGCCCGGTCGAGCGCTGCGGTGAGGAGGTCCGCGTGGGCTCCCGCCTCGGCCATCTCGGCCCAGGTGGCGTCGAGGGCGGCGGACCAGTCCAGGCCCGCCACGAGCGACCGCACGAGCTCTGCGACCACCGCCGTCGCGAGCTGGACCCGGGGGCTGCCGTGGGTGATCGCGGCCAGGTCCTGCCCCAACGCCCAGGCGTCCCAGCCCCGCACGAGGCCGGCCGCGACCCCGCGCAGGAGCGGCCCCGAGTCGAGCAGGTTGTTGATCGGACGGTCGCGGCGGCCGCAGAACCCGGACCGGAGCGCCTGCTGGGTGGACTGGGTTCGCGAACGCCGGTCGTGCAGCGCGGCCCTGCCCACCAGCCAGCCGTCCGGGCGCGGCGGAGGGCCGGCGGAGCGCTGGGTCTCGAGCCAGCGCAGGAGGGCGTGGTACACGTGCGGGACGGGGTCGTTCGGGGCGCGCGTGACCGTCGAGGCGTTGTGCGCGCGCAGGAGCCCCTCCGCCACGAAGAGGAGCTGCTGGGTGCCGTCGCCGGCCAGGCCCTGCCGACCGCCGACCGGCACGAGGCTGCGCAGCACGCCCCCGGACGGATCGCGGGCGAGCCACACCTGCGCGTCGGCGTCCTCGAGCGCCCACCCGAATGCGTCTCCGAGGGCGGCGCCTTCGAGGACAGCACGGTATCGGTAGGCACCAACGTCGTCGTCGGTCGTGTGGTCCAGGAACAAGTCCACCCCGTAGACGGGTTGTAGGCCAAGTGGAGGTCCGGATGTTCGCGCTCCTGCTCAACGTATGTACAGCCGACTCTTTCGCGCAGTCGAGCGAGACGGCGCCCCCGGCGGCCGTGGATCCCGTGACCTACGCGCTGGACCCGGCGCGGAGCTGGTTGTACGCCGTGGTCTACAACGACACGAGCGCGATGGCGTCCCGCCTGGGCCACGACCACGCGTTCCGTCCGAAGTCGTTCGACGGCTCCGTGGTGTGGGATCTCGACGACCCGGCGGCGTGCAAGGTGGACCTGTCGTTCCCCGTCACCTCGTTGTGGCCCGATCCCGCGGGCCTGCGCGAGCGCGAAGGCCTGTCGGCCGACGGCGCGGTGGGCGAGGACTCCAAGCCCACCATCGTCGGGAACCTGCAGGGCAAGGGCCAGCTCGACGCCAGCCGCTTCCCCACCATCGAGTTCCACGGGACCTCGTGTTCGGCGTCCACCGGCGCGGTGACGGTGGCCGGCACGTTGTCGATCCGCGGCGTGCCGAAGGCGGTGACCGCAGTGATGAACGTCACCGCCGACAAGAGCGCGTTCGCGGCCTCTGGCACCTTCCGCATCAAGCACTCGGACTTCGGGTTCGCGCCGTTCAGCAACCTGGCGGGCGCGCTTCGGAACAAGGACGAGATCAAGGTCGTGGTCGACGTGAAGGGCTCCGCCCGCTGACGCACCAACCAGAAGCGTGGTTCGCCGGTATCCGTCGGTTGTTCGCCCTGGTAGGGTGCGGGCGGGCACGACGGAGGTGAACATGACCTGGTGGCTGTGGACCGCGATCACCTGGGCAGCGGACGGCGAACCGGTCGGCGACGGCTTCGCCTTGTCGGTGGGCACCGGGCCCCGCCCGATCTCCACGGCGACGCTCGGCCTCACCGGTCTCGGCGCGCGCGCGATGTTCCCCGTGGGCCGCGCCGTGCCGTGGGTGGGCCTGCAGGTCTCGAGCGTGGGGGTGGCGAGCTTCGACGACGGTGAACGCAGCGATCGCTTCGTGACGCGTGCCAGCTCTGTCCACGGCTCGGGGGGGTTGCGCTTCGACCTCGCGGATCGCACCGCGCGCTCCGTGTCCTCCTACGCGCTCGTCGGGGTGATGGCGGGGCGCGCGACCGGCGCCAGCGTGGATGTCGCGGACGACTACGTCTACAAGTCGTACACCACCACCGTGCTCGGGCTGGCCGGCCTCGGGGTGGACGGGTTCGTGTCGAAGCACCTGTCGATCGGCGGCGAGCTCGGTGTGTTGGGCGGCAAGTCGTACGGGAACAGCCTGGAGGTCGAGAACGGGAACCCCGGGGAGTCGGACGGCAAGGCCGAGACCACCGTGTTCTCCTCGTTCACCGGCCTGATGCTCACGGTGTGGCGGTGATCGCCGCGCTGGTGGCCGGGGCACACGCTGCGCCGTTCCTGCAGGTTGGAACCGGACAACGGGTCCTCGATGTGCCTTCGACGGAGTCCGTGTTCGGAGGTGGCGTACGCGCCGGGTGGGACTTCGGGCGGGTGGCGCCCTTCCTCGGGGGCACGGTGACGGCGGGCGGGATCGACGTGCCCGAGGACAACGTCAAGGTCAGCGGCGCACTGTGGTCCGTGGCGGCAGGCCTGCGGTTCGACCTGGCGGCCCCGGACGCCGACGCCACCCCGTACCTGGCGGCCGGGGGCACGATCGGGAACGGCGCTGCCACGTTCGCCTACGACGAGTTCGACGAGACCGTGACCGTCGGAGCCTCCGCCGGGCCGGGCGTGTTCGCCGGGTTCGGGGCGGACGCCCTGTTGATGCCCCGCGTGGCGCTGGGCCTGGAGATCGGCGGCGCGTGGGCGAGCAGCGAGGTCTTCTACCGGTACGAGGAGGGCGGCCGTCGGACCGAAGAGGAGAGCTACGACGCCAGCGCCCTGTTCGGCTACGCGGACCTCCACGTGAGCTTCCTCTTCGGCGGAGGTGCCCGGTGATCGCGCTCCTCGCGGCCTCGTCGGCCCTGGCCGGCGACCTCCTGTTGTCGGGCGGCGTCGCCACGAGCCCCAACGTCGGCTCGCTCATCGCGCCGAGCTGGCGCGCAGGCTGGGCGGGCGAGCGGCTCACGGTGTGGGGCTCGGCCCAGTTCGCCACGTTCCACCTCGACCTCGGCCGGGACTTCGAGCCGCGCGAGATCGACGCGTTCCTGCTCCGCCCCCGGGTCGGCGCGCGCTACGCCTTCGCCGATCGCGGCCCGGAGCGCCTGTCGCCGTACGTGGCGGGGAGCGCGGGAACGCTGGTGTTCGGGGTGTCGGGCGACGGCGACGACGTGCTCGAGGACGAGAACCTCGAGGGTCGGCTGCCGGTCGCGCTCACCAGCGCCGGTGGGCTGCAGGTGGGCCTCACCGAGGTGTTGTCCGTCAGCACCGAGCTCGGGCTCGACTGGGAGAACGCGCGGTACGTCGAGGGTCGCAGCCGGGTTACGGACATCACCACCTGGTCGACGTACGCTGCGTTGTACCTCGACTTTCACCTGTAGACGCCCAGGCCGGGCGCGGAGGCTCGGATGACAGGGACGCCCTGGCTTCTGATGATCGGGGCCTGCTCCCGCAGCAGCGGCCCCAGCGCTCCAGTGATCGACTGGGCGCTCGACCGATCGGATCGCGCGTCGATTCGGACCGCGAGGCAGTCGGATCAGACCACCCGGGCGTTCGCGTTCGAGGTCCACCCCACCGCGGACACGGCGGTGGAGCTGTGGCTCACGATCGGTCTGGCGACGGTCACCTTCCAGGAGGACGGGCGGGAGGTGACTCACTCCGCGCCCGTGAGCCTATCTGCGGGCGTCGTCGACGATGGGGGATTCGCGCTCGGGCCCGCAGACTGTCGCGGCCCGCACTATCCCCTCACGGACCAGGGCGACGCGCAGCAGAGCCTGATGATGCTGATGTGTACGGTGAAGGCGAGGCGGCCGAACGTGGATGGATTGTTCACGTTGGTGGTGGCGGGGGACGGCCGGGTCTCGGAGTGAGGGTGACTCCCGACATCGGGCTCCGGAGCTCCACCGATCAGGGCGCTCGCCCCGCGGCCTCGCGCACGCGGAGCGAGCGGACCACGCCCTGGCGCACCAGGAGCTCGAGCCCGAGCGCGTGCCAGGCGAGCACCAGGTCGTCGCGGGAGTCCGGGGGCACGGGGATCCGCGACAGTGCCTCGTCCACCGTCATCCCCGGCGCCACGCCCGACGGCGTGTGCACCTCCGGGAGCGCCTGGTCGAACAGCGCGGCGTACTCCACGCTCGGGGCGTCGACGTACCACACGACCCCGCCGGGCTCGCGGGCGTAGGCGGCGAACGTGCGGGTGAGGACCGCCTCCACCCGGGCCCAGTCCTTGCGCTTCACGTCGCCGCAGGGCCAGCGCCGCAGCCCCTCCGCGTCCGCGTTCGCGCGCAGGCCCGCCCCTTCGGCGAAGCAGTTGGAGTACGGGTTCACCGCGGTGTTGTCCGGGAAGTCCCGCATCTGCGTGGTC
>JBIKWC010000140.1:0-17653 GCA_044356535.1 Myxococcota bacterium
CCACCCCCGCCGTCCCCACCCCCGGGAAGACCACGGCGAGGTCGGCGCCCACCTGCCGGCGCCCTTCTTCGGTGTTCCGCAGGCGCCAGATCTCCGTGAGCCATCGGTCGGCGGCGTCCGCCACCACGCCCGGCGTCGCCACCGTGGGTGTGGTGGGGAGCGAGCGCACCAGGGCCGCCACGTCCGGTCCGGCCTCCGTGCCGCGCGCGAGGACCCTGTCTGGCCCAGCGTGTTCAGGGGTCTGGGTGCGGTCGACCACGACGGCCGCGAGGGTGTCCCGGGTGTATCGGGCGAGCTAGGAGGCCGTGACGGCGCCGTCGTGATCGGCGTCGGCCCAGCCGCGGAGGCCACCCAGCGCGAGGTACGAGAACGCGGGCCGAGCGAGGCCGGGCAGCGGCCCCGCGAACTCCCCGCCCCCGGCGGCCACGAGCGTGGTCGAGCCGCCCGACGACAGCGCCCAGGTGGGGATCAGCGGCTGGAGTCCCGGCACCAGCGGGCTCCCGCCCACGCTCCCCGAGAAGCAGGTGTCGAGCACCATCACCGTGGGGTGGCCGGCGCCGGCGGCGGCCTCGAGCTCCGCGCGGGTGACGCTGCGGTCGTACAGCTGGCGGGCGGTCTGCTGGGCGTCGGCGCCCACGAGCACTCCGTCGGCGCCGTCGAGCGCGGGTGCGCCGTGGCCCACGAAGACGACCCACAACGTGCCGCCCGCCTCCACCAGGCCCGCGGCCCGCGCGACCTCCTCGAGGAGCACCTCGCGGGTGGCCTCGCGGTCGCGGAGGAGCCGGAGGTGCGCAGGCGGCACCCCGTGGGTCTGGGCGAGCCACCCGTACCACGCCTCGGCGTTGGCGCGGGCACCCGGGACATCCGGGGCCACGAGGTAGTCTTCCAGGCCCACGACGACGGCGGCGTCGTGGAGGCCGGCGGTGGTCGGGGGCAGCGGGGTGAGGTCGGGCCACATCGGCGCCGTATATCCCCCTGGAACCGGATCCACGAGCGTGGTAAGGTTCTGGTCCCTCCCGTCCCGCTGCCCACCCCTCCGACCCTCCCTCCCAATCCCCGGGGGCTCCCATGGAAGCCACGCTGCCCGTGCTCGACCGCGTCGTCGCCCGGTACCGTCGCGACGTCCACACCCTGGCCGACGGCGCCTCGCCCGAAGCGCTGCAGGCCCTGGAGGCGCACCTCGGCCGCCGGTTGCCCCCGGACCTCCGCGCCTTCCTGGCGAAGCACAACGGCGCGGCCCTGTTCCGCGGCGCGCTGGTGTTGCGCTCCACCTCCGAGCTCGCCCCGGCCGCAGCCACCACCTCCGCGGTCATCTCGTTCGCCGACGGCCAGAACAGCGTGCGGTGGGCCTGGGCCATGCGCGGGGACCGCGCGGTGTACGGCACGTTCGGCGCCGACGGGCTCGAGCCCGTGTACGGCTCGTTCGTGGCCTGGCTCGAAGGCGAGATCGGGCTCCTGGAAGCCCGGCTGGTGGACCCCGACGAGTCCGACGCCCTCCGCATGGATCTGGTGCCCACCGACCCCGTCGTGGCCGTGCGTCGGGCCCGGGTGCTGGTGCGCGACGGGCGGCCCGACGACGCCGCCGCCCTCCTCGAGGACGTGGTCCGGCGCGACCCGAGCGACCTCGCCGCGTGGCAGCTCCTGGGCGACGCGTTGTCGGTGCGCGACCGCGTGGCCGCCCAGCAGGCGTGGCTCATGGGCTTCCGCAAGACCACGTTCCCGCTGCCGTGGCCCGGGGCGCCCTGCCTGTCGGCCGAGCTCGTCGTCGCCCTCTCCCACAGCCACCAGGACGAGGAGTCCTGGGATCGGGAGCTCGAGCGGTTCCTCGGGGAGCAGGTCACGGACGTGACCGACGCGCGGTCCCACGAGGTGGTGGTGGCCGCCGGCCTCGCCCGCGCCCGCACGCTCTGCCGCCGCGGGCACCGCCGCAGCGCCCGCGACGTGTTGTCCACGCTCCTGCAGCGCGCCCACGCCTGGACGTTCAAGTCCGTCCCGTGGGACGCCGTGCTCGAGCTCGCGCAGCTCGAGGTGGGCCTGGGGCACCACGACGACGCCGAACAGCTCGTGCGCCGGGTGGGGAAGCAGGCGCCCCCCGAAGCCCGCGCCGCCTCGCTCCTCGTGCTCGCCGAGATCGCCGTGATGCGCCAGGAGCCCTGGGCCGAGGACATCCTGGACGACGCCGCCGCGGGCCCCCTCGACGAGCCCCACCGCCTCCAGCTCTCGCTCCTGCGGGTCGAGCGCGCCATCCGCCAGCAGCGCGTTCCGGACGCGGTCAAGGCCGTGGAGGGCATCGAGAAGCTGGCCCGGCGCGTGGGGTTGCCCCGCCTCGAGGCCCTCGCCACCGTGGCCCGCGCCGACGTGGTGCGCCTCCAGGGCCGCCCCCACGACGCCCTGGACCTGTACCGCCAGGCCCTCACCGGCATCGGCGAACGCGACCCCGAGGTGCGGGCACGCATCCTCCTGCGCCTGGCCGATCTCGCGTTCGACCAGCAGGACCCGGCGGACGGCCGAGACCTCTCGATGCAGGCAGCAGCGCTGTTCCGCTCGATCGAGCTCCCGGTGCGCGAGGCCTGGGCCTGGCTGCGCGTCGCCCGCGGCTGGAGCGATCGCGACCCCCAGCGCGTCCGGGCCCTGTGCGCTGCCGCCCGGGAGCGGTTCGTGGCCGCGGACCTCGCTGCTGGCGTCGCCGCCGTGGACTCCCTGCTCGGCGACCCGGGGCTGTCGCTCGCGTGGCACCTCGAGCGCTCGTCGGCCCAGGCCCGCGCCCGTCACGACGCCCAGCGCGGCCGTCCCCCGTACGAGCCGCTCGACGCCGACCGCCCGGAGCGCCGCCTGGGGGCGCACCGCCTGGCCATCGCCGCCTGCGACAACGCCGTCGTGACCGCGCTCGCCCGCGAGATGGACGCCACCGCCCGCGCGGTGCTGGTGGGTCGCGGCCGGCCCACCGATCCCCCGGTGCTCCGCTACCTCGCTGCGGTGGACCTGGTCTCCGGCCACCCCTCGTACGAAGCAGCGCGCGTGTTGCTCGACCACCTGCTCCAGCACGAGCTCGACCCGGTGTTGTCCCGCGGGCTGCAGGGCGCCATCGCGCGCTCCCCGAACGCGGCGCTGGTGGACGGCCTCCTGCGCTGCGTCGAGCGCCCCACCGAACACCCGCCGACCGCCGTGGCCGCCGCCGCCGAGCTCCTGGGTCTGCGCCGTGAGCCGGTCGCCCTCGCCCCGCTGCTCAAGCTCCTCACCGGGCCCACGTCCCACGTCATCCGCAAGGCAGCGCTCGGCGCGCTCGGCCGCATCGGGAACCGCTCGGTCGTGGACCAGCTCCTGCCCGCGCTCGACGACGGCCGCCTCGCCGAGGCCGCCGCGCTCGCGCTCCTGATGCTGGGCGACCGCCGCGGCGTGGACTTCCACGGGCGGGCGCTGGTGGAGCGCAGGGGGGAGCTGGCGGGCTCTCCGGGCGAGATCGTGGGCCGCTACGGCGGGCCCGACCACCTGCTGCTGCTGATCCGCGGCGCCGAGGGCGACAGCGAGCGGGCCCTGGGCGCGCTGCAGGGGCTCGGCCTCCTGGGCGACGTTCGCGGGGCGGCCACGCTGTTGCAGGCGCTCCACCACCGCGAGCGCCAGGTCGTCGAGGTCGCGTCGGGCGCCCTCACCATCCTGACCGGCCGGATGGACGACCCCACGGAGCCGGGCGTCCGCGCCCGGTGGCACGACTGGTGGGAGCTGCACCAGAAGGACTTCGCGCAGGGGGTCCGGTACCGGTTCGGGAAGCCGTTCGACCTGCAGCTCCTGCTCGACACCATGGACGATCCGGATCCGTACCAGCGCCGCACCTCGTACGACGAGCTCGTGATCACCTCGGGCCAGTCCCTGCCCTTCGACGCCGACGGCCCGGTGCGCGTGCAGCTCGCCCACAAGCGGGCCTGGCGCCGCTGGTTCCAGGTGGCGCGGGGGCGGTTCGCCGCGGGCCGCTGGGTGTTGGATGGTAGAGTGATCGGGTGAAGTCACGCCACCGCGCGCTGCGCTCGTTGCTGGGTGCCCACTTCCCGGCCGACGAGCGGGAGAGCGACTACCTCGAGTCCCTGCTGGCGCTGTTCGAGCTGCCCGGGGACCCGTTCGCGCGCGACCACTACACGCCGGGGCACTTCACGGCGTCGTCGTTCGTGGTGTCTCCGGACGCGGGCTCGCTGCTGCTCATCCACCACGCGAAGCTCGGCCGCTGGCTCCAACCCGGGGGCCACTTCGAGCCCGAAGACGAGGACGTGTTCGCGGCCGCCGCCCGCGAGGTGCGCGAAGAGACGGGGCTGGCGGACTTCGCGTTGGTCGCGCCGGGCACGGTGTTCGACGTGGACGTCCACGACATCCCGGCCCGCAAGGGCGAGCCCTCCCACCGGCACTACGACGTGCGCCTCCTGTTCCGCGCGACCTCGGAGGCCGTAGAGGTGGGCGACGGCGTGACGGGCGTGCGCTGGGTGCCCCTCGGCGAGGTGGCGGACTGCGGCACCGACGAGTCGGTGATGCGCGCGGTGCGGAAGCTGGCGCGGTAGTGGCGGCGGTCCCGCCCCCCCGGCTCCACGTGCTCGTGGCCCGCTCGGCGCCGGTGGCGGTGGTCTTCGCCCGCACGCGGGGCTGGTGGCACGTGGCGGCGTGGGACCTGCAGCGGCGCGAGGTCCGGCCCGGGGCCTGGTTGAAGGGCACGATCTACCCGCACCGGAGCGCGATCTCGCCGGACGGGACGCTGTTGTACACGTTCGCGATGAAGCGGGGCCGCGCGTACCACGCGGTGAGCCGCGCGCCGTGGCTCACGGCGCTGGCGCTGTGGTTCACGGACTCGACCTACCACACCGGGTGTGTCTTCTCGCCGGTGAAGGGCTCGACGCGCGAGGACTGGATCCCGGCGCAGGTGGGCGACGCGGCGCCCCTGGCCCGCAAACACGGCCTGCAGCTCACCACGATGTCGGGGGGTCGGTACCCGGCGCTGCGGTTGGGCGGCTGGTCGGAGCACCCGACCTCGGAGCCCCGGGCGGAGGAGGACGTCTGGGACGAGCGGCGGCGGGTGGTGTTGGCGCGGGCGAACGCGGCAGGCCGGCGGCTGGTGTTGACGGACGACGGGTACTCGCGGTCACCGGGCGCCGTCGAAGGGCGCCTGCCCCGCTACCACCTGGAGGGTGGGCCGGCCGACGAGGTGGCGCTGCCAGGGGTGACCTGGGCGGACTGGGACGCGGCGGGCCGGCTGGCCGTGGCCACGGCGGACGGCGAGGTGCAGCTCCGGGACGCGGTCTCCGGGGAGGTGCGCTGGCGACATTCCTTCGTGGGGCTGGCGCCGGAGCCGCGGCCGCCTCCGCCGCAGGCGACGCGCTGGTGACGGCGCTGGAGGACCGCTTCCTGGTGCGCTCCGTCAGTTCGGCGGATCGACGACGAAGGCCAGCCCATCGTGTGGCCCGAGCCCGGACAGGACCCGCACCCGGTTGGTCGGGTCGTCGCGCTCGTACTTGTACAGGTTGCTGTCGATGTACCAGAGGGCGCCGTCGTTCGAGTCCCACGTCGCCCCCCCGGCGGAGAGGGTGCCCGCAGGGCCGGCGACGGGCAGCCCCACCGATCCCGTGGCGCGGTCGATGGCGTAGAAGGCGTCCGCCGTCACCATCAACAGGTCGTCACTGCCCTCGTCGTACACCAGGGCCTCGGTGCGGCCGACGGCGAAGGCCACCAGGCGGCGCACGGCGGTCCTCGGGTTGATGGTGTACAGCCTGCCGAGCAGGGCGTTGTCGTGAACGTAGAGGAGCCCGGTGGACGTGTCCAACGCCAGCGCCCTCACGTTGGTGAGGCCGTGGTCACCGACGACGGTAGCCGCCCCGGTCACGAGGTCGACGGTGTACAGCTCCGTCCCGCCCGCCACCATGAACATCGTACGGGTACCCTGGTCGTACGCCAGGTCTCCCCTGGTGAAGGCGACCCCCAGCGGCCCGATCACCTCGCCGACCCCCGTGTCGGCGTCGATGCGCTCGAGGGACGAGGTCGTCCGGTCGATGGTGTACAACCATGTGTTGCAGGTGCGTTCGTACCCGGAGCAGTCCTGATCGCTGTCGTCCCCACACGTGTCGAGGGCGAGCGGGGACACGGCCGGGTCGGTCGGTGCGCAGTCGATGCCGTTCTCGTCGGTGGTGTAGCCAACGCCCTGGTCGTAGCAGCTCTCCAGCGCGACGGCGCCGCCCCCCACGCCGTCTCCGTCCTCGTCGAAGTACCAGTCGATCGACACGTTCACGGTGGGATCGGAGTCGTCGCAGTCGCGGCGGTTGGAGACGCCGACGCCCGCCGACGCACGGCATGCCAACGTGATGTTGTCCGGATCGCCGTAGCCGTCATTGTCGAGGTCTGCATAGAACTCGAACTGGTCGCGCGGGTCGACGCTGGGATCGGCGTCGTCGACGAGGCCGTCGCAGTCGTCGTCGAACAGGTTGCAGCGCTCGCTGGCAGTCCCCTCCGACCAGGACGACCTGGGGCCCGAGCGGCGCCACGCAGCGATCGATGCTGGGCTCGTCGGCGCCGAAGCCATCCCCGTCCCCGTCGCTGTAGTACCGGACCTGCGTGGTCGGGTCCACGCCGTCGTCGGCGTCGTCCGCGGCGCCGTCACAGTCGTCGTCGACCCCACCGTTGCAGACCTCGATCGCCCTGGGGTTGACGGCGGGGGCAGCGTCGTCGCAGTCCGCCCCCTCGCGAACGTAGTCGCCGCCGGGGGACTCACAGGCGCTCACGGCACCGCTGGTGACGCCGTACCCGTCTCCGTCGGCGTCGGGGTAGTAGGGCACGAACGGGACGCTGTCGTCCACGCGGCCGTCGCAGTCGTTGTCGAGCCCGTCGCAGCGCTCCGGTGCGTCGGGACGGACCGACTCCCGGCTGTCGTCGCAGTCGCCCTGGTTGTCGACCTGACCCGGCCCGAGCGCACACACCCACCCGGCCGGTTCGGCAGAGCCGAACCCGTCGCCGTCGGCATCGACGAAGGCGTAGATCTCGTCGAACTCGGTGCAGGGCGGCACGGGCTCCGCCGGACAACCACCCAGCACCACCAACCCCAGCCCCACGATGCCCTGCATCCACGCCCTCACCCAGGCTGAACCATGGCCCAGCGCCCGCGCCACCTTCACCCGATTCGTCGGGAGGTTCCGGTCAGGGTGCGACGCGCCAGGTGGGGCCGTCCGCGCCGATCGCGCCGGACTCGCTCTCCAGACCCTTCACGAACAGCGCGCCCGTCGCCTCCATCGCCGTCGGGTACCGGTAGGTCACGCTGTTGTCGCGGCGGTTCAGCAGCACCGGCTCCACCTCCTCCGTGCCCAGGTCGTACGCGAAGATGCCGTAGGTGCCCTCGTAGTACAGGCGGTCCCCCGCGCGCGAGAACGCCGTCGTCGCCGTAGGGAGGTGGGGTTCCGGGTAGGTCGCGTTCATCGTGTACCCGGCGGTGATCCCGTCCGTCAGCTCCTCGCGGCTGTCCGAAGCCACGTCGTACCGGAAGATGCGGCCCCCCTGGGAGTACACGACGTCGTCGGCGGTGAAGTCCACGGAGCCCACGTACTCGTCGTTCTGCGTCCACTTCGCCTTGCCGCCCGACAGCGAGGCCACCCACAGGCGCCCGCCCTCGTAGAACATCAGGGTGTCGCCCGAGACCGTGAAGGTGGTGAGCTCGCCCATCACGTTCGGCGCGATCAGGTCGTCGAGGACCAGCACGTCCTGGCCCGGGTCCTCGCCCGCGTCCGGCGCGAAGCGGCGCAGGTGGTAGGCGCCGTCCTCGATGAGCATCGCGTACACGCTCCCGCCATCCGCCGAGTACGCCCACCACTTCTGGCCGTACGGTGGCGCGGGGAGGACGACCTCGCCGAGCGGGCGGCCCGTGTCCGACGCGTACACCGACAGGGCGTCCATCGTGTTCATGGTGACCGTGATGTCTGCGTCGAGCGCGAAGTTCATGTTGTCCGTCGGGCTCCCCGGCGACCCGGGCCAGTGCACCGGGAAGTCGAAGCGCTGCTGCTCCCCCGTCTCGTCGTCGAGCGTGCGGAGCACGGGGTTGCCGGCGCTGATGTCGAACCAGGTCAGGCGCGAGCCCGCGACGGCGTAGTCCTGCGCCGGGCCCTCGACGATCAGCTCGCGGTCGCCTTCGAGCGACTCCACGAGGCCGTCGAACTCGGCGAGGTCGTCGGCCTGGGTGGGCGTCTCGGTCCCGTCCCCGGGCTCACAGGCCGCCAACACCAGGAGCCCCGTCCCCACCACCACCAGGCGCGCACCCCACATCTCGACCTCCGTTGACCCCACCTCACCTGGAGCGGGCCGCCGGGCCGGTATCAGGATGCAACAGGGGGGTCAGTGCCACAGATCGATGGGCGAACCCTCGAACAAGACGCATTCTGCAGCGTGCGGCGGGCCGACCACCCGGCTCGGGCCCTCCCGGAGCTCCACCCAGCCGTCCCCGACTTCGGGCCACGCGCCGAGATCCGTGACGGTCGGCGCGCCGGTGGCCATGCTGGTCCACGCTCCCTGCAGGCGGTCGGTGGTGTCCACGCCCTGCCCAAAGAAGGGCCCCGTCCCGAAGACGTAGCGCAGCTCGGAGCCGTGGAAGGCGCCCAGCACCGGCACGAACTCGGTCCAGTACCCGCCGTACGCCGGCCCCTGCGCCGCCAGGGCCTCCTGTTGCCAGATCGTCGGGCACACGAACGACACGTCGCCCCACAACGCCGCGAAGGCCCCGTCGGTGCCGCCGTGGTCCGCGGGGTCGTACTGGGCAGCGAGGTCGCGCCGGGGGACCCCCAGCAGCAGCGAGTACAGGTCGAGCCAGGTGTCGAGGGCGTCCTGGGTGGGCGCCACGCCGAGGGTGAAGATCGTGCCCTCGTCGGCGTTGACCGTGGCCAGGAACGGCACCTGGTTCCACTGCCCGGCGCGGAAGGCCCCGACCACGTCCTCGGGGAGCCAGACGCCGTCGAGCCAGGGATTCCAGCTCCAGCTCTGGGGGGCGGGGCCGGCGGCGACGTCGGCCTGACCCACCTCCACCAGGGTCTCGACGGGTGTCGCGCGCAGGCACGCCACGTCAGTGCACGCGAGCTGGCCGGCGAAGTCCAGGCCCTGGGTCTCGCCGTCGAGCACCAGCAGGGGCGCGTCGCGCAGGGGCTTCCCGAGGAACTGACACGGTCCCGATTGGGCGATCGCCGCGTCGAACAGCCCGGCGGCCCGCGGAGAGGCGAGCATCGCGCAGGTCTCGATCGCGCCCGCGGACTCGCCGAACACCATCAGCTGGTCAGGGTCTCCGCCGAGGGCGACGGCGTTGTCGTTCACCCACTGGAGCGCGGTGAGGACGTCGCGCATGCCGTAGTTCCCCGAGACCCCCTCCGGATCCTCGGCCGACAGGAGGGGGTGCGCCAGGAACCCGAGCGGCCCGAGCCGGTAGTTCACCGTGACGACCACCGCGTCGGACGCGAGGCCGGGGTCGTCGAGGTAAAAGTCCTCGGTGCCCGACCCGCTGAGGTGGCCGCCTCCGTGCACGAAGAACAGGATCGGCAGGTCGGCGGCCCCGGGCGGGCGGACCACGTTGAGGCGCAGGCAGTCCTCGTCGCCGTCGCCGACCACGAGGTCGCCCGCGATCGAGTCGCTGAACTGCACACAGACCGGCCCAGCGAGCGTGGCCTCCAGCGGGTCGGTCCACGGCGCGACCGGCACTGGGGGCGCGAACCGGAGAGCGCCCAGCGGCGGCTCGGCGAACGGGATGCCCAGGAACTCCTCGGTTCCGGAGCTGGTGGTGGCGCCGAGCACACAGCCCGTGCTGGTCGCGAGCTGCGGCTGCCCGGCGAAGGGAGGACACGCCGGCGGTGGGGTCCCCGTGTGGGTGGTGGGCGGCGTACCGGTGTCGGTGGTGGGCGGGGTGGACTCCGTGGTCTCGCCGCCGGTGTGGGTCACCGTGGGGTCGTCGTCGGTCCCTGGTCCCGTGTCCTTCCCGCCGTCACACGCAGCCAGCAGCCACCACATCGGACCTCCGTCGTCACCGCAGGCGCAGTACGCGGACCTTCAGGTAACGCCCCTCCGGGAAGGTGGTCGAAGCCGGGTGATCGGCGGCCTGCGACAACGTGGCCAGGATCTGGGCCTCCCGGCCCGCCTTGCGCAGCCCCTCCTGCAGCCACCCGTCGAACGTGCGGGGCGGCACGTCGCCGGCGTTGCTGCACGCCACGATCCAGCCGTCCGGGGCGGTCACGCGCGCCGCAGCGGCCACGAGGCGCGGGTAGTCCGTCTTGGCGCTCCAGGTTCCGGTGCCGTGGGAGTACGACGGGGGGTCGACGATCACGCGGTCGAACGTCTGGCCCGTGCGGCGGAACCGGTCGAGGGCCTTGAACACGTCCTCCTCGAGGAACACGTGCGGCTCGGGGTCGAGCTCGTTGGCGCGGAAGTTCGCCTCCGCCCGCTCGAGGTAGCGCCCGGACAGGTCGAGCGTGGTGACCTCGGAGGCGCCGTGGAACGCCGCGGAGACCGAGAACGCGCCGGTGTACGCGAACGCGTTGAGCACGGTGGTGCCGCCCCAGCTGGGGGCGAGCCAGGCCCGCACCTCGCGCATGTCCGGGTACAACCCCACGTCCGGACCCTCCTGCGGCCAGACGTCGTAGGACAGGCCGAGCTCGCGCACCCGGACGGCGCCCGGGGGCGCGTGGCCGTCGATCAGCCCCGGCGGCGGCTCCGGCGCGAGGCGCTCGCGGTCGCGGGGGTCGCGGCGGTACCAGAGGTAGACGCCCCGGGCCTGGCGGCGCTCCCGGAGCCACTCCACCACGTGCGGCAGGAGCGGCGCGATGGCCGGCGAGTCGAGCACGATCGTGGCGAACGTGCGCCACCAGTCGACGCGGATGCCCGGCAGGTCGTCGCACTCGGCGTTCACGAGGCGGTACGCGTCGGTGTCGGTGCCCACCACGAGGTCGCGCAGGGCCGCAGCGCGGTCGAGGCGTTGCCCCACGAGCGCTGCGTCGAGCGGGCCGGCGTCGTGCCGGAACACCCGCGCCGCCAGGAACCCCTCGTCGGCGAGGCCGGTGCCCAGCACCTCTCCGCCCTGGGACCGCAGCTCGACGAGCTGGCCCGGACGCGCGGCCCCCCGCACGACCTCCTTCGGGTAGACCCAGGGGAAGCCCTTCTTCAGCCAGCCTTCGCTGTACCCGTCGACCGTCACGACGCGCATCACGCCCCCCGCTCCTCGAGCACCGCCACCGTCCCCGGCACGGAGCGGACCTCCAGCCAGGGTTGCTCCGTCCACGAGATCACGCGCCCCGCGATCTCGGCGCGGATGACCTCGCGGATCACGCCGTCGACCCCCCGGACCGTGCCGAGGACGTCGGCGGCGGCGAACGACTCACCGGGGCGGATACGCGGCTCGAACAGGCCAGCGGACTGCGCGCGGGGCGCTGCCATGCGTCGCCACATCGGCTCGCGGACCGGGGCCGCCGGCGGGGTGGTGGTGGCGCCGAGGAACCCGAGCACGCGCTCCACCGCTTCCACGACCACCCGCACCGCCCCGGGGTCGACCGAGCGGCGCGCGCCGACCTCGAGGGTGAGGGCCGGCGCCCCGAGGTGGTTCACGACCGCGCCCGCCAGCGAGCGATCGAGCCGGAACCGGACGTACTCCTCGGGCGGGTACTCGAGCAGGACGAACAGGCCGCTGGCGCGCGCCACGGCGGCCATGCGGCGCTCGAGCTCGGCGCGCCGGGCGGGGGCGTGGGAGGTGGCGCGGTCGACCAGGGCGTACGGCACGCTGGTGGCGGAGTCGGAGTGGAGGTCGAGGACGAAGTCCGGCCGCCGCGCGGTGAGGTCCTGGAACACCGCGTGCGCCGTGCGCGCCGCTGCACCGCCCCGCGCCTCCCCGGGGAACACGCGGTTGAGGTCCACGCCGTCGTCCGGGTGGACGCGGCTCTGCACCAGCAGGCCGCGGGGGTTGAGGGACGGGTACAAGACCACGGTGCCGCACTGGAGCGAGGCGCCGAGCCGCTCGTCGAGCTCGTGCGCTGCCGCCACGCCCACCACCTCGTCGCCGTGGACGTTGGCGGTGACGACCACGGTGGGACCGGCCGCCGGGTGCGACCAGATCACGACCGGCAGGACCCCGTCGGGCTTCTGGAGCGACGCGTGCAGCGCCACCACTTCGGTCCGCCGTCGCGCGGCCGGGTCCATCGAGCCTCCGGAAGCCGACCAGATACCGCGCCGCCGTGCGGTATGCTCCCCGCCCGGGAGATCCCGGTGCCACCGGTGGAGAGCGCATGCGGACGGACCCTTCTGCGTTGGCCCTGAAGAACCTCGAGAAGCTGATCGCCCAGGACCCGATCCTCCGCGACATCGTGAACCCCTCGCTCCCCGCGCAGAAGCGGGCCACGCGGTCGGCGCCCGCGGTGGACGTGGTGGAGACGGAGGCCGGCTGGGTGGTCACGATGGACCTGCCGGGCGTCGACAAGTCGGCGGTGCGGGTGCGGCTGGACGGCACGAAGCTCGTGGTCTCGGGTGAGGCCCCAGCACGCGAGCCGGGCCAGGTGCGGGTCTCGGAGCGCGCCACGGGCACGTTCCGGCGCGACTTCCTGCTGCCGTTCCACGTCCGCCCCGACGCGATCCGCTGCCGCCTGCAGGAGGGCCTCCTCCGCATCGAGCTGCCCCGCGCGGGGATCGCGGGCGCCCGGGACGTCGTCATCGAATGATGGCGCTCTGGCTGCTCGGCTGCGCCCACCCCACCCTGCCGACGAACGCTGCGCCCCACGCTGTGGTTCCACGGCTGCGGTGGGTGGGTGACGCACTCCTGGTCGACGACGCGCGGCGCCTGGACACCGCGACGGGCGCGGTCACGCCACTGCTGGAGGGGGGTCCGGGGTGGGTGTCCCCGAGCGGGGAGCGCGCAGCAGGGGTCCGGGGGGACAGCCTGGTGACGGGTGTGGTGGGGGACGCGGTCCACGCGGTCCCGCTGCCGGGTTCTGGCGAGGTGCGCGGCTGGTGGGACGAGGGCCACCTGTTCGTCGACGACCGCCCGTCCATCCCCGCGGACGACCCGGTGGAGGCGCACTGCGCGCTGCTCGACGTCGACACGGGCGAAGCTGTGCCGCTCCCCTGCCCCGACACGAGCTTCTGGGCGACGTTCGGGCTGGACCCGGGACCCTCGGGGCGGGCGTGGTGGTCGAGCGGCGAAGGGGACGTGGCGGTGGACCTGGTGGGCGCGGCGGGGACGGCTTCGTTCATCCTGTACCCGGAGGGCGAGCTGTCGGTGGCGTTCGACGCGACGGGCGCGGTGCTCTCCACGCCGTGCCACCTGGAGGCGACGCCGCACCCCTGCCAGCGCGAGGACGGCGAGTCGCGGCTGGGGGAGCCGACCCGCCGCTACCGGTGGGACGGCGGCGACACGGTCACCCGCCTGCCCGGCGACCTGCCTGCAGGCGCGGTCTCCGACGCGAGCGGCACGCGCAGCGCGCGCTGGGTGGACGGGGCGGTGTGTGTGGCGGGTCCGAGGCGCGAGCGGTGTTTCCCGCTGCCCCGGACCTGGTAGTCGCGTGCTGGAGGAGACGTGGTCACTCCGCGCAGAGCGGGACCGTGAACACCAGGTCGCCCTTCGTACCGCGAGCCCCGCCCACGTCGATCGTGGCCGAGCCCTCCACCTCGTCCCCCGACAGCGGCGGGTCGGGGAGCTCCGCGTCAACCGCGAACACGCCGACCGCATCGCCGTACCCGTCCCAGCCCGTGCCCGTCGTCTCGTCCCGGGTCACGACCTCGTACACCCAGCCGTTCCCAGCGCGTCGACCTCGAAGTACACCTCACCCACGTGCTCGTCGAGCGAGGCCCACGCCAGGTACGTGTCGCCGCCCTCGCACCCTGCGGTGTCGGGCCACGTCGTGAGCAGGACCTTCACGTACTCGTCCTCCGAGAAGTCGGTCGTCAGCCAGGCTACGCCGCTCCACACCTCGTAAGTGTCGCCCTCGTGCTCGATCGTCCCGAACAGCTCCGGCTCGGGCTCGGGCGTCGTCGCATTCGGGTCGGTCTTCGTACAGGCAGCGAGCGCGATCCACCACATGGGTCCTCCAGGGTCGGCGGCGGACGTCGCGTGCCCGTCCAGCATGCGAACCGCGCCGCGGGAGCGTCTCAGCAGGTTCGTTCAGCACGACTCAATGCGCTGGCGTCGGCTCCATGAACGTCGCCCCGAGGTGACCCACCTTCACGTAGATCAGCGCTCCCTCGCTGCCCGTGAACGGCGTGTGCCGGCTCCAGCGCGGGCTGCGCAGCCAGGTGCCGGCCGGGTACTCGCCCTGCTCGTCGCGGAACAGGCCCTGAAGCACCAGGATCTCTTCGCCGCCGGGGTGGCTGTGGGTGTTGAAGCGCGTGTCGGGTGCCCAACGCACCAGCGCCGTGCTGACGCCGTCGAACTCGTGCAAGGGCAGCACCGACAGGCCCGCCACCAGACCTGGGCGCCAGGCGGCCCGGGTGGTGTCGATGCGCACCGTCTTGCGGTCTGATTCGGCAAACTGCCACAGCTTGACGAACAGCGTGCATCCCTCGCGCGAGAACGGCGCGTGCGCGCTTCCCGGCGGATTGCGCACATAGCTGCCGGCCGGGTACTCGCCGTGCTCGTCGCTGAAGGTGCCTTCGAGCACCAGGAACTCCTCGCCGCCGCCATGGGTGTGGCCGGCGAAGTGGGAGCCCGCGTCGTAGCGCACGATGCTGGTGGCGCGGGCCACTTCGTCACCGATGCGGTCCAGCCGGTGGCGGTGCACGCCGGGCTCGGGTGAGGGCTGCCAGCTGGTGGCCGTGGCGGGCGGCACCACCACCCGTTGATCGAAGTGGGCGTTCAGGCTGCTGGTGTTCATCGCGTAGCTGAGCTCCACTCGCGCATCGCGCCGCCCCACCGCGGCCACGCGCTGCACAACAGTACCTCGCGTTCGGTCCCACGCCACGCGGTGGGCTCGGCAGTTTCCCTTGCCGCCTGCCCGCATGGGCGGCCCCCGTCCGAATCGGCCCCGGGGCCGCTAGCGTTCCTTCCCCATGCAGATGCTCTCCGGTATGCCGATGTACGGGCCCCAGTTCGGCACGCGCTCGTAGCCTTGCCTCGTATACAAGCGCACGGCACTCTTCAGCCTGGAGCCGGTCTCCAGCACCACGCGGGTGTATCCGAGCTCGCCTGCCCATTGCTCGAGCTCCGTGAGCAACGCTGCGGCGACGCCCTGGCCCCGGTGTTCCGGTTGCACGAACATTCGCTTGATCTCGACGCTCCGGTCGTCGAACGGTTTGAAGCAACCGCACGCCACCGCCAGATCCTGGGCGTACACCAACACGACTGTATCGATATCCGTGATGATGTTGAACCGATCCAGCGTCCTGCGCTTCATCGCCATTGGTCGCCCGCAACTCCCGATCGAGCGCACGGATGAGCATCTGAAAATCAGGATGAAGGCAGGTCGTTCGTCTCATGCGGATCATGGCGACGTTCTCTACCTTCGTCGTTGAACGGAGCCGCATTCGCGGCGACGCGAGGGCCGGCCCCACGGACACACCCAGTCGTAACGCGCCATCGGGTTGTCGCGCTGTCCCCCCAGAGCTCGCCGAGGCGAACCCCGACTTCTTCGTCGAGGGATGTGGTTGGTGAACCAGCCTCCACGCACGGCGGTTCAGCCGTCGTTGGCCAGCGGCACGAGGATCTCGTTGCGTCGCAGCGGGGGCAGCGTCCACGGCGGATTGTACTGCGCCACCGTCGGCGCCCCGGCGTCGAGCCCCGCACCGTGCAGCGCCTCGAGCAGAGCAGCCTGCTGACGCGCGACCCGGGCGGCGGTCGCCCAGCCTCCGAATGGGCGCGCTGCCACCCGGGCCCCGTCGAGCGCCACCAGCGTGACCCGCGGGTCCAGCGGCGCCGGCAGCGTCTCCAGGGACCAGGCCGACGGCATCGTGAACGCCACGGTCCAGGCCTCGTCTCCCACCGCCGTCGCGGCGACCGGAGCCGTCATCGCGATGCGGTCTCCCCCGGCCCGTTGGGCCGAGACCGGCGCGGTCATCGCGATCGACGCGCGCGGCGCGTTGCCACCGAAGATGTACGCGGCGAGCACCCGAAATCCGTCGCGCACGGCCTCGTCGTAGGTGCCCGCCACGGTGACCCTGGCCTGGATGGTGGAGGGGTACCGGCGGATCTCCCATCCGTCCCGCGTGGATTCGACGGTGTAGGCGGGCTCCTCGACAGCGCTGCCGCGGGCGACGGAGGCCACCAGGGCGAGGGCGCTTGCGGCGAGCGCGACGGCTGCGGCGGTCAAGGGTCGGATGTGCATGCGACCTCCAGGGTCGGAGGTAAGGAACGCCGGACCCGACTGGCGCCGGCGCGTCCGAACTGTCGACCTCGAGGCTCGCGGCGGAACCACCGCGCAGCCGCGGGGCGTTAGCCTCCGCGATGCTCTGGCTCCCGTCCCCCGCCTTCTCGGTCCCGCCCGACGAACACCCCATCGCGTGTGCCGCCTGTGAGGGGTGGAACGCCCCCCGAGCGCCAGTGCAGCTCGCCGCGCACACGTGGTTCGTCGGCCCAGCCGGCCTGTCGGTCGTTGCGGTTCGCACCGAGGACGGCCTCGTCCTGCTCGACGCCGCGCTGCCGCAGTCGGTCGACCTCCTGTGGGCCAACCTCGCCGCCGCCGGGCTCGATCCGACCGAGCTGCGCTGGGTTCTCACCTCCCACCCCCACTTCGACCACGTCGGTGGGGCCGCCGCCATCCAGCGCCGGAGCGGCGCCACCGTGGTCGCTGGGCCGCGGGCCGAGGCCGCGCTCCGAGCCGGCACGGCGCTGGCGGACGATCCGCAGGCCGACACCACGGGCGAGGACAGCGCGGCGTTCCCCGCCGTCACCGGGCCGATCCGGGCATTGGCCGACGGCGAGACGCTCGAGGTAGGCGGCGTGCGGTTCCGGCGCGTGGCCACACCTGGGCACACGCCCGACGGCTCCTCCTGGACCTGGGACGACACCGACGCGGCCGGCGGTCTGCTCCACCTCGTGTTCGCCGACAGCCTCAACCCCGTCTCGTCCGAGGCCTACCGGTTCGGCGACCACCGCGAGGCGTTCGAGTCTTCGATCCGCGCGATCCACGACCTCCCGTGCGACCTGCTGATCCCGGTGCACCCCTCGTTCGGGGGGTTCGACGACCGCGCCCGACGCGCCGCGTCCCGAGGGCCTGCGGCCTGGGTGGATCCGAACGCGTGCACCCGCTATGCCGACGACGCCGCGAAGCGCCTGCGCGCCCGCCTGCGGAAGGAAGCGCGCGCCGGGTGAGGACGCAGGGTCGTTTCGGCTGTATCGTATGTTGCAGGCCGACTCCTGTCGCGAATGAGGTGTGCCGTCCCCTTCACGACCACGAACCAAGGATGCGCCCAGCGACCCTCGAGGCCGGCAGCGTTGCTCCTGGTTGCGTCCACCTGTTTGGCGATCGGCTGGTTCTCGGCGAGGAGTGGATCCCCAGCAATGGTCGGTCCTACGGCGCGTTACCTGGACCCTGAGACGCTGACGGTGACGCATCCGCGGTCCCACCGTCTCGAGGCAGCGGACGAGGCTCCGCAGGACAACAGCAGGGCTCCACTGACCCCGGACCATGCGTCGGGTAGACGTCCACCCATGGCGACCACCCCAATTGTGTAGGAACATGGTATGTTCCTGTTG
>JBIKWC010000346.1:0-7293 GCA_044356535.1 Myxococcota bacterium
GGCCCGCGACCTCGCGTTGATCGAGATCCCAGCCGACGCCGCCCGCGCGAGGCTCCTCGTGGCGCCCGTCTCGCCGCCCCAGGGGTCCCGGGTCCACGCCCTCGGTCACCCGCTCGCCAGCGACCTCCCCGAGGGGTTCTACGCGGGCACGCTGCGGTGGTCGGCGGCGGAGGGGGAGGTCGCCGCGGTGGGGGAGCAGGCGCTGCAGTTCACTGCCGCCGTGAACCCGGGGAACTCCGGCGGTCCGCTGGTCGACGGCGACGGGCAGGTGGTGGGCGTGGTCAGTCGACGGCTCGGTGGGGAGGGCCTCGCGTTCGCTGGGCGCGTCGACGAGGTCGAGGGCGAGCTCGCCGCGCCGTCGTGGAAGCGGGGGCTCGGGGGCGAGCTGTCGGCCACCCTCGTGGGGATCGATCAGCCAACCCCCGACGGACTCGTGGCGGGCGGCGGCAGGGTGCAGCTGGTGGTGGCCGACCACGTCTTCGCGAGCGTGGGGGGCTTCGTGCCGTGGGCGCCCGTGCGCGCAGCGGAGCGGTTCGGCGCAGCCAGGTCCGTCGTCGGGGAGGCGCTGGGTGGCCTGCGGCAGCGCGTGGGGCGGGGCCCGTGGTCCGCGCACGTGGAGGTGTTCGCTGGCGGTGCGCTGGCCCAGTCGTGGGCGGCGGAGGCCGGAGCGCGCGCCACGAGCACGCTCGCCGCCAGCTGGACCGCGGGGGGTCGGGTGGGGCTCCGCGGGGTCGCGCTCGAGCTCTCGGTCGCGCCAGAAGCAGAGCTGTCGCGCGCCGGGATCGTGTTGTCGTGGCCCGGGACGTTGTCGGTGTTCTGAAGCGTGTGGGAGGTCCCGTGGGCGTTCGTGTCCTGATCCTGGTCCGTCACGGCCAGTACCACCCCGACCCCGAGCGGCTCACCGAGCTCGGGCGGGAGCAGGCCAGGCTCGTGGCGGAGCGGCTCGCGCAGCGCGGCACGATCGCCCGGCTGTGGTGCAGCACGATGCCTCGCGCGATCGAGACCGCGCAGATCGTGGGGGCGGCGCTGGGGATGAAGCCCACGCGACGCAAGGAGCTCTGCGAGCGGGCGATGTCCACCCCGCCCACCTCCTTTCCCACCGAGGTTCCCCCACACGATCCGGACGGGATCGCGGAGGTGGACCGCCTCGTCGCGAAGTACTTCCAGGTGTCGAACCACGCGGGTCCCGAGCCCCGGCGCGAGATCGTCGTGGCCCACGGGAACACGATCCGCCTCCTGATGTGCAGCGCCATGGGACTGCCGCCCGCGTTCGCCTACGAGCAGTGGGTCGGACACACCGGGATCACGCAGATCGCGATCACGCCCACCGGACGCCGGGTGCTGGTGTGCATGAACGACACCGGGCACCTCCCGCAGAAGCTGGCCACCATGTGACCCGGTGGCGGGGCGCGGCGTGATAGACCGCCTGCCATGTCACGCGCACGCGAACTCCTCCGGCTGGTCGATCAGCCCGAACATCCACCCCTCCCGCCCGGACACCCCGCAGACCCCGCGCTGTGGTCGCTGCTCGTGGGGCTCGCCGTGGGCGACGGGCAGGTCGCGCCCGACGAGGTCGCGCTCCTCCGCCGCGTCCGTCCGGAGCTCTCCTCGGCCGCGCTCCAGGAGTGGATCACCACCACCGCCAGGGCCGGCATCGACTGGTCCGGCCTGAAGGCGGCGGCGCCGGACGGAGACACGGCGCTCGACGTGTTGCGGCTGGCGGCGCGGATGGTCGCGCTCGACGGCGACGTCGCGGACAACGAGCTCGGCAGCATGTCCCAGCTGGCGCAGCACCTGGGGCTGCCCGACAGCGCGCCGCGCGGCGTGTTGCGCGAGATCGTCGCCGAAGGTGGCCCCGTCGATCCGGCCACGGTCCGCGAGGCCCTCCGCAACATGTGGTGGGACGTGCTGCTCCCGTCGCGGGATCCGCTCGAGTCCGACCTCGACCGCGTCGTCCCGTCCCAGGCGCGGTTGCTCTGCTCCATCCGCCTCGAAGAAGAGGAGGTCGCGGGCCTGTACGTGGAGGGCCTCGTTGCCCGCTGGGATCGTGGCGCGGCGTTCGTCGGCTGGGACCAGATCGCCACGTACACGCGGATCCCGGTTCCCGGCGCGTCGTTCCACCTGCGCACCCGCGACGGCGTGGACCACGCCATGACCGACCCGAAGCTCCGCGACGTCGGGGCGTTGCTCGACCTCGTCCACGGTCGACAGCCGCTCCCGGCCGATCGGTGACCACAGATCTCGCAGCGGCTGGCTTTCCCGGAGACTTCCGCGAGGAGTGCCTCTACGAGCCGAGCCACTGGTTCGTCCACGAGGTCCGCGTGCTCGACCGCGAGAAAGGGCATGTGGTGGGCGTGATCGACACCACCCGCCTCGGGGGCTACGACGCGGCCCAGCGCCTCGTCGGCGGTCACGAGCGCCACGTCCCCGGCGCCATCGCCGTCCAGGTGACGGGCACCCTCGGGAACCTGCACGCCACCTACGTCGTCGGACTGCGGATGTCCGAGGGCTGGGTGGGCTACGGGACCCACATCAAGGACGCGCGGTTCAAGCGGCTCGCCCGCATCGGACCCCCGGTGATCGCCGAGCTCCGCGAGCTCCGACGCCGGCAATGGCAGGGCGCCTGGTTCCTCACGTACCGGTTCCAGTTCGAGCAGGAGGGCGAGGTGGTGTACGAGTCCGAACAGATCGCCGTGTGGCGGCGCGGATGAAGGTCAAGCCCCTCTCGCAGCAGGACTGGGAGCAGCTCCTGATCATCGCCAGCGGGTACCTGACCCTCACCGGCGGCAACCTCGACCTCGCCATGGCCCGCGCGATCGAGGCCCACGCGCGCCTCATCGACTCGGTCAAGAAGGGCCGCATCACCACCCGGCTCGGCAAGGGCTCGGTGCGGCTGATCGTGCCGGAGGAAGGCGGCCTCGCGCTCGCGTTCGACGCCCCGGAGCGAGCGGTGACCCCGCCGCCGGTGCCCACGCGCGAAGCGGGTGCGCGGCCCGCACCCTCCACCACCACCGGGGGGCCGGGCGTGGTCGTCGCCGCCATCACGCCGCTGCCGCCCCCGCTGGAGCCCACGCTGCCCATGGTGCGACCCATGCCGCCCGCCGAGGACCTCCCGTCGTACCCCGACGTCTCCTTCGAGGTGTTCGAGCGCACGCCGTCCACCCACACGACCGCAGGCCGCGTCGACGACGCCTCGACCATGGACGAGTGAGCGCGGCTGCATGACCACCGCCCCGTCTCCGGCGAACACGCCGATGTTCGAGCAGTACCGCTCGCTCAAGTCCCAGCACCCCGACGCCATCCTGTTCTTCCGGATGGGGGACTTCTACGAGACCTTCTTCGACGACGCGGTCACCTGTGCCCGCGCGCTCGAGATCACGCTCACGAGCCGCAACAAGAACGACCCGGACCCCATCCCCATGGCGGGCGTCCCGGTCCACGCGGTCGCCGGGTACCTCCAGCGGCTCACCGACCAGGGCTACCGCGTCGCCATCGGCGAGCAGACGGAAGACCCCGCGCTCGCCAAGGGCCTCGTGAAGCGCGAGGTGGTCCGCGTGGTGACGCCGGGGGTCACCTGGGATCCGGGCGCGCTCGAGGGCAGGGCAGCGAACTGGCTGGCCGCCGTCTCGCGGGGCCCTGCGGGCTTCGGGGTGGTGGTCCTGGACGCCTCCACCGGCGACCTGCGGGGGACCGTGGTCGGGCAACACGCCCAGGCCGAAGACGAGGTCCGCCGCCTCGAGCCCAAGGAGGTCCTGTTCGGGCCCGGGGTGACGCCGTTCGTGGTCGCCGGGGCCGTCCGGAGCTCGCTCGCCGCTGCGGAGTGGGAGCCTGCCGCCACCGCGTTGTCGGCGCGCCTCCCGGACTCCGCCTCCCTGCCGCGGGAGCTGCAGCTCGCAGCTGGCGCCGCGGTCCGCTACGCGGACGACCACCTGGGGGGAGCGCTCGGCAACGTCCACACGTTGACCACATGGGAGCCCGCGGGCCACATGGTCATCGACGAGGCCAGCCGCCGGAACCTCGAGCTCTCGCGGACGCTCGCGGGCGCCCGGAAGGGGAGCCTCCTCGACCTCCTCGACGTGTGCGCCACGAACCTGGGCTCGCGGCGCCTCACGGAGTGGATGTTGTTCCCGCTCCTCGATCGCGCGCGGATCAGCCGCCGCGCCGACGCCGTCGAGGCGCTGGTCCGCGAGGGCAGCGTGCGGCGCAGCCTCCGGGACGAGCTGCGGCGCGTGGCCGACCTCGAGCGCCTCAGCGCCCGCGTGGCGCACGGGACCGCCACCGCCCGCGATCTGCTGGCGCTGGGCCGGTCGCTCGGCGCACTGCCCGCGGTGGTCCGGTGTGTCGCGGACTCCCCCGGCCTCGCGGCGCTGCTCCCGACGGACCTCGCCGGGGACGTGGCGGCCGACCTGCTCGGCACCCTCGTCGACGAGCCGCCCCTCAGCATCACCGAGGGTGGCGTGATCCGGGAGGGCGTGAACGCCGAGCTGGACGCGCTCGTGCGCCTGTCGGTCGACGGCCAGGCGCTCGTCGAGCAGCTCGAGGACCAGGAGCGCGCAGCGACGGGCATCAACTCCCTGAAGATCCGCCAGAACAAGGTGTTCGGCTACTTCATCGAGGTCTCCACCGCGAACCTGCACCGCGTCCCCGATCGGTTCCTCCGCAAACAGACCCTGTCGAACTGCGAGCGCTACCTGACCTCCGAGCTGCAGGAGCTCGAGCAGCGGGTCACCACGGCCGACGAGCGGCGGCGCCAGCTCGAGCTCGAGCTCTTCCGTCAGCTGAGGACCCGGGTCCACCAGGCCGGGCCACGGGTGGCGGCGGTGGCGCGGGCGATCGCGACGCTCGACGCAGCGTCCTCGCTGGCCGAGGTGGCCTCGCGATCCGGGTGGACGCGCCCCGTCGTGGACGACTCCCGCGACCTGGACATCGTCGCGGGCCGTCATCCGGTGGTCGAGGCCGCGCTCCGCGACGAGCGGTTCGTGCCGAACGACCTCACGTTGGCGCCCGAGACCGCATCGCTCTGCATCCTCACCGGGCCGAACATGGCGGGGAAGTCGACCGTGCTCCGGCAGGCCGCGCTGATCGTGCTGCTCGCGCAGCTCGGCTCGTTCGTGCCCGCGGACCGCGCCCGGGTGGGGGTGTGTGACCGCATCTTCACGCGCGTGGGCGCCTCGGACGACCTGCGGCGGGGCCAGTCGACGTTCATGGTCGAGATGGCGGAGACCGCGGCCATCCTGCGCGACGCCACCCCGCGCTCGCTCGTGGTGCTCGACGAGATCGGGCGGGGCACCTCCACCTACGACGGCCTCGCCATCGCCTGGGCCGTCGCCGAGGACCTGCACGACCGCCTCACCTGCAAGGCCCTGTTCGCGACGCACTACCACGAGCTCGTGGCCCTGGCCGACACCCACCCCCGCGTGCGCAACCTGCACGTCGCCGTGGGGGAGGTGGGGCACGAGATCGTGTTCTTCCGCACGCTTCGGGAAGGCGGCGCCTCCCGCTCGTACGGCATCCAGTGCGCGCGGCTCGCCGGGCTCCCCGAGAGCGTCATCACCCGCGCGAAGACCCTGCTGCACACGCTCGAGAAGCCGCCGACCGACGGAGGAGACCGCCAGCAGCTCGCCCTGTTCGGCGCTCCCCGCGCTCCCGCTGCGCCGCCGCCCCCGGATCCGGTCCGCGAGCTCTTGAAGGCGACGGATCCAGACGCGTTGACGCCGCGAATGGCGCTGGAGCTCCTGTACCACCTCAAGGGGATGGGGTAGGGGAGTGCCCGCGCTCGACGAGGCCCTGGAGGGGTTCACGTACTACCTGAAGGTCGAGCGGAATCGCTCGGACAACACGGTCGAATCGTACGGTCGCGACCTGCGGCGGTTCGCGGAGTGGGCGAAGGGCAGGGGACTCCCCGACACCGACGCGTTCACCCGCGAGCACCTGTCGGACTACCTCGTGTACCTGGACGCCGAGGGGCTCGGTCTCCGGTCGATCGCACGCAGCCGGACCACCCTCCGGATGTTCTTCAAGTACCTCCTGAAGGAGCACTTGATCGCAGGCGATCCGAGCGCACTGTTGCGCGCTCCGAAGTTCCCGGCGCCGCTGCCGGTGGTGTTCTCGGAGGGCCAGGTGGAGGCGCTGCTGGAGGCGCCGGCCCTGGGGGACCCGCTGGGGCTGCGCGACCGCGCGATGCTCGAGGTGTTGTACGCCTCCGGGCTCCGGGTCAGCGAGCTGGTGGGGCTGCCGTTGTCGGCGGTGGACGCCGAGACCGGGATCCTGCGGATCCGGGGGAAAGGGGACAAGGAGCGCCTGGTGCCCATCGGGGAGCAGGCGCTGGCGTGGATCGTCCGGTACCTCCGGGAAGCCCGGCCGCTGGCCGATCCCCAGGGCCGTCAGCCCCACGTGTTCCTGAACCGCCGGGGCCGGAAGATGACCCGGCAGAACTTCTGGATGCGCCTGGAGGCCTACGGGCGCCGGGCGGGGATCCGCGGCAAGGTCAGTCCCCACGTGCTGCGGCACTCGTTCGCGACGCACCTCCTGGAGCACGGCGTCGACCTGCGTTCGCTGCAGGCGATGCTCGGGCACGCGGACATCGGCACCACCCAGATCTACACCCACGTCACGCGGACGCGGCTGCTGGCGATGCACGAGCGGTTCCACCCGCGGAACACCCGGAAACCGCGCGCCTAGGGACAGGACGGGACAGCGGAGCCCGGAGTGCCCTTGTCGCCGGCGCCGTAGACGTCGAGCGCCGTACACCAGCTGGCGTTGGCGTCGTTCGACACCGGATCGAACCGGTTGGCCCGGAGCTCGCGGGTGGCGCCGTTGGGCACCGAGAACGAGACCAGGGGGACGTGGTCGACCTCGAAGCCCGTGGCGGTGACGCTCACGTGAACGTCTGCGGGCGCGGATTGGGACCACGCGATGACCTCCGTGCACGCGAGGCCTCCGTTCTGGGCGGGGTCGGCGTTGGTGCACAACACGGCCACGTCACCGGGGGCGAGCCAGGTGGGGCCGAGCTCCGTGGCGTCCACGCCCACGCCGACCGTGAGCTCGCCGAGGAACACGTCGCCGTCGGACACGTTCACGAGCTCGAGCCAGCGTCCCTCGGCGTCCACGCTGCGGCGCGGGTTCTCCAGGAGCTCCGTCACGAGCAGCGTGCCCGCAGACCACAGGCCTTCGTCGCGGAGGCCGTCGCAGTCCTGGTCGAGGCCGTCGTCGGCCTCCGGCGCCGAGGGCCCGAAGGTGGTGTCGGTGTCGTCGCAATCGACAGCCAGCGGGTCTCCGTCGGACGCTGGCTCG
>JBIKWC010000081.1:0-26554 GCA_044356535.1 Myxococcota bacterium
GGGGGGGGGGGAGGGGTCCTCCGCGGGGGTGTCGGGGGCGGCGCCCCTGACCCACACGACAGACACGAAAATTGAGCTTCGCTCGTGCCAAGCGCGAGCGAGGATCAATTGATCCAGGTTCGACCAGGTTCGGTACGCGGGGGGTCCAGGGGGGAGCGCCCCCTGGCAGGGGGTGCGGGGGACTGGTCCTCCGCGGGGGTGTCGGGGGCGGCGCCCCTGACCCACACACGGAATTCAGCCCGCGCCCGTGTGCCGGAGCACCAGGACCGCACACGGCGCCGAACGCACCACCTGCTCGGCCACCGAGCCGAGGAGCAGGCGGCGGAGGCCCGTCCGCCCGTGGGAGGCGATGACGACGAGGTCCACCCGCGTGGAGGCAGCGAGCTCACAGATCGCGTTCGCTGCGACCACCGCCACGGTGACGTGGGTGCGCACCTCGGACGGGAACCCCTGCGCCGCCAGCCACTCGCGGAGCTCCGCGCGCTGGGTCGCCAGCTTCACGGAGGGGTCCGGGGCCATCGGCGACAGCTCCGTGGGCGCGAGCACGTTCACCACGTGCACCCGGTCGGGCCCCGGCGCGAGCGACAGCGCCTTTTCGAGCGACGCAGGGTCGGGGTCGGAGAGGTCGATGGGGACGAGGATCTGCTGGAACGCAGCGGGCACGGGACCTCCGGAGGGGAGCCTACCTCAGCCCAGGGCGGTGAACCGCACGATCGGGCCCTCGGGGTCGGTGTCCTCGCGCAGGTCGACGGTGCCGGTGAGGTGGAAGGTGGCCTCGACCTCCTCGTCCTGCCAGCCGTCCACCCGGTACGTCTGGGTCGAGCCCTGGTCCTTCGGCCACAGCCGCTGGCTCACCGTCCACTGGTGGCGCCCCGTCTGCACGAGCTGGGTGTTGGTGGCCTGGCGGGCGCGGTGGTCGAAGCCGAGGGCCCCGTACTCTGCGAGCAGCGGCGCCATCGCGGCCTCGAGCGCCTTCTCTTCGGGGCGCTCCTCCCCGGGGTGCAGGCAGTGCGCGGCCTCCTCCCAGTCGCCGGCGGCCAGGGCGCGGACCACGGCGTGCAGCTCGGCCCGCACCCGGGCGGCGAACGCGCGCTTGTCTTCGCTGATGTCGCGCTTCTCTTCGGGGGCCGCGACGCCTTCGATGCCCTTCAGCAGCCGCTCCCACTCGGTCAGGAGCGACGAGTCCACGCGGGCCAGCATCGCGCGCAGCGTGGCCGTGTTCTCGAGGACCTGTTCGGTGCGGTGCTCGGCGGGGATGGTGCGGTCGAGGACCCGCCACGCGTCGTGGATGTAGCGGAGCAAGACGCCTTCGGAGCGCTGCAGCCCCAGGTCCTTCACGTAGCCGCCGAAGCTCGCGTACGTCTCGAGCAGCTCGCGGACCACGCTCTTGGGGTGCAGGGCGTCCTCCCCGACCCAGGGGTGCTGCGCGCGGTACGCGTGGAAGAAGCTCGTCAGCGCCTCGGCCTCGGGCTTGGGCCACGACACCTCGTCGAGCTTCTCCATGCGCTCCTCGTACGGGACGCCGGCGATCTTCAGCTCGCCGATCACGCGGTCCTTCTCGCGCGCGACCTGGCGTTGGAGCACGGCGCGCGGGTCCTCGAGGATGGCCTCCACCCAGGTGACCACCGACAACGCGTGGGTCGGGGACGCGGGGTTCAGCGTGGTGAGCGCGGCCACGAGGAACACGGACAACGCGTGGTGCAGGGAGAAGTCGTGGGGGAGGGTGGGGTCGAGCGAGATCCGGTCTCCGTCGCGCTGGATCAGGGCGGCGGAGGCGAGGTGATCGAGCAGCGCCGCGATCTTGACCTCGAGGGCTGCCTTCTGGGCGGCGGTCGCGTGGCTCGTGCGCACCAGGGACACGAGGTCGGCGACCCCGAGCGTGGCGTCGCCTTTCGTCTCCTCGGCGTGTTTGAGGACCGACAGGAGCTTGCCGTGGTCCACGGTGAACCGCGACTCGAGCGTCTCGGGCGGCTTCTCGACCAGACCCTTGAACGTGGACTCGTCCCAGTGTTTGTACCCGAAGGTGGGCGGCTGGGCGCGCTGGGTGCGCTTGCGCTTCTTGTCGTCGGCGATCCGGTCGATGCGCGCGTTGTCGATGACGTGTTCGGGCGCCTGCACCACCACCCAGCCCTTGGTGTCGAAGCCGGCGCGGCCCGCGCGCCCCGAGATCTGGCGGAAGTCGCGGACCGGCAGGATCACGACCTTCTCGCCGTCGAACTTGCACAGCCGCGTGAACAACACGGTGCGGATGGGGACGTTGATGCCGACGCCGAGGGTGTCGGTGCCGCAGATGAGCTCGAGGAGGCCCTGCTGCGCGAGCTTCTCGACCAGCAGGCGGTATCGGGGCAGGAGCCCCGCGTGGTGCAGGCCCACCCCGTGCAGCACGAACCGCTTGAGGGTGGCGCCGAACGGCGACGAGAACGAGAACCCCTTGATCGCCTGCGCGATGGCCTGCTTCTGCTCCTTGGTGCACCAGTCGATGCTCATGAGCGCTTGCGCGGTCTCGGTCGCGGCGTTCTGCGTGAAGTGCACGACGTAGACCGGGCTCCGGCCGGTGCGGGTGAGCTCCTGGAGCTCCTCGTGGAGCGGCGTGACCGACCACGAGAACTCGAGCGGGACCGGGCGCCAGGTGCCGTGGACCAGCGACACCTTGCGCGCCGTGCGGGACTCGAGGTCGTCGCGGATGCGGGTCGTGTCGCCGAGGGTCGCCGACATCAGCAGGAACTGCGTGTTCGGCAGGGTGAGCAGCGGGATCTGCCACGCGGAGCCGCGGTCCTTGTCGCCGTAGTAGTGGAACTCGTCCATCACCACGCTCGTGGCCTTGGCGCCGGCGCCTTCGCGCAGGGCGAGGTCCGCCAGGATCTCGGCGGTGCAACACAGGATGGGGGCGTCGGCGTTGACCGCGCCGTCGCCGGTGGCGAGCCCCACGTGTTCGGCCCCGAACACCTTGCAGAGCTCGAAGAACTTCTCGCTCACGAGCGCCTTGATCGGCGCTGTGTACACGGCCTTCCCGACGAACGCGAAGGTGCGGAAGTGCAGCGCGGTGGCCACCAGCGACTTCCCCGAGCCGGTGGGGGTGTCGAGCACGACGTGGTTGCCCGCGAACACCTCGAGGATGGCCTCCTCCTGGTGGGGGTGCAGCGTGAGGCCGCGGTCGGCGACCCACCCGAGGAACGCGTCCAGGGCTTCGTCGTCGGAGCGGAACCCGGTCTCGGGGATGCAGTCTGCGAGGTTCATCGCCCCCACCTACCCGGCCCCGCCTGCGGAGGGGAGCCTGGAGGCACTGCGCCCCGCGCAGGAGTCGAGCCGGCGGTCGAGGCCGAGGTCGAACTCGAGGTCGAAGGTCGAAGGTCGAGGTCGAGGTCGAACTCGAGGTCGAACTCGAGGGCGAGGGCGAGGGCGAACTCGAGGTCGGAGGTCGAGTGTTGGCTCGAGCTGAGGTCGAACTCGAGGTCGAACTCCTACAAGCTGGCGGCCCAGTTGAGCCGGTGGGCGGCAACGCAGGTGCTTTGCTGGTCGCCGGAGCCTGCGAGACCAGTTGGTGCGCGCCCCGACTCGATCGTTCCGAACATCGCGGAGCGCCGGCAGGGGGCGTGGCCACAATCGGCGGAACCATGACCGCGTCGCGCTCGGATCCGCGGCCGAGGTGGCCGCGACTCATCGGTGCGCGGCGAACTGAGCGCGCGCCAGCCGCGCTGCGAGACGCCGCATGGCGACCGGATCAATCCGCACACGGGGCATAGTCAGGGGGTCGTGAACCAGTCCCCGATCGCGCCGGGCGCCGCGGGGAGCCAGGCGTGGCCCACCTGGGGGTCGCTCACGAAGTCGGTGGCGGTGCCCTGGGCGCGCAGATCGCGCTCGTAGCCCTCGGCGGTGCGCATCGGCACCACGAGGTCGTCTTCGCCGTGGAGGAACAGCGTGGGCGGGTGGCCCGCAGGGAGCCGGGGGACGACACAGAGCGCGCCGCTGCAGGTGGCCCAGGCCGCGGAGTGGATGGCCAGCGCGCGGAACCGCCCGGGGTACGCCTGCGCCATCCGGCTCGTCATGTAGCCGCCCGACGAGATGCCGAACGCCACGAGCCGGTCGGGATCGAGGGGGCCGAGGTCGCCGGCGTCGAGGGCGTCGAAGATCGCGACCATCAGGCGGTGATCGGGGGACGTGGTCCAGGCGAACGAGTACGGCGGGACGTTCGTGTCCCAGAACGTGTCGCCGCCGAGGTGGGTTTCGGGCGCGAGCACGGCGAACCCACCCGCCAGGAGCCCCTCCACGACCCGCGCCTGGTGCAGGCCGCCGAACGGATCCCCTTCGTCGCCCTCGAAGAACAGCTCGGCCCCGAAGAACGAGCCCTGGAACGCGAACGCGACGGGCCAGCCCCCCGCGGGTGGAGGACCGGGCGGGACCGCGACGTGGACGGCCCGCGCAGCGTCCAGCGGTCCGGGATCGAGCTCGAAGGTGCGGTGCCCACAGCGGACGCTCGACGGGGTGACGGTGCAGCCGGAGCCGGCGGGCTCGGGCTCCACCGGGTCGTCGTCGGGCGGTGCGGTGTCGACCACGTCGGCGTCGCCGTCGCCCCAGCCTTCGAGCGCTACGACGTCGCCGGCGGCGCAGCCCCCGAGCAGCAGCAGGGCGGGGAGCGCGCTCACGGCGTCGGACCCGTGAGGGTCGCGGTGAGGGTCCACAACCGGGCGCGCATCTCGGGCGAGATGGTGTGCCCCACGTCGGGGAAGGTCTCGAGGGTGGCGTCCCCCCCGCGTGCGACGAAGGCCGCCACGGTCTCCTGGGCGGTCGCGACGGGGACGCGGAGGTCGGTGGCGCCGTGGAGCGCCCGCACGGGCACCGCTGGCGCGAGCGCTGCAGGGACCAGCGTCACCGGGAGGTTGCCGCCCATGGGGATGGCGCCCGACACGAGCTCCGGCGCGCGCGCAGCCACGAGGAACGCGGTCATCCCGCCCTGGGAGAAGCCGGCGATCACGGGCGGCGCGGCCAGGGGCTCCTTCGCGGCGAGCGCCTCGAGGAACCCGCCGAGCTCGAGTGCGCGCTGCCGGAACTCGGTCTCGCGGTCGCCGGGGAACACCTCGGGTCGACCCGGGAGATCGTACCAGGTGTAGCCGTCGCCGATCGGGGCCGGGCCGCGCAGGGCGAGCACGCGCAGGGGCCCGGGGTACCCGTCGTAGACGTGGACGATGTCTTCGGGGGTGGAGCCGTACCCGTGGATCAACACGACCGTGGGCAGCAACACACCCGCGCCGGGGTCGTGGTGGCGGACCTCCACCACCCCGAACTCGGTCGCGAACGCTGCTCCGGCCCACCACATGCCGCCACCTAACGCCGTCGGTCGGGTAGGGTGGGTCGATGTTCCGGTTCCCCTTCGCCGCGCTCGCCGTGGTCGCCACCCCGGCGCCGGGCCCGCTCCCGGTCGTGTTGCCGATCGAGCTCCTCTCGACCGACGCTGGCGGCTGCTACCTCGCGAACCTCGGGCCGCTGACCTTCGAGCTCCACCCGGGCGCGCTGCGGTGGGAGGGGGAGGCGCCGGCCGACGTGTGGCTCCCCTGTACGGACGGCGGGCGGGTGGTGCACCTCGCCCCCGGCGACGTGTTCGAGACGGCGGGGTGCCTGGAAGCTCCGCTGCGAGACTGGACGGTGGCGTGTACCCGGACCGGGGGCGTGGCTCGCTGCGACCTCGCTGCGATCGAGGTGGAGGCGGGTCTGCCGTGGATCCGGCTCACCTGCGGCGAGACCGAGGTCCCGCTGGCGGCAGGCACCACCTGGGTCGATCCGGGCGGCGACAACTGCGAGCTCGTGGCGACCGACGCCACCGGGGCCCTCCTCGGGCTCGACCGCGCAGCGCCCGGCGAGCAGTGGACGTGCCGGCCGATGGAGGCGGGCGGCGGTTGCATGCTCCGGGAGCCGCGCTGACCACGCAGGTGCGTTCAGCGGAGCGCGGCGAACAGGGCTCCCACCGCGCTCACCACGGCGGCGCCGGTCAACCCCACCACCACCAGCGCCACGATCCCGCCCACCACCAGCGCAGTGACCCAGGAGGAGCGGCGCTCCTGGCGGCTGCGCGCTTCGTCGATGGCGGCGCGTACCCCGGTGCCCAGGCGCTCGCGGGCCAGCGCGTCCTCGCCGACGAGGCCCGACAACACCACCACCGCGCCGCAGAAGCCGCAGGTCGCCTGCACCCCCGTCGCCCCGACCGGGACGTGGCCGCCGCACCCGGGGCACGAGGTCCCCTCCGCCCGCAGGGCCTTCAGGGCTTCGTTCTCCGCAATCTGGCGCTGCTGATCGATCTGCATCCGCTCGACATCGCTCACGTGGGCCGCGACGGGCTGCACGCAGCCACACTCCGCACACGTGAGCTGGTGGATCCGGAGGTCCATCGTGACCTCGATCGGGCGCTTGCACCGCAGACACTGGCCCGCCCGCGACGGGGAGGGGCGCGCGTCCCTGGGGGCAGCGAGCGTGGAGGCCTTCCCCGCGAAGACCGCCTCCAGGCCCGTGACGAACGCGTCCGCCGAGACCACGGCCTCGCCCACGATGGCCTGGGTGCGGAGGGGCTCTCCGCAGCCCGAACACGGGAACGTGGGGGTCTGCAGGTCTTCCGGGACCGCGGTGCTGGCGGCGCACGAGGGGCAGGCGACGATCATGTCGTGGGCTCCGTCGACGGAGGGTGACCCGGCTCACACCACGCCGAGCGTCTCCACCGCCGGCACGCCGTCGCGGAACGTGACGCGGAAGACCGGCAGCCCCTTCGCGAGCTGGGACAAGGTGGCTTCGAGCTGGCGCTGCCCGCGGCCCACCAGGAGCGACTCCAGCGCCTCCCGCCGATCGGTGGGAACCACGCCGAGCTCCACCAGGAACGAGGCCGTCTCCCGCCGGAGGTGGGCGGTGACCTGCGGGTGCGCGACGAACATCTGCAGGCCGTCCACCTGCGGAGACACGAGCGGGATCCGGGTGTACGAGTGGAGGTCTCCCTCCAGCACGACCTCGACGACCGCGCCCTCGACGTGGTCTCCGCCCAGGATGACGTACTCGAGCTCGGGGGCGCCCCCCCAGCGCAGCTCGTGGAACGCGCGCAGGAACGCGGCCCCGAGGCCCGGACGCACGTCGTAGCCGTCTTTCGTGAGGGCGAACTTCAGGTGCCCACAGCCGAGGTTGGTGGGCTTCACCAGGTGCTCGAGCAGGGCGGGCCGGAGGTGCTCGGGCGGGCTCTCCAGGAACTTGCGCCACTCCAGGGCCTCGAACACCCGGCCGAGGTGCGGGGTGATGCGCTCGTCCTTGCGGAACCCCTCCACGATCAGGTGGTTCATGGCGTGGATGTCGGAGTGCATGTAGAAGCGGCCGAACGTGTCGATGTGGGCCATCAACGCCCGCGCCACCTCGGCGTCGGTGAAGGGCGCGCCGCGGACCTCCTCGGCCGCCGACAGCGCCAGCAGGAACTCGCCGGCGTCGCCGCCCGGGGTGCCGATGACGCCGTGGTCGTCGCGGCCGTCGACACACGAGCGCTTGCCGTGCAGCAGGAACGCCGCGAGCTTCACCCAGCGGACCGACCCCGGGTCGCCCACGTGTTCCAGGATCTGGGCCTCGGTCAGCTTCGTGCCCTTGGTGACGGCCTGGAGGGGCTTGCCGTTCCGCCCGACGCCCGGCGGCAACACGACGACCTCCCACCGCACGGTGGTGGGATCGCGCGGGGTGGAGAAGCCGAGCTTCTTCCAGGCCGCCATCCCGCCGTCCATCGCGGCCACGTGCTTCATCCCGAGCGATTCGAGGTAGCGCGCGGCGACGCCGGCGCGGTCTCCGGTGTTGGAGACCACGACCAGGAGCGTGGCGGGCGAAAGGGCGCCGGACACCCTGCCCAGCTGCTCGAGCGGCACGTGGGTCACGGCGGGGATGTGGCCCAGCAGCCCGCCGAGCTCGTCCGCGGCCCGGACGTCGATGATGCGGACGTGCTGGCCCTGCTCGGCGACGAACTCGGGTGGCACGCGCAGCACCCCGGCCGGATCGCGGCGGGAGGCGGTGGTGAACGCGAAGCGCGCGAGGCGGGTGGTGACGTGTTCGTCGAGGGTCGGGGTGGTCATGGCGCCCCCTGTACCCTCGCGTTCGCGCCGCAACCAGCGGCCTCTCCTGCCCGATCAGGGGACCCGGTTCACCGTGGCGTTGGCCCAGTCGATCTCCGCGAACTCGACCTCGTCGTCTTCGCCGGAGATGGCGCGGGTGTCGGTGAAGGCCAGGATGCCGCCGAGGTACACGTTGACCGTCACGTCGGTGGCGGAGGTGCGGCGGCTGGACGGGAAGTCGTGGACCCACACGTGGTAGATCACGTCCTCGGGCGTCGAGATGTTGATGTTCTCCGGCCCGCGGCCGGGCACGTCGTCGAGGTCGAGGCTCGGGTTGCCGTCGACGCCCGCGGGGCCCCAGTTCAGGCCGCCACGGATGCAGTTCCCGTAGTAGCAGTCCTGGTTCGTGTTCAGGTTGCCGGTCTCGCGGACGAGGTGCAGGTCCATGTCCTCGCCGCTCTGCGACCAGAACATCTCGACCCACAGGTCCTCACCGGGCACCACATCGAGGGTCACGTCACACGGGTCGGACTCGACGCCCGAGGTGTTGGTGACGACGAGGCGCGCGACGTACGTACCGGCCTGGTCGGCCACGAAGCCCGTGCGGTCGGAGTCGGACGCCCGGCCGTTCGGCATGGTGGCCGAGGAGCCAGCCGGCTGGGAGCGCAGCGTCCAGCGGTAGGTGAGGGCGGTGCCGCCCGGGTCGGTCGAGCCGCGGCCCGAGAAGGTGACCTGGTCGCGGAGCGCCTCGGCGGGGTTCGGGTTGGCCGAACACTGCGCCTCGGGCTTGTCGCCCACGGCTTCGAACTCGACCGTGCAGCTGTCGGAGGCGCCGAGGTCGTTCGTGACGGTGAGCTTTGCCTTGTAGCGGCCGAGCTCGTCGGGGTCGATGTTCGCTTCGGCCTGGCGCTCCTGGCGGATGACGGCGCTCGACCGGTTCGGCTGGTCGAGCAGGATCCACTCGTAGTCGAGGGGCCGCCCGGCGGGGTCGGTCGAACCGCTCCCGATCAGGCGGGTGTTCTCGCGCGGGATGATCGGGTTCACCGGATCTGCTTCGCAGAGGGCGGTGGGCGTGGAGTTCCCGAAGCCGTGCAGCTCGACCGGCGCCTCGCCGATGCCGGCGACATCGAACACGAGGAGCTCGGTGTACTCGATGGGCTCGGGCGGGGAGAAGTGGATGATGACCGACCGGGAGTCGCCGGGTGGGATGGTGATCGGGTTGAGCTGGCCCATGAAGAACGGGTCGGAGACGCGGGCGTCGAGCACGTCGAGGGGCTCGGAGCCGACGTTCGTCATGGTGACTTCGACCGTGGCCTCCTCGTTGACCTCGACCGTGCCGAACTCGACCGGGTTCGGCGTGATCTGGAGCTCGGGGAGCCCAGGGATGCCCCGGAGATCGATCTGGGCCTCGGGCGTGACCTCGTCGTTGCTGGGCAACAACACCCGACCATAGAGCGGGGGACCGAACACGGACGTGTACCGGACGGTGCCCTCGGCCACTTCGCCTTCGGCGAGCGTGACGCCGGAGGGGTCGGTGCCGAGCTCGAAGCCCGGGTCGATGGTCAACGTGCCGAGCTCGAGCGGTGCTTCGCCCAGATTCGTGACGGTGAAGGGCCGCTCCGCGACCTCGCCCATGCCGATGACGCCGAAGTCGATGGCGGTCGGGTCGACGGAGATGACCGGAGGATCGATGATCTCCTTCACGGTGTACTCGGAGCACGCACCCAGGAAGACCAGACCAGCAGCGAGCCTAGACATCGAACCTCCGCGAACCGCGCCCATTAACGCGATCCTACCGCACCGCGCACGCGGCGGCCCACCTTGGTTTAGACTGCTGTCTCAGCGAGGTCCGCATGCGGGCGCGAATCGTGCTTTCCCTCTCCCTCCTGGCTGGGTGCGGCGGTCCCTCCGGACCCGGCGGTGGCCCGGGTGATCCCCCGGTGGTCCCCGAACCCGAACCCCTGGTGGCGCCGGCGGACACCGTGCGCCGCCTGTCGGCCAGCTGGTACGATCACACCGTCCAGGACCTGTTCCCGGGCGCGGTGATCCCGGCGCAGGGCCTCCCGGTGGACCCCGAGTCCCACGGGTTCGACAACCAGGCGATCGCCCAGGTTCCGTCCGCGCTCGTCGTCGAAGCGTGGCTCGGCGCGGCCAACCGGGTGGCCGCCGCCGCCTGGGAGACCCCGTCGTGGTTGCCCTGCGCCCCGGACGGTGGCGCGGACCCGGAGTCGTGCGCTGCGGCGTTCGTCGAAGACTTCGGCCGCCGGGCCTTCCGCCGGCCCCTGTCCGCCGACGAGCAGGCGGGCTTCGAGGAGCTCCTGCTGGAGGTGTACGCCGAGGACGGGGACTACGGCGCCGCCGTGCAGGTCACCATCCAGACCGTGTTGATGTCTCCGGACTTCCTGTTCCTGCCCGAGGTGGGCGAGGCGGCACCCGGTGAGCGCGTGCCCCTCGATCCGTACGCACTGGCGGCGCGGCTCTCCTATCTCCTCTGGGCGGGTCCCCCCGACGACGAGCTCCTGAACGCAGCTGCGTCCGGCGCGCTCGACACGGCGGACGGCGTCGAGGCGCAGGCGCGGCGCCTGGCAGACGACCCCCGCTCGCGGCGGGCGGTCGCGGAGTTCCATCGGTCCTGGCTCGACGTGGATCGGCTCGGCCGGTCGGCCCCCGACCCCGCGACCTACCCGCAGTGGGACGAGGCGCTCCGCGGAGCCATGCGCGACGAGCTCGAGTCCTTCGTCGAGCGCGTGGTGTTCGACGGCGAGGGCACCCTGGCGGCGCTCCTCCTCGACCCCTCGTTCGCCGGGGACCCCGCGCTCGCCGCCGTCTACGGGGTGGCGCCCGACGCTGGCGTGTTGCCGGCTGCAGAGCGGGCGGGGGTGCTGACCCGCGCCGGCTGGCTCACCGCGACCTCCCACGCCGTGAACCCGTCCCCGGTCAAGCGCGGGATCTTCGTGCTGGAGCGGCTCCTGTGCGACCCGCCGCCGCCACCTCCCCCCGACATCGACACCTCGGTGACCGAGGTCGGCGCAGGGGACCCGCGCACCAACCGCGAACGATACGAGGCCCACCTCACGAACCCGGTCTGCGCGTCGTGCCACCTGTCGATCGACGGCATCGGGATGGGCCTCGAGCACTACGACGCCATCGGCTCCTTCCGGGAGCGCGACGGTGGGTTCGCCGTGGACGCCACGAGCGAGCTCGCGTCCGGTGACCTCGACGGCGTGAAGTACGACGGCGCGCTCGAGCTGTCGCGCCTGCTCGCCGACTCGCCCGATGTCCACGGGTGCTACACGACCCAGTGGCTGCGCTACGGCCTCGGACGCACCGAGGTCACCGGCGACGACGCCGAGCTCGCGCCGCTCGCAGCGTCGTTCTACGCGAGCGGCGGCGATGTCCGCGAGCTCCTCGTCGGCCTCGCCCGCACCGAGACCTTCCGCACCCGCGCCTTCGGAGTGTCGCCGTGAACCGTCGCCAACTGCTCCAGGCCCTCGGGCTGTCCGCCGCCGGGTTGACGCTCCCTTCCCTCGCACGTGGGGCAGCGCCCGCTCCGGCCCGCCGCATCCTGTTCTACGTCACGAGTCACGGCACCACGTACGACCGCTGGAAGCTGCGGCCCGGAGGCCAGGGCGAGGACCAGGACTTCACGCTCGACCTCGCCACGCTCCGCGGCTCCGACTGGAGCCAGATCCTGGCGCCGCTGCAGGCCCACGCGCGCAAGCTGCTCGTGCTCGACGGGCTCGGCAACGGCTGCGGCATCGTCACGCAGCACAACGAACACGAGGAGGGGCACGCCTCCCTCCTCACCGGCCGCACGATGACGCCGATCTACGGCTCGATCGGGCGCCCGGACGGCCCGTCGATCGACCAGGTCGTGGGCGCGAGCCGCAGCACCCCGTTCCGCACGCTCGAGTGGGCGGTCGGCGGCTGGTCCGTGAACTACGACGACCTCGGCCAGCCGCTCCCCTACGAAGGGGACCCGGTGTCCGCCTTCGATCGCGTGTTCGGCGGGGTCGTGGGCACCGTCACCCCGACGGGGGAGATCGTGGGCCGCAACCAGGCGCGGGTCCTCGCTGCGGCGCGGGCGCGCTACGACGCCCTGATCCCCAGGCTCTCCGCGGAGGACCGCTCCAAGCTCACCCAGCACCGCGACCTCCTGGACGAGCTCGCGGGCCGGCTCGAGGTGCTCGCGTCGCTCGAGTGCGAGCTGCCCCCCCGGCCGTCGTTCACGTTGCCGTGGGGCGACGCCGGGTACCCGCAGGAGCGCACCGAGGCCTTCCAGGATCTGGCCGTCGCCGCGTTCTCCTGTGGGCTCACCGATGTCCTCACCCTGCGCATGGACACGTTGTTCAACGCCACGGTCGGGGCGCCGCCCGGCGACCTGCACAACGACTTCGCCCACAACACCACGACCGATCCGACCGCCTACGAGGTCATGACGACCTACCACGAGTGGCACGCGCAGCGGCTCGCGCGGCTCCTCGACCGCCTCGACGGCATCGCCGAGGGCTCGGGCACCATGCTCGACAACACGCTCGTGGTCTGGTGCAACGAGCTGTCGACGGGACACCACACGTTCGACGACCTCCCGGTCGTGCTGGCCGGTGGCACCAACGTCCTGCGGTCCGGGCGGCTGGTCCGCTACGCGCCGGCCACGCTCCTCGGCGAGGGCTGGGCCGAGACGCGGATCGGGCGGCCACACCAGCAGCTCCTCACCACGCTCGGGCGGGCCATGGGCCTCGAGATCGATCGGTTCGGGCTCTCGTCCCTGGCGCGGACCGACGGCGGGACCCTCGACTGCACGGGCGTGTTGCCGGGGATCCTGGCTTGATCGCGGCCGCGTTGCTCGGCTGCGACGGAGGGGCCCCGGCCGGGAAGGACCCCACCACGGACCCCACCGGGCCCGTCCACTCCGCGTCGACCGACTCCACGTCGATCGAACCCACGGGTGTGTCCCACGTCCACTCCGGGTCTGCGAACCACACGGCAGAGGCCCCGCCGCCCGTGGTGTTCGTGCTCCAGGGCGACCGCGGGCGCCTGGCGGTCTCGTGTGACGACGGCCGCACCTGGCCCGTCGACGCCAGCGACGACGACACCTTCCGCTGCTTCGTCGACGGCGACTGCGACCACGACCCTGGCGCCGGCCGGGGCATCACGTTCGGCGACGACGCCTTCGTGGCCACGTTCGGGTGGGGGTTCCCGGGCTCGATCCGGCGGCTGGGAAGCGGCGAGGCGGTGTTCTCCGAGGTGTTGGGCGGCCACACCTTCGCGGGCGTGTTCTACGACGACGGCGTGTTCCTGGCGGCCGAGCGGCCCCCGTACCGGTCGACCGACGGCGGAGCCACCTTCGGCGCCGCGGGCGACGTGCAGTCCGCGCAGTGGAACACCCGGCGGACCGGGGGCGGAGAGGGCCTGTTCCTCGTCGCCTTCGACAGCGGCGCGTCGGACCTCAACGTGTCGGACGACGGCGGCGTCACGTTCCGGCGGCCGACCACCTGGCCCGCGGCGTGTGGCCGGTCCCTGCAGTGGGAGGGCGGGCTCGCAGTGCAGGGCGGGGTGGCGTTGGTGGTGGGCGGAGACGGCGTGGCGTGCCGCTCGACCGACAGCGGCGACACGTGGGTGGAGGTGCAGCTCGGGGGCTCGGTGTCCGGCCGCCTCGTCGTCACCGGGACCGCGTTCGAGACCTGGGGCGAGGTCGGGGGCCAGCCCGTGCGCTTCCGCTCGAGCGACGGCGCTGCGTGGACCACCGACCCGCTCACCGTGAACCTCGCCGCCGGGGGCACCGCGTCCGGACCCACCGTGGGTGCTGTCGCGCGGGGCCCGAACGGCACGTACGTGGCGGTGAACGGCGGCTGGGACCAGTGGTACGAGCGCCAGCGCTTCTACCGCTCGACCGACGGCGTCACGTGGGACGAGCTCGCCGCGGGCGCGTTCACCGGCGGGCACCCCGTGCGCTTCGCCGCCGCGGGCGCGGTCGACGTGGGCACGTGCCCCTGAACTGTGGGAGGCTCGGGCGGGAGGCGGCGTGACCCGACCGTGGACCGCGGACTTCGACTTCTACCCGGCCGCCATCGACGGGCGGCGCGCCTCGATCGTGGTGGACCTCGCTGCGCCCGACCACGCGCCGGTCGCGGGGTGTGGCGCGCTCGTGACGGTGCGCGTGGCGATGCTCCACCCACGGGAGGACGGGCTGCGCGACGCGGTGGAACTCGAACCCCTGCGGGAGCTCGAGGACGTGGTGGTTCCTGCGTTGGAGGAGGGGGTGTCCGCGATCCCGGTCGGTCGCCTGATGGTGAACGGCGTGCTCGTGTTCTACGCGTACGCCCCCGACGACACCACCGACGTCGCGGTCACCGTCGCCCTCGCCGGGGTGGACCCGGGCCCGTACACACTCCGCACCGCCGTGGCGCCAGACCCGGAGTGGCAGCTCCTGCGCGAGCTCCTCGCCCCGGACCCGTACGCGAGGCAGGCGATCTGGAACCGGCGGCTCCTGGTCCAGTTCGCTGCGCAGGGCGACGACCCGTCGGCCATCCGCGAGATCGACCACGTGGTGTTGTTCCCGACCGCCGAAGCCGCGCAGACCGCAGCGGAGGCGCTGTCGGCGGCCGGGTACCGCGTCGACCCACCGGTGGCGGAAGACGACAGCGTCCGGCTCGAGTTCCACCGCGACGAGTCGCTGGCCGACGGCGCAGCCGACACGTTCGTGGAGCAGGTCCTGGACCTCGTGTTGCCGCTGGGCGGCGACTACGACGGTTGGGGCGCGAGCGTCATGACCCAGGCGGTCGGCGAGGCGTGACCCGCCGCCCTGTGTCGACTGCGTGACGGGTTCCAGCTGCGCTGGCTTCCCCAAGGGATCGACGTTACGAGCGGGCTCCTTTTGGAGGTCCTATGCTCGCTCTCGCGCTCCTCGTCGACTCGGCGCTCGCCAACCCCGTCATCAACGAAATCCTCGCCGATCCCGGCACGGCCGCCGGCGACGCGAACTGCGATGGCACCATCGACACGATTCAGGACGAGTTCTTGGAGATCGTGAACACCGGGACCACGGACCTCGACCTCTCCTCGTACACCGTGAACGACCTCACGGGCGTCCGGCACACCATCTCCGCCGGGACCGTGCTCGCCCCGAACCAGGCGCTCGTGGTGTTCGGTGGTGGCACCCCCACCTTCGACGGCACCTCTCCCAACGCGGCCCGCTGGTGCCTCGATCTCCCGGGCGTGATCTTCCAGACCTCCTCCACCAGCACGCTCGGCCTCAACAACACGGGCGACACCGTCTCGCTGGTGTCCCCCTCGGGCTCCGTGTCCGACTCGTACGCCTACGGCGCCGAGGCCGGCAACGACAACTCCATCGTGTTGTCGCCCGAGCTCACCGGCACGTCGATGGTCCAGCACGTCACGGTCGCGACCGAGACCTGGTCCCCGGGCACCGACATCGCAGCCGTCGAGTACGGCGGCGGCAGCGGGGTCCCGAGCGTGACCCTGACGGGCGCAGACCCCGGCACCGTCGGCGTCAACAACACGTGGACCATCACGAACGGGCTGCCGAGCACCACGTACTCGTTCTACTACTCGTTCGCGCCGGGCGTCGTGGCCGTCCCGGGTTGTCCGGGCCTCAACGCCGGGCTCTCGGGCGCGGGGGCACGCTTCGCCGGCACCCGCACCACCAACGCCAACGGGCGCGCCACGCTCACCACGCTCGTCCCCAGCGGGGCGGCCGGCCTCACCGTCTACGTCCAGGCGATCGCCCTCGCGCAGTGCGACCTCACGAACCGGGTTCAGGACACGTTCTGACCTGCCCGGGGTGCCCTCGCGTGGGCACCCCACCTCACAACCCGGCGTCCCGCGCCGTGACCAGGAGCTCGTCCCAGCGGGTCTCGGCCCACGGGCCCCGCTCGTACTGGTCGATCCACCGCTCGCGGGACGTGTCGGTGAAGATGGTCAGGCCCGACGCCCAGGCGTGGCGTTCGTCGCCGTAGCGGCCGATGACGATCTCGTCGAGGTGGTCGCGCACCGCCGCGGAAGCGCTGGCCACGGCGGGGTCTCCGACCAGCGCTCCGCCGTCGGCGAGGTCCCCGAGGTCGAGCCAGTACTCGTCCCACTGGCGGTCCAGGCCCCGCGCCGCCTCGCGCACATCGCCGAACGCCCCGAGGCCGTCCGGCATGGCGAGCCACGCTCCGCCGAGGTCGTCGACCGCCTGCGACAGAGGCCCGAGCCCCTCGAGGTCCAGCGCCGCGTGGGTGTGTCCGCCGTTCGGGTCGATCGCGGAGCGCGCCAGGGCGTCGCCGAGCTCGGCGGCGGTGGGGTCGGCGGGGAGCGAGGGGAACGCCACGTCATAGGCGTACCCGGGGAAGTTGACCCAGGCCTGCGACGCCACCAGCACCTGCGCTTCGTCGGCGACCGAGTAGGCGGTCTCCCACTGGCCCATGTTGCAGGCGTCGAACGCGAGCACGTCGAGCTTGCCGCGGGCGGCGACCGTGTCGGCCAGGGCTTCGTCGAGCTCGCCGCGGGTGAGGTCGATGCGGCTGCCGGAGGTGTCGTCCGACGAGATCCAGTACCCGCCGCCGTGGTTCCACATCACGAGCGCGAGGTGGTCGGACGGGTGCTCGGCCACGACCCACGCGAGGAAGTCGGCCAGCGCCTCCGGCGACCCCATGTCGACCTCCCCGAGCTCGGCCACGGGAGCGGAGGCCACGCCGGGCGCTGCGTCGGCGGTGAGCGCGTAGCGGCGGGTGCCCGTCCAGTCGCCGTCCCCGTCGGTGTACCCGGGGATCCGGTCGGCCTGCACCACGACGTGGACGTCGTCGGTGACTGCGCGCTCGAGCTCGTCGAGGTCCTTCGGGACCATGGGCTCGATGTCGTTGTCGCCGTTCATGAACACGGCCACGGTCCACGAGGGGAGGGCGCGCGGCGCCTCGCGTTCGGGCTCTGACGTACAAGCGGCCAGCATCGACCAGAACACGCGACCTCCGCCCGACCCGTCTCACGATACCCGATCGGCGGGAGTCCGCACATGGGTTCGAGGGCGTGGCTGCTGGGGCTCGCGGGGTGCGCTGGCCCGATGGACGGGGTGTTCGTGGCGCCGGCGCCGCAGGCGTTCGTGGGCGTGGTGGTCGAAGGGGGGCTCGTCGGTGGCTACGTGTGCGACGGCCAGGGGGACCGGGCCACGGTGGCGTCCTGGTTCCGCGGCTCCCTCGTGGACAAGCGGTTCGCGGTGGCGGGCGACGACGGTGTCCAGGTCGAAGGGATCGTGGAGGGCGCCGCGCTCTCGGGGACGGTGACCCTGGCGGACGACACCGCGTACCCATTCGAGGGAGAGCACCTGGCCGACGACGAGCTCGACCGCGGCCTGTTCCGCACCGAAGGCACGGTGGCGGGCAACGACGTGCTGGCCGGCTGGATCGTGGACCTCCCCGAGCAGCGCGGGGCTGCCCGCATCGGGGGAGGGATCCAGGTGGCGCCGCCGTACGATCCGTTCGACCCGGACCTGACGGTGTCGGTGGGCGGGGGCTCGGAGCGCCTGCCGGTGATCCGCGTGAGCTCGCTCGCGGACCTCGAGTAGCGCCTACGCGCCCGAGAAGCTCACGCCCTCGAACACGAGCGTGGGCGCCTGCAGGGAGGCGAACCGGAACGGGTCGTTCCCGACGCCGCGCAGCCCGCGGAACAGCTCCAGCAGGTTGCCGGTGACGTTCATCTCCTGGACGGCGGGACCGCGCTGGCCGTTCTCGATCAGGAAGCCGCGGCAGCCCATGGAGAAGTCTCCGGTGGTGCTGTCTGCGTTGCCGCCGAGCCAGCTCGTCACCAGGACCCCGTTGCCGACCTCGCGCATCCAACCGACGGCGTCGAGGGCGCTGCCCCCCTCGAGCACGAGGTTCGAGACCGAGCCCCCGTTCGGCGTGAGCCCCGCCTTCCGCCCGTAGTAGGTGTCGACGTAGAGCTGCCGGAGGACACCGCGGTCCACGATCGTGCGGCGGTGGCTCGCCATGCCCTCGCCGTCGAACGGGCGGGAGCCGAGCGCGCGCGGGCGGAGGGGGTCGTCCACGAGGGTCAGGTGCTCGGACACGAGCTGTTCGCCCACGCGCCCGGCGAACATCGAGGTGTGCTGCTGCACGGCGCGTGCGCTGGCAGGGCCGATCAACCGCGCCACCAGCGACACCGCTGCCCGCGGCTCCACCACCATCATCGACTTGCGGGTCGGCCCCTTCACGGCCCCGAGCCGATCGAGCGCGCGCGTCAGGGCCTCCGCTGCGATCGACCCGCCGGGCGGCAGCTCGGACACGTGGCGGGCGGCCGACCAGGCGTAGTCCTCGGGCTTCTTGTCTTCGTCGTCCTTCACGGTGACGACGGACACGTTCGAGACCATGGAGGTGGCGTACGCCCCGGAGAACCCGGTGGAGGTGACGTAGGCGTACACCTCGTGTCCGTCGGCCACGTCGCTCGTCGCGGACAACACCCGGGCGTCGCCGTGCGCGGCGGTGTCCATCTCCTGCAGCCAGGCCACGCGCCGATCGCGGGTGAGGCCGTCGATCTCGGTGTCGTCGAGATCGAGCTCCGGCAGCGCGCCCACGGGGTGCAGCGCGGGGTCGACCATCACGCGGTCGGGATCGGGCTCGAGGCTGCGCGTGAGGACCACGGCCTCGGCGATGAAGGCGTCGAGCGAGCCGGAGCGCAGATCCGAGGTCTCGTGCGCCGAGTACCGACCATCGACGTACAGCCGCAGCGACAGCCCCCGCGACGTGGCGTCCTTCACGGTCTCGACGGCGCCGTCGCGGAAGGTGGTGCCGACGTCCCGGCTCCGGAACGCGCTGGCGACCGCATGCTGGGCGCCTGCGGCGCGCGCCCTGCGGATCGCGTCGGCCGAAAGCTCGAGCAGCTCCTGACTCACCTCACGCATCGGTCCCTCCCACCGTCAGCCTGGACACGAGCACCGTGGGCATCCCCTGGCTGACGGGCACGCTCTGGCCGTCTTTCCCGCAGGTCCAGCCGCCGGTGTCGAGCCGGCTGTCGTTGCCCACCATCGTCACGTTCCGGAGCGCCTCCGGACCGTTGCCGATGATGTTCACGTCCTTGATGGGGGCCGTGATCTTCCCGTCTTCGACGAGCCAGCCGTTCTTGACGTAGAACGTGAAGTCGCCCGCGCCGATCGCGACCTCGCCGTTGAGGAAGGTCTCGGCGACGATGCCGCGCTTGACGCTCTTGATGATGTCCTCGGGCAGGTGCGGACCGGACTCCATGTAGGTGCAGCGCATCCGCGGCATCACCACGTGGCGGAAGGACTCGCGGCGGCCGGAGCCCGTGGACCGCGCGAGGCCGTAGTGGCGGGCGCTGATGCGGTCGTGCAGGTAGGTGCGCAGGACACCCTTGTCGACGAGCACGGTGCGCTCGGCCTCGACCCCCTCGTCGTCGACCTCGAGCGCACCGCGTTCGTTCGCGTGCAGCCCGGAGTCGACGACGGTGACGAAGTCGGGGGCCACGACCTTGTCGAGCATGGTGCTGTAGACGCTCACGCCCTTGCGGTTGAAGTCGGCCTCCATCCCGTGGCCGATGGCCTCGTGGAGCAGGATGCCCGAGGCCCCGGCGGCGAGGATGACGGGCATCTCGCCGGCGGGCGGGCGCTTCGCCTCGAACAGGATGAGCGTGCGCTTGACCGCCTCGTCGACGAGGCCCTGGAGCAGCGCCTCGGTGACGTGGCCGGGCCCGTGGCGGCCGGCGACCGAGTGGCTGTTGGTGACGGTCTCGCCGTTGCGGCGGGCGGTGACGCTGACGCCGAGCCGCATCATGGGCCGCACGTCGACGTTCACGTTGCCGTCGAGATCGACGATGACGACGTGCTCCTCGGACTCGCCCCACGACGCGCTGACCTTGGTGATCGACGGGTCCTTCGCGCGGACGAGGGCCTCGATGCGGCGCAGCCAGGGCAGCTTGTCGACCACGCCGATCGCGGACCAGGGGCGCTCGAACGTGTAGAGGCCGGTGAACGGCGGGTGTACGCGGAAGTCGACGGGGACGTTGCGGCCGCCTTCGTGGGCGATGGTTGCGGCGGTGCGGGCTGCCGCGCGCATCGAGGCCTCGGTGAGGTCCTCGGTGAACGCGTACCCGGTCTGGTCGCCGATCACGACGCGCAGGCCCACGCCCTGGTCGATGCTCGTGCTGGCCCGGGACACGATGCTGTCCTCGAGGCCGACGTGGAGCGACCGGCTGTGCTGGAAGTACAGGTCCGCGAACGTGGCCCCGCGGGACACGAGCTCGGTGAGCACGCGCCGGACGACGTCGCCGTCGATGCCGAACCAGGCGCGGAAGGGATCGAGTGGAACCGGACCCGCGACCGCTGCCTCGACCCCGCGCGGTGCGTGGCGGGCCAGGAACTGCGGCATCGTGATCTGCGCCGTACCAGACAACGCCATGCGACCTCCGGTGGGGCCCGTATCCCGCCCGGCTGGGCGTGCGGGGGGAGGCGTCGACCTCCCGCGCATAGCCCGGGCCTATCGCGGCGATGGGAAACAAGTATTCCTACCGACGTTCCTCCGGCACTACGGTGAAGCCAGCAACCTCTGGAGGGTCTGTGTCGACCGAATCGAAGTGTCCGTTCACCGGCAGCCACACCGTGTCCGCGTCTCCGACCAACGCCAGTTGGTGGCCGCACCAGCTCAACCTCAAGATGCTCCACCAGCAATCGGAGCGCTCCAACCCCATGGGCGAGTCGTTCGACTACGCCGAGGCCTTCCGCACCCTCGACCTCGACGCCGTGGTCCGCGACCTCCACGCGCTGATGACCGACTCGCAGGACTGGTGGCCCGCAGACTACGGGCACTACGGATCCTTCTTCATCCGGATGGCCTGGCACTCCGCCGGGACCTACCGGATCAGCGACGGTCGGGGAGGTGGCGGCACGGGCGCGCACCGCTTCGCCCCGCTGAACAGCTGGCCGGACAACGGGAACCTCGACAAGGCGCGGCGCCTCCTGTGGCCCATCAAGCAGAAGTACGGCAGCAAGCTCTCCTGGGCCGACCTGATGATCCTGGCCGGCACGGTGGCGCTGGACTCCATGGGGCTGCGCACGTTCGGGTTCGCCGGGGGCCGCGCGGACCTGTGGGAGCCCGAAGACGACATCGACTGGGGCCCGGAGACGAAGTGGCTCGGTGACGAGCGCTACACGGGCGATCGCGAGCTCGCCGAGCCCCTCGGCGCCGTACAGATGGGCCTGATCTACGTGAACCCGGAGGGGCCGAACGGCAACCCGGACCCGCGGGCGTCGGCGCGGGACATCCGCGAGACCTTCGCGCGGATGGCGATGGACGACGAGGAGACCGTGGCGCTGATCGCGGGGGGCCACACCTTCGGGAAGGCCCACGGCGCCGGTCCGGCTCACCACGTGGGGCGCGAGCCCGAGGGCGCGGGGATCGAGGAGCAGGGCCTCGGCTGGACGAGCAGCTTCGGCACGGGCGTGGGTGCCCATGCCATCACCAGCGGCATCGAGGGGGCCTGGAAGCCCAACCCCACCCGCTGGGACAACGGCTACTTCGAGACCCTCTTCGGCTACGAGTGGGAGCTCACGAAGAGCCCGGCCGGCGCCCACCAGTGGAAGCCCACGGACCCCGCCGCGGCGACCCTGGTGGTCGACGCCCACGACCCCGCCCGCCGCCACGCCCCGATGATGACGACGGCTGACCTCGCCCTCCGCGCGGACCCGGCCTACGAGCAGATCTCGCGCCGGTTCCTCCACGACCCCGCCGCGTTCGCCGACGCGTTCGCCCGGGCGTGGTTCAAGCTCACCCACCGCGACATGGGCCCGCGCGCCCGGTACCTCGGCAAGCTGGTACCGGCGGAGGCCCTGATCTGGCAGGACCCGGTGCCCGCCGTGGACCACCCGCTGGTGGACGCGCAGGACGTGGCCGCGCTGAAGGCTCGCCTCCTGGCCTCGGGGTTGTCCGTGGCGCAGCTCGTGTCCACGGCGTGGGCGTCGGCGTCGACGTTCCGGGGCAGTGACAAGCGCGGTGGCGCCAACGGCGCCCGGATCCGCCTCGCGCCGCAGCGCGAGTGGGCGGTCAACCAGCCGGAGGAGCTCGGCAAGGTCCTCTCGACCCTCGAAGCGGTCAAGCTCGCGTTCGACGGCGCGCAGACCGACGGCAAGAAGGTCTCGCTGGCGGACCTGATCGTGCTCGGTGGCTCCGCCGCCATCGAAGCCGCCGCGCGGAAGGCCGGGCACGACGTCGTCGTCCCCTTCACCCCCGGGCGCACCGACGCCACCGAGGCGCAGACGGACGCGGCGTCGTTCGCCGTCCTCGAGCCGAAGGCCGACGGGTTCCGCAACTACGTGCGGCCGGGCCTCGAGGGGTCCGTGGCGCAGCTCCTGCTGGACCGCGCGAACCTGCTCACGCTGACCGCTCCCGAGATGACGGTGCTGGTGGGTGGCCTCCGGGTGTTGAACGCGAACGTGGGTCGCGCCGCACACGGGGTGTTCACCACCCGCCCGGAGGTGCTCACGAACGACTTCTTCGTGAACCTCCTGTCCATGGAGCGGCGCTGGGTGCGGTCGGCCACGAGCCCCGGGGTCCTGGAGGGACGCAACCGGAAGACCGGCAGGATCGAGTGGACGGGCACGGTCGCGGACCTGGTCTTCGGGTCGAACAGCCAGCTGCGCGCCATCGCCGAGGTCTACGCAGCGGCGGACGGCCAGGAGCGGCTCGTGCGCGACTTCGTGGCCGCCTGGGTGAAGGTGATGGAGCTCGATCGGTTCGATCGGGCCTGACGCGACCGCGCGGTGTTGGCCGGGGCAGCGACCCGTCAGAACGAGTCGAAGCCGATCGACACGCTCGGGATCGTGGCGCTGAAGCCCTTCCCGTACACGAGACGCAGGTCCCCCGCGACCGAGAGGCCGCGGCGGCGCTCACCGCTCTTCGTCCGCCCGACGAGGGGGTAGCCGCCTGCGCGCAGGTGGATGGCGGGGCCGGTGGGGTTGTTGAGTACGACCACACCGCCGCCCGCGCCGACGAACAGGCGGTCCTTCCAGGTGTAGTCGGCGAGGACCGTAGCGGAGAGCGTCCCGGTCGCGCCCGCGGGCACACCCAGCACGGAGCCGTCGATCTGCTTGAAGGCGCCGTACGAGAAGTGGAGTGGCACCTGGACGCCGAAGTGGTCGTCGAGCTGGACCCCCAGGCGCACCTCGCCTCCGTACATCGTGGCGCCGAGGCGGTTGCCGAAGTCGTCCTTCACGACCTCGGAGCCCACCAGCGCCGCGAACCCGGTGCGCCGGCGCCAGACGTCGTCCTTCGGGTCGGCCGGCTCGGGGTCCGGGGTCGCCGGCTCCGGCGCGACCGTGTCGCTCGCGGGGGCAGCTCCTTCAGGTTCGGCGCCGAGGGCCAACGCTCCAACGAGACTCGTCCACATGCGTCACTCCCTGGCGATCGCGCCGCAGCGAGTGCCTGCAGGCGGACGCACCCGGTGGTCGAGCCATTCACACCGCACCCGCTATGCGAGCGCGGCGGCCAACCGGTGCAGGGGGGTGCCGGGCGCGAAGCCTGCGCGGTCGACCGCCCTCCCCAACGCCACGTGGGCCCGGAGCGCGCGCGCCGCATCCCCCGCGCGGCGCCAGTACTCCACCCGCGCGACGTGGGCGCGGACGCGCTGCTCCTCCTCGATGACGTGGCGATCCGCGTGGTCGAGCAGCCGGGCCGCCTGCTCGAGGTGCCCGTGGTGGATGGCCATCCTGGCGGCGAGCACGTCGCAGGCCCGCGCGAACGGGAGCGGGGGCGGACGCTCGGCACGCTGGGCATGGAGCGTCGAGGACGCCCGTGCGGCGCCTTCCAGGTCGCCCTGGTCCACCAGCGCGTGGCCGAGTCGCAGCCAGAGAGGCGACGCCGCGTGCGCTGCGATCGGGCCCAGCACCTGCGTCGCGAGCTGCGGCTCGCCGGTGCCGTGCTCGACTCTCTCTACCCACAACATCGCCTCGACGACCTGGGCTGGGGCCGCGAGCCCGAGCTGCCGGTAGATCGCCGCCGAGGACTCGAGCCGGTCGCGGACGGTGTCGGTCTGCCCGAGGAGGCGCGCGACCGCGCCCTGGAGCTCGAAGGCCCAGGCCTCATGTTCCCGCACGCGGGTGGACCGCGCCAGCACCAGGCCCTCGTCCACCCAGGCCCGCGCGGTGTCGGTGCGTCCGTTCCAGCAGGCCAGGTTCCCGAGGTTCAGCACGACGCTGACCTCCTGGAGGCGGTTGCCCGCCAACCGCGCCCACCGCAGCACCTCCAGGAACCCGCGCTCCGCGCCTTCCCGGTCGCCCCCGAACAGCAGCGCCACCGACCGGTTCTCGACCGTGGTGGCCGCGTTGCCGCTGTCGTGGACCGCCCGGAACCCGCTCTCCGCAGCATCGAAGTAGCCCGTGGCGTCCCCGAGGCGGCCCTCCTTCACGTGAATGCGGCCGAGGCGCATCGCGGCGAGCGCCGAGCCGGACACCTCACCGATGGCGTCGAAGCGTTGCCGGGCCCGCTCCAGACAACGTCGCGCGGCATCGAGGTCCTCCAGGACGTAGTACCGGAGGCTCGCCATCGACCACGCCCTCGCCTCGGCGGCGTACTCCCCTTTCGCTGCGGCGTCCGTCGCGATCTCCGTGAGGAGCTCGATCGCGCGCGCTGCGGACTCCCGCAGGGTGCACATACAGCGAAGCGAGAGTCGGAGACCGAGCGGAACCTCGTCGAGGGAGCGCGACGCCTCGTCCAGGTCGGCTTCCGCCTCGGCGTGGCGTCCGAGAACCCTCCGGAGCTGGGCGCGCAGCTGGAGGAGGCGCACCCGCTGGCGCCCGCCTGGGAGAGCGAGGGCGCGGTCGAGGAGCGCTGCGCCGACCGCGTACGGTCCGCGGTCCAGGTACACGGAGGCCGCCGTGCCCGCGGTCGACTCGACGACGTGTCCGTCCCCGCGCGCGAGGGCGCGCTCGCTCGCCACCTGCAGCTCCGCGAGCTCCGCCTCGAGGCGGGCGCGTGTTCCCGGCTGGCGTTGCTCGGACTGGAGGGTGGCCGCGAGCTGCGAGAAGTGCTCGCCGTGCCGGACCTCGGCGGCCCGGAGCTGGCCCGCCTCCAGGGTCTCCGCTGCATAGTCGCGGACCGAGTGCAGCAGCGAGAACCGGCCCGTGGCGCGGTCGTGGCGGACGAGGCTCGCGTCCAGCAGCTCCGACAGCACATCGAGCGCCCAGGGCGCCTCGGGCCACTCCTGCAGCGCCATCACGGCCTCGGCCGCCTCCAGCGTGAAGCTGCCCGCGAACACGGAGAGCTCGCCGAGGGCGCGGGCCTCCCACGGCCGGAGCAGGGCGAACGAGGTCCCGAGCGAAGAACGCAGGCTCGTGCCGGGCCGGGCCGGATCCACCAACAGGCGGAACCGATCCCGCATCCGCTGCAGGATCCGCGGCACGGGCAGGGCCCGGGTGCGCGCCGCGGCCAGCTCGATCGCGAGGGGGAGGTGGTCGAGCGCCTCCACGAGCGCGGGGAGCGCGGCGCGGTCCTCGGCGGTCAGGTTGGAGGGCGACCGCGCAGTGAACAGGGCGATCGCGTCGTCCGGGGGCAGGCCGTCGAGGGCCACCACGGCCAGGGGGCGCCCGCGCGGGGTGGTGCGGCTGGTGAGGAGGACCCAGCTCCGCGGCGCAGCAGCCGCCCAGCGAGCGGTCAGGGTCGCGATCGCCAGGTCCGCCGCCTCCGCGCCGTCCAGCACCACCAGAGCGTCCGGCCGCGCGGCGAGGGCCGCGTCGAGCTGCGCGAGTGGATCGGTCTGGGTCAGCTGCACCCCCAGCGCGCGCGCCACTGCCCGCGCGACCCCGAGGGTCGGGTCGTCGGGCCGATCGAGGCCGAGCTCCACCCACACCACCGTGCGCCCCTGCACCGCCAGCTCGGCGGCGACCGCCTCGGCGAGGCGGGTCTTCCCGATCCCTCCCAGCCCCACGATGGCGACCTCGCGGCCGCCGCTCCGGTACGAGGAGCAAACCGCGCCGAGCTCCCGCCCGCGCCCGATCAGCGTCGGGCGCTCCTTCGCCAGGCTCGTGGGCTGGGCGGTGGCCGACGGGGGCTCGGACGGCTCGGTTTGCGCCACCTTGCGCACGAGGGCGCCCAGATCTCCGACCCCCGCGGTGGCCCGGAGCGCGCGGAGGTCGGCGGCCACGGCGGCCGCTGACGGGTAGCGATCCTCCGGCCGCAGCCGCAGGCAGCGCCGCACGATGGCCCCGAGCCCCGGCACCACCGCGTCCACCGGCGCCAGGAACGTCGGATCCTCCAGCATCGCCTCCACGTGCTGGACCTGGCGCAGGGCCACCGCGCCCCGGCCGAACGGGTAGCGCCGGGTGGCGAGCGCGAACAGCACGGCGCCGAGCGAGAACAGGTCGACCGCGGGCGAGACTTCGCCACGCTGCTGTTCGGGCGCCATCCAGGGCGGTGAGCCGCTCAGGTCTCCGGTGGTGGTGCTGAGCGCGCTGATCCCGAAGTCGGCGATCTTCACCGTCCCGTTCCGGTCGACGAGCAGGT
>JBIKWC010000082.1:0-26533 GCA_044356535.1 Myxococcota bacterium
CTGTGGGGCGTAGGCCGCGGAGCGGCCTCGCGCCAGGGCTCCTCCCCTGCCCGTGCCCCTGCCCGTGCCCCTGCCCGTCCCCGACCTTGAGCAGGACGGGACATGGGTGACAGTTGTACCCGTGTGCGGGTGACACGGGAAGCTGGATTCTCGGTGAGCCGTCATTTCGCGGCCTCCGACAGCGTGTCGTCCCAGCGCGCCGTCCGTTCGGAGGGTCGCTGCCTGGTGACGGTAGACAGGTCGAGGTCCCCGAGGTCGTGCTCGTACAGCCAGACGAACCGCACGCTCCGTGCCATCTCTCCTCCAGCGAGCCACGTGCCAGCGTGAAAGGCCAGGATCTATCGGCATCGCCAGCTGCTCGCGGGCACGGGCACGGGCGCGGGCACGGGCTGGGGAGGAGCCGCTGGGCGAGGCCGCTGCGCGGCCTACGCCCCACAGGCTCCTCTAGCGGCCCTCGTACTCCTCGGTCGGGAGCTCGTCCGCCAGCAACGCGCGGCGCTCGAACGGCCGGGGCAGAAGCGCCTGGAAGGGCATCGACACCGTGACCGCCACCGCGGGCGGCACGCCGACGAAGTCGAGCAGCGGGAACGGGATCATCGCGGCGCACTCGAGCGGGCGCACCCCGACGAGCTCCGTCCACTCGACGACCTCCATGTCGGCGAACTCGATCTCCACCAGCGAGTCGTCGGGCGCCAGCGCACGCGCCGAAGCGCGCCGGAACAACAGCTCGTCGTCGAGGAACAGGGTGTTCTGCATGGGGACCTCGGGGAGAGGGCCGGCGGCAGGGAGGGGAACCGGGACGGTTCGGTGCGCCGGAGGAGAGAGCGCCGGGGAGGCGCACTCCGGAGCCTATCACCGGGAGAGGGCGAACGGGACCGATTTCGCGGCGCCCAACGCATAACTCCCGTCGAGCCGCCCCCCCGCGACGCGCCCGTCCACCCGGATTCCGTCCTCGGACCGGAGGCGGAGCTCCCCCGACGCCGGGTCGATCGTCCCCGAGAGCCGCACCGTCCGGTTCGGCGGGAACAACATCTCGCCCTGCGCTGCGGTGCCGGACGTGGTGAGGGTGAGGGTGAGGGGCCGGCCGTTCGCGCTCCCGACCCACCGCCCAGCTGCCTCGATGCGCGGCGCCTGGGGTGCAGGCGGCGGAGGCGCTGGCGCGATCACCGCCGGGGTGGGCACCTGCGGGACCGGGACCGGCGCCGGCTCGGGCTCCGGCGGGACGGGTGCGGGCAGCTCCACGTCCGCGACGGGGTCGGGTGGCTGGACGTTCGTGACCGGCGCGACGGGAGCCGGCACCAGCCCGAGGGGAGCGGGCGCGGGAGCTGCCGTCCCCGTGACGGGAGCCACCTCGGGCGCGGGGGTGGGTACGACAGCCGGGTCGGGCAGCGGCGCTGGGGGCTCGGGCGGAGGCGCGATCGACGCGACGGGCGCCGGTTCGGGCACGTCGTCCATGGGACCGTCCACCCACATCGCCAGGTAGAACGACAACCCCACCGCAGCGAGCGCGATCCCCACGAGGCCCAGGGCGACCGGCAAGCCCACGAGCACGAGCCGCGCGCCAAGACCCGAGGCCGTGGGCGCCGTGGGGCGGACCGCAGGCCGCGACGCGGTGCTGTCCAGGGTGGCGCTGCTCGTCGTGGCTGCGCTCTGCGGAGGAGGAACGGACCAGGTCGTGCGCCCGGCGGTGGGCTCCACGAGCACGGGGTTCCCGCTGAGTCCCAGGGCAGCGACGAAGCTGGTCAGCGCGGGGAACCGGTCCCCGGGCTCCTTCCGGATCGCGATGTGGATGGCTTCGGCGACGTGCGCCGGAACCGCAGGCGCCAGCGAACCGAGCGGCGGAGCCTCGCGCACGAGCGTGGTGGTGATGTCGGTCGAGCCATCCGGGTTGGCGTACGGCAGGCGGCCCGCGATCATCTCGTAGAGGATGACGCCCAGGGCGAACACGTCGGTGCGTTGGTCGACGCTGGACGAGTCGCGGACCTGCTCGGGCGAGATGTAGCCGGGGGTGCCCATGGCGGCGCCGGCGCGGGTGTCCGAGGCGCGGGGGTTGCCTTCGGTGGTGGGCGAGTCCAGGAGCTTGCCGATGCCGAAGTCCACCACCTTGGGGACCCACCCGAGCGGCGTCTGGGCGAGGAGGATGTTCGCCGGCTTCAGATCGCGGTGTACCACCCCGATCGCGTGGGCGCTCACCAGCGCCCCGAGCACGGGGGTCATCAACGCCAGGGCCTCCTCGTGCGGCAGCTTCCCGCGCTCCCGCAGCACCGCTTCGAGCGTGGTGCCGTCCACGAACTCCATCAGCAGGCCCGGCTGGCCGTCCACCTCGACGATGTCGGTGACGGACACCACGTTCGGGTGGCGCAGCTGCGCCTGGATCTGGCCCTCGAGCCGCAACCGCTCGTCGAACCCCCGCCGCCGGATGGTGAGCACCTTGAGCGCGTGGATGGACCCGAGGCCCGTGTGCCGGACCCGGTACACCTCCGCCAGGCCGCCCACCCCGAGGATGCCCTCCACGACGTAGCGCTCGGCTACGATCTGGTCGATGTGGAGGAGGGGGTCGCTCACCGGTCGGCCCCCGGGAGGTCGCCGTTCCACTGCACACCGGTCGACACGATCCAGGTGTCGGTGGGGTTGTTGACCGCCACCGCGGTGCCCAGCACCGACAGCGCCCCGGAGAACGTGTCGCTCGCCCGCACCACGACCGTGCCACCGACGCGCACGCTCGTCACGCCGAGGGCCGCGAACCGGTCGACGTCCGCGAGGTCGAGCTCCGAGAAGTCGAGCCCCGGGCGGTACAGCAGGTTGGCCTGCGGGCCCACCGCCCACCGACCCGAGGGAGACACGAGCACCTCGGTGCCCGCCACCACCTCGTCGCGGGGCGCGCGCACGTCTTGCTTCGGGTCGAGGAGCGGGTACTCGTCCGTGTTGCGCGACCGGAACCGGTAGCCGCCCTGGACCCAGGCGCTCAGGTACCCCGACCCGCCGAGGCCGGCCGTGCGCCCGACCGAGACGAACGGCCCCGCGTCGAGCGTGCCCTCCCCGAGGTTCGTGATGCGCTCGCGATCGTCGGCGGTGAGCTGACCGAGCCGCACCTCCCCGCCCACCGCGAGCGAGATCGGCGCGTTGAAGTACTCGTCGAGGAGCAAGAGCTTGCCGCGGGCGTCGACCACGCCGATGCCCTGCGTCGTCTCGCACGCGCCGAGCCCGAGCGCGACACAGAGCGGCGCGTCGGCCCGGGTGGCTTCGGCCCGGCTCCACGGCACCCCCAGCTCGAAGTCGACCCGGTTCGACAGCCCGAGCGTGGCGATCCCCTTCACCGTCACGCGCTGCAGCCCTTCACCGACGTCGAGCACCTGCCGGGCGTCCCCGCGGTCGATCGCCAGGTGCCCGAGCCGCTGCCCCTCGACCCCGAGGAACACCGAGCTCCGGCTCGCGCCGACGGTCCACGGTCCGGAGCCGGCGAGCGCAGTCGAGATCCCCAGCCACCACATCTACACCTCTGGTCACCGTACGCGAGAACCGCGCGGGCGGATCCCCCACGTGGTTGTGACATCCTACCGTCGTTCGCTTCCGATAGGCGCTGCTGACGTCCGTCGATCATCCGTCAGCCACCGGGCGCCGACGGGCCAACGCCGAACATGCGTGGCCCCGCCGTTGCAAAGGCCCCGAGCGCACTACCAACGGAGGTGCTTCATGCGTGGAATGAATCGGATCGTGATCGTGGGTCGTCTCGGACAGGAGCCCGAGCTGCGGGTCTCCAAGAACAACCAGCCGTGGCTGACCTTCTCGGTCGCCACCAACCGCGGGCGCCGTGAGGGCGACGGCTGGGTCGAGGAGACCGACTGGCACGACATCAAGGTGTTCGGGGAGGACGCGGAGCGCGCGGCCCGCAGGCTCCGGAAGGGGTCGGTGGTCGCGGTCGACGGCGCCCTGATCTACGAGACCTGGACCGACGACGCCGGGCAGAAGCGGCGGCGCGCGCGGGTGCTGGCCAACCGCGTCAGCTTCGTGTCGGACCTCAAGCCCGTGTCGGACGGGGAGTCGACCGGGTCCGAAACGGAGCCGCACGCGGAGGAGGCGCACCTCGCGTGACGACGCCGGGCAGGGGAAGGTAGAATGCGCCATGCTGCTTCCCCTGCTCGCGCTGGTCCTCGCCGGGTGTACGTCCGCCGAGGAGTCCGTCTGCCAGGAGCTCTGCATCGAGCTCGTCACGAACTGCGAGTACGCTGCGTACCCGTCGCTCGAGTCGTGCCAGCAGGGCTGCGCGTACAGCGCCAGCGAAGGGGTCGACGTGGACGCCGAGGCCGCCTGCATCCTCGACGCCGCGTGCGACACCTTCGCGATCATCGAGTGCGAACACGAGTACGGCCTCGAGGCCGCTACCGAAACGCCGTGACGGGAGCGACGGGTTACGGGTCGCCCTCGCTCGGATGATTCGTTGACGCGCTATCTCGTCGTCGAAGGGTTGATCGGGGTCGGAAAGACCACGATGTGCCGCCTGCTCGAGCGGGCGCGCAACGCCGAGCTGTTCCTCGAACCTGCGGCAACGAACCCGTTCCTCGAGCCGTTCTACACGGACCCGTCCCGGTACGCGTTCCCCGTGCAGATGTTCTACCTGTACCACCGGTGGCGGCAGCAGGTCCGCATCCGGCAGGGGGACCTGTTCAACGGGCTCGTGGTCAGCGACTACCTGTGGGAGAAGGACCGGCTGTTCGCCGAGAAGACCCTCTCGACCGAGGAGCTCGAGCTGTACGACCGGTTCGCGGGCGCGCTCGGCGAGCAGGCGCCCACGCCAGACCTCGTGGTGTACCTCGAGGCCCCGACCGACGTGATCATGTCGCGGATCGCGCGCCGCCGGGCCCCCGGCGAGGAGTGGATCACGGCGCCCTACCTCGCGGACCTGCGCGACCGGTACGAGCGGATGTGGGCGAACTGGACGCGATGCCCGGTGCTCCGCCTCGACAACCGCACGCTCAACTACGCCGACGACCCCGACGCGCAGCAGCGCCTGCTCGTGAACATCGACCGCGCGCTGGCCGGCGAGACCGTCGACCCGCACGACGTCACCGAAGCGCGCAGCGCCCAACAGGACCTGTTCACGCGCCCCACGTGACGTGTGACCCTCCCCCGGAGTCTCCATGAACCGCACGACTGTCGTGGAACTCCGCCGGAAGAAGGCCGAGCGCGAGAAGCTGACCATGGTCACCGCGTACGACGCCACCATGGGTCGGCTGGCCGAGCAGGCCGGCGTCGACGCCCTGCTCGTGGGCGACTCGCTCGGCATGGTGGTCCAGGGGCATCCGGACACGCTTCCCGTCACGCTCGACCAGATCGTGTACCACTGCCAGTGCGTGGCACGCGGCACGTCGAAGGTCCACCTCGTCGCGGACATGCCGTTCATGACGTACCAGGTGTCACCGGCGCAGGCCCTCGAGAACGCGGGGCGCCTGCTGCGCGAGGCCCGGGTCCAGTCGGTGAAGCTCGAGGGCGGGGTCCGGATCGCCGAGGCCATCAAGCGCCTGGTGGACTGCGGCATCCCCGTGATGGCCCACGTGGGGCTCACGCCGCAGTCGGTGCACGCGATGGGCGGGTTCCGCGTGCAGGGCCGCTCGGACGACGAAGCCCAGGCCGTCCTCGACGACGCGCTGGCGGTCGAGCAGGCCGGCGCGTACGCGGTCGTGCTGGAGGGCATCCCGAGCGAGCTCGCCACGCGCATCACGGAGCGCCTGTCCATCCCCACCGTGGGGATCGGGGCGGGCGCGGGGTGTGACGGCCAGGTGCTCGTGTGCAACGACCTCCTCGGGATGGACCTGTCGTTCGCGCCGAAGTTCGTCAAGCGGTACGCGCGCCTCGAGGAGGTCATCGTGGGCGCCGTGCGCACCTACGTCGACGAGGTCCGCACGGGCGTGTTCCCCGGACCCGAGCACGCGTTCACGGCCCGCAAGGACAAGGCGGCGCCGGGCAAGTTGTCGCGGCTCTACTGATGGGCCTGCGGGTCCACCACCTGGACTGCGCCACGATGTGCCCGCTCGGCGGGCGGCACGCGGGGCAGGTGGACACGATGGTCGGGCACTGCCTCCTCGTCGAGACGGAGGCGGGGCTGGTGCTGGTGGACACGGGCTTCGGCTCGCAGGATCCGCAGCGCCTGCCGCTGGGGTTCCGCGCGGTGGCCCGTCCCGTCCTGTCCCCCGCGCGCACGGCCCTCGGGCAGGTTCGCGCCCTGGGCTTCGACCCGGCGGACGTGCGGCACGTGGTGCTCACGCACCTGGACCTCGACCACGCGGGGGGGCTCTCGGACTTCCCCCACGCCGAGGTCCACGTGCAGCGCGCCGAACACGCCGCAGCGCTGGCCCGCCGGGGGCTCCGCAACAAGCTCCGCTACGTCCCCGCGCAGTGGGCCCACGGGCCCCGGTGGCAGCTGCACGAAGCTGGAGAGGGTGGGGCCGGCAGCACCTGGCGCGGCTTCCGGGCGGTGCGCGACCTCCCGGGGTTGCCGCCGGAGCTGTTGCTGGTGCCGCTCGACGGCCACACCCGCGGGCACCAGGCCATCGCGGTGGACCGCGGGGACCGGTGGCTGTTGCACGTCGGCGACCTGTGGTCCCACCGCGGCCGCCTCACCGGGGACCGGATCCCGGCCGGCCTCGCGGTGTTCGAGGCAGCCATCGCCGACGACCGCGACGCGCTGCGCCACAACCAGGAGCGGGTGCGGTCCGCGTCCCGCGACGATCCGGAGCTGGTGGTGTTCTGCGCCCACGACGCCGACGAGTTCGCGGCGCTGACCGCCCGCTGAGCCTCAGAACCACGGCGTCCGCAGCGGGTCCGCGCACCAGGCCTCGACGACCACCGCCAGGGACTCGAGCTGGCTGCCCAGGAGCCCCTCCCCGGCTGCGGCGACCTGGCGCCGGGCCTCGGCGAGCAGGGCCTCGCGATCGGCGCCCCGCGTGCACGCCCGCAGCCCCAGGGCCTGCACCCGCTCCAGGCCCGGCGCGGCGATCGCGGCCTCGAGGACCGGGTGCGGGGTGGGGTCGCCGCGAAGGAGGCCGGCGCGCTGGTCCAGCAGGGCCTCCCGCGCGGGCGACGCAGCGTGATCCCGCACCCGACCGAGCCCCTCTGCGTCCGGCGCCACCCGGGCCGCCTCCCACGCGGCGTCTCCCGCCAGATCGCGGCGGCCGAACGACGTCAGGGCGACCAGGGCCTCCTCGACGCGCGCCCAGCCGGCGGGTGCGGGCGCCCCCTGCCAGGCCTGCAGAGCGGCGTTGAACCGCGACGCAGCGGCGTTCGCCGGGTCCCCCGCTGCGTCGTAGCGCTCCGCGCTCCGCTCGGACCAGGTCGTGGCCTCGTCGAAGCGACCGGCGAACTGCTCGATCCGGGCGCGGGCGCGGTAGGCCAGGCCGTGGGTCCGGCCGTCTTCGGAGGCGCGGACGCGCTCGAGCAGCGCACCCACCAGGCTCCGCGTCTCGCCCACCCGGCCGAGCTCCTGCAGCAACGTGACGAGGTTCGCCAGCGCCGTCCGCCCGAGGGCGTCGTCCCGGACCGCTCCGGCGACCTCCACCGCCTCGCGGAACCGGCGCAGCGCCTCCTCCGCATCACCCCGGCGGTGGGCGTTGGCGCCGAGGCTGTTCAACATGCGGAGCGCCATCGGCCGGAGCCGCTCCGCGCGCGCGAGCGCCAACCCCTCGCGGTGGGCGCGGTCGGCGCCGTCGAGGTCCCCGAGCTGGGCACACGCCGCGCCGAGCGCGTTCAGGCCGCGGACGCGGACGCTGGGATCGACGGCGTCTGCGGCCTGCAGGAACCAGGGCTTCGCCGCAGCCGGCGCCCCCGAGGTCAGGTCGATCGCGCCGGCCAGGAACGCCACTGCGGCTGCGCCGTCGGGGATCGGGTGGTCCTCGGCCAACTGGCGGGCCTCGCCCCAGGCCGCCCGCGCCGCGACGGGGTCCCGGCGGTGGAGCCGCTCGACGACCCGCTGGGTGGCCGCCTCGAACAGCACCGCGGGCACCTGGGTGCGACGCGCCAGCGCCTCGAGCGCTTCGACGCAGGGCGCGCTCCCGCCGTGTTGTCGGGCGGCGTCGGCGCGGAGGGCGAGGGCCACCGCCGCCAGCGCCGGGTCGCGGGCGAGCTCGTGGGCGCGCGCTGCTGCAGCGTCGTCGCCGGTCTCGCGGGCGAGGCGGATCAGGCGGCGGGCAGCCTCGTCGGGCTCTCCGGCGGCAGCGAGGTGAGCTGCGGCGTCGCGCTCGTCGGGGAGGACCTCGGCGATCCGCGCGTGCAAGGCAGCGAGCACGGCGGGGGGTGCGGCGTCGAGGAGGCGCCCGCGCGCGCCGTCGACGAGGTGGCCCCCCGCGTCGAGCCACCCGAGCTCGGTGGCCCGCTCGACCCCGCGCGCCGTCTCCAGGGTGTCGGCCTCCAGGGCCCTGGCGAGCTGCGCCACGGTGAGGGCGGGCTCGAGCGCGAGCAGGAGCAGCACCCGGCGCGTCGCGTCCGGGAGCCGCGCAGGCGACGCAGGCCCCCCCGCCCCCAGCGCCGCGACCGCTGCGGACCACTGCGCCACCACCGCGGCTGCGCCGACGCGGCGAGCGTCTTCGAGGGCGGCGCGGGCCTCGTCCCGGCGACCGGCTGCGCAGGCGAGATCGAGGCGGACGTCGAGGGCGACGACGTCGGCCGGATCGCGGGCAAGCGCATCGACCGCGGCGGCGGCGGCCTCCGTCTGGCGCCCCTCCGCACACCAGCGCCGGTGCCGTTCGCGGAAGGCCTCGTCGCGGAGCCGCCCGAGCCGGTCGCGTTCGGCGTCCAGCCACTCTTCGAACGCTGGGGTGTTCACCCGCTCGAGGCCGGCGAGCAACGGCCCGGTCCACACCGCCAGCGCCTCCTCGGCGCGGCCGCGCGCCGCGAGGTCCTCGAACCGGCGCACGTCGGTGTCGGCGTCCACGCGGACCCGCTCGCCGGCCAGGAGCCAGGCCTCGGCGCCGGGCAGGCCGCGCAGGCGGTACAGCTCCTGCCGGAGGTTCTTCGCGCGATCCGGCCCCCACAACCACAGCGAGAGGTCCGCGCGGGCCACCCCGAGCGGCCACAGGCTGGCGAGCGCCACCAGCGCAGCGCCGCGCGCGGAGGGGACCTCGAAGGGCGCGCCACCCCACGCGAAGCGGGGGCGTCCGAGCAAGAGCGCCGTCAGGCGCGGGGTGGTCATGGGTTGACGGCGGATTGACGCACGGGGGTGAGGACGGGTCCGGAGGTGCCCGCATGTACCGATTCGTATCCCGCCCTGCCGCCGTCCTGATCGCGCTGATCACGTTCACGGCCTGCGAAGAGGGTCGTGGCTCGTCCGCCGACTGCGATCGGCTCGACGGGACCCTCGACGCCGACCTGGACGTGACCGACTGCCTCGCGGTCGCCGGGACGGTGGACGTGTACGGCGCCCTGCGCCTGGGCCCCGGCGCGGTGGTCACGGTCGCCGAAGGGGGAGCGATCTGGGTTGGCGACGGCGGCTCCCTGGTGGCCGACGGGACGGAGGCGGACCCCGTGCGGTTCGAGGGCGAGGTGGCCAACCCGGGGTCGTGGTCGGGCCTGGTGTTCGCGGGGGGCTCCACCCAGAACCGCCTGACCTGGACCGAGGTCGCCGACGCCGGCGGCCCCGCGTACTTCGCCGCCGCTGACGCCTCGATCGCGGTGGGTCCCGAGGGCCTCGTCGCGTTCGACCACGTGTCGGTCGCGGACGGCGCCGCCCGGGGGCTGCTGCTCGAAGACGGCGGCGCCCTCGCGCCCGGCGCCTCCCTGTCGGTCGCCGGCCACGCGGGTGCGCTCGCCGACCTGCCCGCCACCGGGCTCGACCTGTTCGCGGGTTCGGTCGACGGCGGAGGCAACACCACCCCGCACGTCGAGGTGCGCGCGGGCCTGGTGGAGGTGGACCTGGACGTCGAGGCGCTCGACGTCCCCCGGCGGCTGATGGGCCCCATCGACGTGTACGGCGCCCTGGCGGTCGCCCCGGGCGCGCGCTTCGAGGTGGTGCCCACCGGCGCGTTGTGGTTCGCGGAGGAGGCTGCGATCCGGATGGAGGGGACCCCGGAGGCGCCCATCACGTTCGACGCCGTCGCGGGCTCGGACTCCTGGCTGGGCGTGGTGGTGACCTCGGTCGACCCCACGAACCGGTTCGCGTCCGTCGTGATCTCGGGCGCCGGGCGGGAGCCGTACTTCTCGCCGGAGCCGGCGGGGCTCGCCTTCCTGGGCGGCGCCCGGGGCTCGGTGACGGACACCGCGGTGCGCGACTCGGGCGCGACCTGCGCGTACCTCGACGACCCCGCGCAGGTGGACCTCTCCGCCAACACCTGGACGGGCTGCGACGCAGCGTTGTCGATCGGCGTCTCGGCGCTCGGCGCCCAGGACCCGACCAGCGAGCACGCCAGCCCGGTGGTGGTGCGCGGGGGTCGGTTGGACGCGGACGTGGACGTGGCGGCCCTCGACGCGCCGTACCGCGTGCAGGCCCCGATCGACGCGTACGGCCTGTTCGCGGTCGCGGCTGGCGCCGAGCTGCAGTTCGAGCGGGGCGCCGCCTTGTGGATCGCGCCGGAGGGCGGGCTGCGCCTGAACGGCACCGCCGCGGTGCCGGTGGTGCTGCGCGCGGCCTCCGGGGTCGCGGGCGGCTGGAACGGCGTGGTCCTGGAGTCGACGGACCCGGAGAACGCCATCACCCACGCGGAGCTCCGCGAAGGCGGGAACGAGGCTTACTTCTGCGAGGCCGCCGCCAACCTGTGCCTGGAGGGTGGGGCGCGGCTCGCGCTCACCGACAGCGCGCTCTCCGACAGCGCCGCCTGGGGCCTGTACGCGGCGGACGGCGCGCGGGTGACGAAGACGCGGGTGTCGTACGCCGGCAACACCGAGGACGAGCGCCTGCCCTGATCCCCTCCCCTACCGGCAGCCGTGTTCGGCGAGGAAGTCGTCGACGCGCCGGCGGTAGGGCCCGAACCCCGCCTCCGGGATGCCGATGTCGGACACGCCGTGGTGGACCCCGGGCAACGTCCACAGCTCCCGCGGGCCCGGCCCGGTGTTCACGAGGGCGCGTACGTCCTCGCTGAAGAACAGGTCGTCGGCGGTGCCCGTCATGCCCAGCGTTGGGCTGGCGATGGTGGCCATGCGCGCGAAGTTGTCGAACGCCCCCTCCGACAGGAACTGCTCCCCCAGCGACAACGTGGTGTTGTCCGTCGTGATCTCGGCGATCGAGGTGAATGGCGCCTCCAGCACGAGCGCACACAGCTCCGACGTCGCAGCCATGCGCGTGGCCGCGACCGCCCCGAGCGAGTACCCGTACGCCACCACCCGGTCCGGGTCGGGCGCGAGGGCGAGGGCCTCGGCCAGCGCGGCGTCGGCGTCGGCCAGGTGCTGCTCGCCGGTGGGGGCCTCGGGCGGCTCGGACTTGCCGTACCCGCGGTAGTCCCAGATGAACACGTTGTAGCCGGCCTCGTGCAGGTACCGGACCCGCGGCTGGTAGTGCTCGATGCCGGCGTAGTTGCCGTGGTTGTAGACGATGGTGGTGGTGGGGCCCGCGGGATCGTCCGCGTGGGCTGCCACGAAGTACGCGTCGAGCGTGCCCAGGCCATCGGTGGTGGGGATGGGGACCCGGCGCACCAGCGCGGGGTCGATCGGGCGCACGGACTCGCCGGGGGCCAGCGTCTCCGGGAACCAGGGGTAGTCGCGGCCCCAGTCGTAGTCCTGTTCGCAGGGCACGCAGATGGCGTCCCACGGCGAGTCGATGGCCTCGCAGGTGTCCGGGCCGACGGTGGAGCAGTGCACCCCGTTGAACACGAAGGCGTCGAGGTTGGCGCAGCCGACGAACCAGGCGAGCAGCATCACCGGGGCCTCCCGAAGCGCTTGGACAGGCCCACCGACACGCCCAGCACCCCGGTCGAGCCCGGGACCCAGTCGACGGTGCTGGCGGCGTCGGGCACGCCCAGGCCGTACCACCGGACCTCGGTCTGCAGCACCACGCCGCCGGGCTCGCGGAAGTCGAACACGCACCCCGCCGCGGGGGTGAGGGTGAGCGCCGGGTTGCCGAAGTCGAGGTACTCGGACAGCGACAGGTACGGGAGCTGGTTCCCCGCGAGCCACGAGGCCGTGACCTCGAGCTGGTCGGCGGCCCACAGCTGCTGCACGGGGTCTGGGCGACTCGCCGTCCCCAGCACGTTGCTGGCGAGCCACAGCCGGTTCCCGACGCTCACCGCAGGGAGCGCGCCGGACTGGTGCGCCAGGAGCACGGAGCCGCCGCCGTGCACCGACACGATCCCGAACGCGAGCGCGGTGGCGTTGAGGCCCCACCCCACGTCGAGCGGGCGGGTGCCGAGCTCGGCCACGCCGTGGCGGCCCTCGACGACCACGTTGGGCAGCGGGATCGGGGCGCCGAGATCGACGAGCCCGCCGCCGACGACGAGCCCGACGGCGTGTTCGCCGGGCGCCAGGGGCCGGGCGGTGTTGAGCGTGGCGCACCCCGGGGCGGCCGCGAGCGCCAGCAGCCATCGCCTCATTCGGGGAGGCAGCCGGCCGGCAGCGTTCTGACCGCGACCGGGTCGAAGGTGCACACCACGTCGAAGTCCCGACCAGCCGCCTGCACCGTCCACAGGTCGATCGGGCCCGCCGTCTCCTCGGTGACCGGGTCGTAGTCGAGCGTGCCCGACGCGCCGAGCACGTCGATCGAGGACCCGCGCGAGAACGCCGACGTGACCGAGTTCCACGAGGTGGGCCGCACGACGACCTCCGGCCCCTGCGACACGTTGCGCAGGCCCCGCGCGATGCCCGTGCCCGTGACGACCTCGTCCTCCTGGAAGTACGACCACGCCGAGCCGTACAACACGAGCCAGGCGGCGTCGTACGCGTACGCAGTGAACCCCGAGCCCTCCGCGCTCTCCCCGTCGTACTGCGCTGCGAAGCTCGCGAGGAAGAAGTTGTACGTGTCGCCCGCCGGGGTGGCCGGGCGGGTCCCGCGGATGTTGGGGAACAGGCGCTCGGCCGAGCGGGCGTCCGTGAGGATGTTCGTGTCGTACGCGGCGTCGGTGAGGAAGATGCCCCTCCCATCGTCGAAGCCGGCGATGGCGCCGGCGCCGTTGAGGAACGCCGACACGTCGCCCTTGTCGGACGAGACGAACAGGACCTCGTCCACGTCGGCGCTCCCCGCCTCTGCGGTCTGGGAGTCGCGGTCCGTCGCGGTCGTGAACGGGAGCAGGATCTCCGTGCCGTCGAACTCCTCGGCCACCACCGTGGCGAGGAACTCGGCGTAGGCGCCGTCCTGGTCGTAGACGATGGCGATCGTGGCCACGCCGCGCGCTGTGGCGTCGAGCGCGATAGCCCGGCCCTGGATGGAGTCGGGCGGGGCGGTCCGCCACAACCGACCGGGGTTCTGATCGGTGGCGGGATCGTCGAGGGCCGTGAGCGACGGGGACGTGGCCGACGGCGAGATCATCAAGGTGCCGAGCTCCTTGACGCCAGCGTAGGCGAGCTGGGTGCGCGACGAGTACGACGGACCCATGATGGCGGGGACACCGATCTCGTCGGCCAGCGACAGCGCCATGGCGAGGTTCGCCTCCTCCGCGGTGAGGCTGTCGAGGGCGGGGTCCTCCTCGTTGGTGCACTGCACGAACGCGAACGGGTGACCGTCGAGCCCCCCCGAGTCGTTGACCTGGGTGATGGCGAGCTCGAACGACATCACGTCCAGCAGGGACTCTTCGCGCTCGTACACCGAGCCGAGCACGATCGAGTCGCGGTACTCGAGGCGGTTCTCGAACAGGTCGGCCGGGATGGTGCGCTCGCAGCGCGGCGACGGCTCCACGTCGGCGCACAGGCCGTCCTCACCGCAGACCGAGCCCCAGCCGAAGGCCGCGCGGCACTCCGCGTTCGATTGGCAGTCCTCCACGTTGGTGGTGGAGAGCGAGCACCCCTGGACCAGCTGCAAGAACCACATGCGCTTGCACCGTAGCACGAAAACAGGTCGACCCGCCCCGGGGAGCGGAGCTATGACGGGGACATGTGGCTCCTCGCGTTCGTCTCCTGCACGGAACCTCCCAAGGGCGACGGCCCCCCCGATCCCACCGAGCCGTCCGACGACACCCAGGTGACGGAGCACTCCGCGGCGTCCCCGCCGTTGGCCCACAGCGCCGACTCCGGGCACACCGGCGCGCTCCCCACGGACGCCGTGTTCGACTGCGCCACCATCCCCGCCCAGCCGCCCCCGTTCCGCGAGGTCGACGGGCCGCGGGGCTACCACGACCTCGCGTTCCTCGACGACGGCACCGTGCTCGGGAACTCCGTCAGCGGCGACCTCGGGCTCGGCGACGCGTACGGCGGCTTCGCGCTCGCGATCCCCGGCACCGGGCTCCTCGAGCAGATGGTGTGGATGCCGGACGGCGACCTCGCCGCTGGCTCGTTGACGCGCGGGATCCTCCGCATCACCACCGCCGGCTCCGTCACCCCCATCAACCCCAACATCCGACCCTACGGGCTGATCCTGGGCCCGGACGGCCTGTTGTGGGCCGCCGACCAGCGGTCGGTGTGGGCCGTCGATCCGGTGACCGGCGCAGCGGAGGAGATCGTGCCGCCCCGGTCCCTCGAACGTGGGGACCCCCGGGTGATCGCGTTCGACCTGTCGAACACCCACCTGTACATCGGGACGATCGGCGGGTCGCAGGGCCGGATCTACCGGGTCCCGCTCGGCCCCGACTACCGCCCCACGGCCCAGGCCGAGGTCTTCGCCACCGGCGTGGGGCGCGGCGGCTACCACGACGCCATCGGCGTGGACGTCTGCGGGTACCTGTACGTCCCCGACTACGACACCTCGAACCTGTACCGCGTGTCGCCGTCGGGCCAGGTGCAGCTGCTGCTCGACTCGGGCTTCCTGCGCTCCGACTACGGCCACGGGCTCGAGTGGGGCCTGGGCGTGGGTGGGTTCCGCGACGACGCCATCTACCTCCCCCAACCGTACGACGCGCACCGGGTGCTCGAGTTGGTCATCGGCGTGCCGTCCCGCGATTGGACCGGCGGGACGGCCATCAACCTCCCCTGACGCCACTCCGGGTACTCCGCTCCGTGGCGCCTTTCGCTACACTCCACGTCCCCCGGCGCCGGAGGACACTCAGGCACGATGAGCGGCTCGCCCGTCCGACTCGGAACGTTCCTCCTCACCGAGCCCATCGGGGAAGGTGGCATGGGCACCGTCTGGCGGGCCCGCCACCCCGAGCGCGTCGACGTGGCCGTCAAGGTGCTGCGGCCCGACTACGGCGGCACCCTGCTCGAGGCCTTCCGGGCGGAGGTGCGGTCCGTGGCGTCGCTCGACCACCCCCACGTGGTCCGCGTGTACGACTACGGCGTGGTCCCCGAGGCCACCGCGCTCGCCTCGGGAGGCGCGATCCCCCGCGGGTCGCCGTGGCTGGCGATGGAGTTCGGCGACAGCGGCACCCTCGGCGACCGCTCCACGCTCCCGGACTTCGGCGAGCTGGTGTTTCTGGCCAGCGAGCTCCTCGAGGGCCTCGCGCACGCCCACGCCCGCGGCCTCGTCCACCGCGACCTCAAGCCGCGCAACGTGTTGCTGTTCGCCACGCCGGGGCACCCGCGCGCCGCCCTCACCGACTTCGGCATCGCCCACCTGCTCGGCAAGGCCGACGCCAACGCCGCCCAGGCCGGCACCCCCGGCTACATGGCGCCCGAGCAGATCCGCGGCGACCGCCGGGCGCTGGGCGGGTGGACCGACCTGTATGCGCTCGGGTGTGTGCTGTTCCGCATGGCCACCGGCCGGCCGCCGTACGCGGGGCCCACCAAGTACCACGTGCTCAAGGCCCACCTCACGGCCGATCTCCCGCGCCTGAACCCCACGTACGCGTTGCCCGACGGCTTCGAGGACTTCTGGCGGCGGCTGATGGCCCGCGAACCCCAGGACCGGTTCCGGACCGCGGCAGACGCCCAGGTGGCGCTCCGGACGATCGTGGGGAACACCTTCGTCAACCCGGACTGGCGGCCGCGGTTCGCGCCCACCAAGGGCCGGCCGCGCGGCACCGGGCTCGGCATCTTCCTCCTCCGGCCCTGGCCCCTCACCGGCCGCGCGCGGCAGCAGGAGGCGGCCTGGGACCAGCTCCTCCGCACCCGGGGCAAGCGGGCAGGCGCCCAGCTGGTGTTCCGGGGCGAACGCGGCATGGGCCGCACGCGCATGGCCCAGTGGCTCACCCAGCGGGCCGAGGAGACGGGCGCAGCCGAGTGTTGGTGGTTCCCCACCGGGGTGTCGGTGCGCGCGCGGCTGCGCGTCCTGCTGCGGGTGGACGGGCTGGCGCCGGGGGACCGGCAGGTCTGGCTCGAGCGGTGGATGGCGGCGCGGGGGAGCCCGAACCCGGCCGTCGAGGCCCGCGCGGTGGGGACGCTCCTCGACGCCACGGGGCCCGCGAGCTTCGGCCCCCTGATCCGTCGCCTCGCCCACGATCGGGTCGCGGTGCTGGTCTTCGACGACCTCGACCGCGGGGATCCGGACGCGTGGGCGCTGTTCACCGAGGTGGGGCGCCTCTCCGCCCCGGCGCTGGCGCTCGCCACCGTGGCCGTGGACGCCGACGTCCCCCCTGCCCTGCGCGAGGCCCTGGAGGGCGCGGTCACCGTGCCGCTCGAGCCCCTCACCGAGGAGGAGCAGCAGGAGCTGATCGCGTTCGCGGGCCTCACGCCCGACCTCGCGGCGCAGGTGGTGCAGCGGACCGCGGGCACCCCGTGGTTCCTGGTGTCGACGGTCACGGAGTGGGCGCGCGCGGGCGGCCTCGTGCCCACGTCGCACGGGTACGACCTGAGGCCCGGGTTCGAGCCTGCGCTCTCCGACGAGGTGGTGCAACACGGCCTGCGCCAGGTGAACGCGGTGTGTGTGCAGGTCCCCGGGGCGGAGGGAGCGCTCGAGCTGCTGGCGCTGCTGGGGGGCGTGGCGGTGCGCGAGGACGAGTGGCGGCTGGTGTGCCAGCGGGCGGGGGCCGCCTGGCAGCCGGCCCGGCTGGCGACGCTCGGGCTCGTGGGCTCGGCGCGGGCCGGGAAGGCCCTGCGGTACACGCTCACGCAATCGTGGCTGGGCGAGGCGCTGCTGCAGCGCGCCACCCGCAGCGGCCGCCGCCCCGCCCTGCACCTCGCGTGTGCGGAGTGCCTCCTGCAGATCCCGCGGTCCGGGGCTCGGGAGCGGGCGATCGCCCACCTGGCGGCGGCGGGAGCGGTGGAACGGGCGATCGAGGGGTTGCGGGCGCTCGTGGACGAGGCCTTCCACCACCAGCGGCTGGACCGGGTCCGGGACTTCCTGGCGCGCGAAGGCGCCCTGCTGCAGGCGGAGGGGGTGGGCGGCGAGGACCCGCGGCGCCTGCTGCACGAGCTCGACGCCCTGCGCCTGGCGGTCGCGGAAGGCGGACGCGCCGCGGCGGGCAGCGTCGTGGAGCGCGGCATCGCCTCGGCCTTGCCGGCGGTGCGGTGGCGCGCGCAGGCGGTTGGGTTGCAGCTGGTGGGCGCCGCCGCCGACGAGGCCCGGTGGGCGCAGTGTCGGCGCGCGGCGGAGGTGGCCGGCGACGCGCGGGGGTGGCGCCAGCTGGTGGCGTGGCGGGTGCGGTGGCGGTCGACCCACGGCGACGTGGCGGGGGCCTTGCGCGACGCGCGGGGTGCACGCGAGGAGGCGGAGGCGAGCGGAGACGACCTGGATCGGGACCGGTTCGAGGCGCTGGAGCTCTCGATCCTGATCCTGCACCGCTCGCCGGAGGCGCTCCCGGCGTTGCAGGCGGCGCGGGTCCGGTCGGCCGCCGCGGGTCGGCCGGATCGCGCGGCGAACTGGCTCGCGTGGACGAGCGCGCTCTTGCGGTCGCGGGGGGACCTGGCGGGCGCCGCGGCGGCCGCAGAGCAGGCGCAGCAGGAGCTGGTGGCGCAGCACGCCTCCGCGAGCGCGGCGATGGTGCAGGCGGGGTTCGTGGCCCTGGCGCAGCGGGCGTACGGCGAGGCGGGGGGCTGGTTCGGTCGGGTGCTGGCGGAGGATCGGCTGCCGACGGACGTCGCGCAGCTGGCGCGGGCGGGCCTGCTGGTGGCGACAGCGGACGGCGAGCAGTGGGACCTGTGGGACCGGACGCTGGAGGAGCTGACGGTCGCGTTGCCGGAGACGAACGATCCGGGCGCGTTCCCGACCCTGGACCCGGACATGGCGTCGTCGCTGGACCTGGGCGCGCTGACGGCGCTCCACCGCGGGGAGGTGGCGCGGGCCCGGGAGGTGTTGCGGGTCGCGCTGCGGCACCACCTGGCGCGGCGGGACGAGGCCGCAGCAGCGCGGACGCGGCAGCGGATCGGGGCGATCAGCCAGGGGTAGCACTCCAGCCGAAGAGAAAATCGAACATCCCGTGTGAGCAGCGGCGCGCGTCCGACATCGAGGTGTCGGGAGACCCCATGACGCCCTGGATCGCCGCCCTCTTCCTGCCCGCCTGCGCCCCGGAAGCAGCCCCCGTCCGCGCTCCCGAGGTCGGCGCGGACCTTCGCGGTGGCGTCGTCCTGGCGCTCCTCGACCGCGTGCCGCAGCCCACCGTGTCGGACGTGCAGGTGAGCCCGTCCCACGCCCGACCCGGCGACCTGCTGTCCTGCGACTGGGTGTTCACCGGCGTCCGCGACCGGTCTCGGGTCGCGTGGCGCGTGGGTGACGTGGTCGTCGGCACCGGGACCACCTTCGACACCAGCGGAGTCCCGGTCGGATCCGACGTCACCTGCGAGGTCACGCCCGACGACGGCCTGCGCGAGGGGACCCCCGTGGTGGGGAAGGCGCGGCTGCCCGGAAACGTCGTCCTGGTGATCGCCGACGACATCGGCGCGGGCAGGCTCGCCACCTACGGCGTGGGCATCGACCAGCCACCCACGCCGGTGCTCGACGGCCTCGCCGCGCAGGGGGTCTTGTTCGAGCACGCGTGGGCCGAGCCGACCTGCTCCCCCGGACGTGCGGCGCTCCTCACCGGTCGCGACCCGAGCCAGACCGGGATCGGCAAGGCGCTGTCGGTGCACGGCGCCACCTGGCTCCACGCGGACGAACAGACGCTCCCCGAGCTGCTCACCGAGGGCACCGGCGGCCTCTACACCTCCGCCATGGTGGGGAAGTGGCACCTCGCGGTCGAGTCGCTCGGCGACGGCTACCGCACCGATCCCAACCAGCAGGGGTTCGCGTCCTTCGCCGGCATGATGATGGGGTTCAGCGAGGGGGAGTTCGGCGACGACCTCCCGAGCAACTACTACAGCTGGCTCGAGACCATCGACGGTTCGTTCCAGCGGGTCGACGCCTACAACACCACGGTGTCCACGGACCGGGCCATCGACTTCTTCGCGACGTTGCCCGAGCCGTTCCTGCTGGTGATCTCGTACCCGGCCGCCCACGCGCCGTACCAGAGCCCGCCCCCGGAGCTCGTGTCGGGGCCCGCACCGGGCGCGACCCGCGATCAGCGCAACCAGAACGGCACCATCGAGGCCATGGACACCGAGCTGGGCCGGTTCCTGGACACGGTGGACCCCGGTCGGCTCGATCGCTCCACGGTGTTCGTGACCTCCGACAACGGCACACCGTCCGACCTCCTCACGGCCCCGTTCCCGGCGGGCCTCGGCAAGGGCACGGTGGGAGAGGGCGGATTGTGGGTCCCGCTCCTGGTGTCGGGCCTCGGCGTCGACCGGCTGGGGGAGCGGAGCGACCACCCGGTGCAGGCGACCGACCTGTTCGCGACGGTCGCCGAGCTCGCTGGGGTGGCGATCGACGACGGCGTGCCGCGGGACTCGGTCTCGTTCGCCGAGGCCCTGCGGGACCCGGCAGCAGCGCCGGCCCGTGAGGTCGGGTACGCCGAGCACTTCGCCAACGAGTCAGGGGCGGAGTGGCAGCGGGCGGCGCGGACCGGGGGCTTCAAGCTGGCGCGGTGGGAGGGTGGTGAGGCGCTGTTCGACCTCCGTACTTCGCCGGTGGAGGTCGCCGACCTGCTCGACGCCCCGCTCTCCGCGGAGGCCGAGGCCGCCTGGGAGACGTTGTCGGCCTACCTCGACGCCCGGCAGGTGCCGAGCGGGGTCCCGTAGTCCCGTGTACGAGCTCACCCGTGGGCTACAGGTCCCCGCGGCCCTTCCCCCGCGCAGACCGCCACCGACGATACGGGGGCCATCCTCCCGGGAGACCCATGAGCGCGCCTGCACCAGGACCCACCCACCGGACCCAGCGTCCCATCCGGCTGCGCACCCGCGGCCGCCGGCACGGGTTCATCACCCGCCTGATGAGCCCCGGAGACCTCGGGGAGCTCGTCAAACCCTTCGTGTTCCTCGACTGGTTCGAGACCGAGCAGTCTCCGGGGCGCGGATTCCCCGCCCACCCCCACTCCGGCCTCGCCACCCACACCACCCTCCTCGAGGGGACCTTCGACTACGGGGACTCCACCGGGAAGTCCGGGACCATGGGGGCCGGAGATCTGGAGTGGATGCAGGCCGCCGGCGGGGTGTGGCACTGGGGCGATCCGCGACCGGGCCCCGTGCGGGGCTACCAGCTGTGGATCGCGCTGCCCGCCGCGCTCGAGCACGCACCCGCCGAGAGCCACTACCTCGACGCCTCCACGATCCAGTCCCGCGGCCCGGTGCGCGTGCTGCTCGGAACGTGGCAGGGCCTCGGCAGCCCGATTCCGTACCGGGAGCCCGTGACCTACCTGCACGTCACGCTGCAGGACGGGGAGTCGTGGACCTTCGAGCCCGACCCCACCCACGACATTGCGTGGCTGGCCGTGAACCGGGGTGGACTGCGGGTCGACGACACCACCCTCGCGGGAGAGCTGGCCGTGTTCGAGGACGGCAGCGGGCCGATCGAGGTGACGGCCGTGGGCGCCACGCAGTTCGTCCTCGGTTCGGCGAAGCGGCACCCGCACCCGTTGGTGTGTGGTTCGTACTCCGTCCACACGAGCCGAGAGGCCCTGCAGCGCGGGGAGGACGGCATCCGCGCGCTGTCCCGGACCCCCCTGGTCGCCGACGCGATCCGCAGAACCAGCCGCTGAGCCGCGGACAGCCCGTCACGCGCGACGACCGCCGGGTCGAGCGGTCAACCCTCCGCGCCCAGCCGCTCCGCCAGCGCCGTGGCGGCCGCGACCACCACGCCCACCTGGGACTCGTCCAGCTTGCCGCTCGCCACGACGCCGCGGTGGTGGAGCCGGGTCGGCAGCACATCGTCGAGCGCCGACATCGCCGCCCGGGTGGGGGCGTCGAGCAGCGTCAGCAGGCGCTTCGGGCCGCGCACCGCGAAGCGGAGGTCGAACTTCGCGTCCTCCGTGGTCAGCTCCGGCCGGCCCGCCAGGCCCGCGCGCAGGCGCTGCCACCAGCCGCTCGCCTGGCGCGTGCTTCTGGGCGGAGTACCGCTGCAGGGAGGTGAGCGCGACCGGCCCGTGCGCGGGACGCCCACCACGATGTACGGGCTCATGGACGCACCTCCTCGTGGGGGCCCCGCGCCACGACCACCGCGGCGGGGCGGATCAGGGTGCCGTCGGCCAGGCGGAGCCCTGCGCGGTGGACCGCGACGACGGTGTCCGCAGGCCCACGGGCCGTGCCCACCGCCTCGTGGACGGTGGGGTCGAACCGGTCCCCGGCGACGCCGAAGGTCACACCGCCCGCCTGGTGGACCTGGTGCCGCACCCGCGCGAGCAGGGCGGCCGTGCCGCGGGCCCAGGCGGAGCCGTGGTCCGGGTGGGCGTCGACCGCGCGGGCGAGGTCGTCGGCCACGTCGGCGAGCCGCGCCAGCCCTTCTCCGCGGGCCTCGGCGCGCGCGCGGTCGATCTCCTGGTCGCGCTGGCGGCGTACGTTGGCCAGATCGGCCCGGAGCGCCACCACCCCCACGTCCTCCGGAGGGGTCGGTCGAGCGGCAAGCGCGCCCGCGAGGGCATCGCGCTCGGCCGACACCACCGCGAGCTGCGCCCGCACCCGCTCGGCGTCCTGCTGGGCGTGCTCCACCCGTCGGACCAGCTCGTGGACGACCGCGGGTGTGTACCCCCGGGCCGCCGCCGCTCCGCTGACGTGTCCCCGCATGTGGCCTCCCCACCCTGGCTACACACGGACCCGCGAAGGTCACGACTGGACGAGCGGCGCCCGGTGCTTACCCGCGGGGCCGGCCTCGACGGCGTGGTACTCCCCGTTCACGAACGCCGCTTCGCCCGAACACAGCCACAAGACCAGGCGGGTGACCTCCCCGGGCACCTCGGCCTGGTGCCGGTCGGCCTCCGATGGCCCGAGGATCGGCGCGACGACGTTGCACCGGATGCCCCGGCTCGCGTACGCGACGGCCGCCGCGCGGGTGATTCCGAGCAGCGCGTCCCTCGCCGCGAGGACGGTCGACCGGCCAGGGGCGTCCTTGATCGACGCGAGGTTCACCAGGGCGCCACCCCCCGAGGCGAGCATCGCCCCGATCTGGCAGCACATGCCGGTGTACACCCCCGACAGGTTCTCGCGGACGACGTGCCGCTCGGAGAGCGCGGCGCTGTTCACGGCCACGTCGAGCCGCCCGTGCCGCGCGAGGGTCGCCGCCACCACCGCTTCGCTGGTCGCGGGGTGGGTCGCGTCCGCGGCCACGTACGACCCCTGTCCCCCCAGCGCCTCGATGTCGGCCAGGGTGAACAGGCCGAGCGCCTCGTTGGGGTCCGTGAGGACGACGAGCGCCCCCTCGGACGCGAGAGCCACCGCGACGGCGCGCCCGACGCCGGACGCCCCGCCCGTCACCAGCGCCACCTTCCCGGAGAACCGCCGCCCGTGGCCCTCGACCCAAGCCATGTGTGCTCCCGTCGTCCAGGCCTGGACGAGAGTGCACGGTCCGTGCCACGGGTGCCGCTTCGAACCTGGGCCGTCGCGGGGTGGACGCCGAGGGGGTGGAGGGTGTCCGCGGACGTCCGCGGACGTCCAGCGGTCCGGTCACGGCGCTGCGTAGAGCTCCGCGACCCAGTCCAGGAACACCCGGACCCGCGTCGGGAGCCGGCGGCTCCGCGGGTAGAGCGCGTGGAGCGGTAGCGAGCCACCGTCGTGGTCTGCGAGCACCTGCACCAGCTCGCCGCGCGCCAGGTGCCCGCGCACCACGTGGTTCTGGGGAAGCTGCACCAGCCCCAGGCCGGCGAGCGCCGCAGCGAGCCAGGCGTCGGCGTCGTTGACGGCCAGGTGGTGACGGACGGGGTGGTCCCGGCCCCCGAACTCCGGATCGAACGTGCGGCCCGTCCGGGGCGAGAAGAACAACACGAACCGGTGTGCGTCGAGGTCCGCGAGGGCCTGCGGGACGCCGTGCTCCGCGAGGTACCCCGGGGAGGCACAGGTGATCACCGGCAGCTCGCCCAGCTTGCGCGCGACGAGGCGCTCGTCGTGGACGTCGCCGCCGCGGATCACGCAGTCCACGCCCTCGGCCACGAGGTCGACGGGGCGGTCGCTGCTGCCGAGCTCCAGCACCACGTCCGGGTACCGGGCGAAGAAGCCCGGCAGGGCCGGCACGATCACGTGGCGCCCCGCGGACGCCGGCACGTCCACCCGCACCCGCCCTCGGGGGCTCGCCGCCGCGGTGCCGAGCCCGGACTCGAGCTCCTCCACCTCCCGCAGCAGGCGCCGCGCCACACGCAGGTAGGCGGCGCCGTCGGGGGTGAGCGACACGCGCCGGGTGGTCCGGTGCAAGAGCTTCACACCCAGGCGCGCCTCCAGCGCCTGGACCTGCGCCGTGACGGTCGAGCGCGGCCTCCGCAGCGCGTCCGCGGCCCGGGTGAAGGAGCCCAGCTCCGCCACCCGCGCGAACACCTCCATCGCATCCAGCCGATCCATTCACCCATCATCCACGAATCGCGAACAGTGATGCCATACCATCGCTATTTTGCTACCTCTGACGCGGCTTTACGGTGGGACAGAACCCGAACGAATGGAGTCCCCCGTGAGCACTCGAACCCTCGGCGTCGCTGGTCCCACCGTGTTCCCCCTCGGGCTCGGCGCGATGGGCATGTCCGCGATGTACGGCCCCTCGGACGACGCGGAGAGCATCGCCACGATCCATGCCGCCCTCGACGCGGGCGTCGACCTCATCGACACCGGCGACTTCTACGCGATGGGCCGCAACGAGCTGCTCGTGGGCCGCGCCCTCGCCGGCCGGACCCACCAGGCGCTGGTGTCCGTGAAGTTCGGGGCCCTCCGGTCGCCCGACGGCGGCTGGATCGGGGTCGACGGGCGGCCCGCATCCGTGAAGAACTTCGCGGCGATGAGCCTCGCGCGGCTCGGCGTGGAGCAGCTCGGCATCTACCGGCTCGCGCGGCTCGACCCGAACGTGCCCATCGAGGACACCGTCGGGGCGATCGCGGACCTGGTGAAGGCCGGGTACGTCCGGTACATCGGCCTGTCGGAGGTGGGCCCGGAGACCCTGCGCCGCGCAGCGGCGGTGCACCCGATCGTCGATGTGCAGCTCGAGTACTCGCTGATGAGCCGGGGGCCCGAGCGGGCGATGGTCCGGGTGCTCGACGAGCTCGGCGTCGGGATGACTGCGTACGGCGTGTTGTCGCGCGGGCTCCTGGCGGGCTCGGGCGCGAAGGGCCCCACCGACTACCGCAGCTACCTGCCGCGGTTCCAGGGCGAGAACCTGCAGCGCAACCAGCAGCTCGTCGAGGCGCTCACGGCGGTGGCCGCCCGCCACGACGCCACGCCCGGGCAGCTGGCGGTGGCGTGGGTGTCGTCGCGCGGGCCCCGGATCGTGCCGGTGTTGGGCGCGCGGACCCGGACCCAGCTCGCCGAGGCGCTCGGCGCGCTGCGCATCACCCTGACGGCCGCGGACCTGGCGGCGATCGAGGCAGCGGTGCCGCCGGAAGCGGTAGCCGGCACCCGCTACGACGCTTGGCAGATGAGCGTGCTCGACAGCGAACGTGCCTGAAGTGCTACTCCACGGCCTTCGCCACCACGACCGGGAGCGGCGCCGGACGCTCCTCGAACGGGCGCGCGCCGATCGAGCCCAGCGCCCCGTGCCGCCAGGCCTCCCACACCCACCCCGCCTGCCCCGCCGCGCGGTACAGCCAGGGCCCCAGGTAGTTCCTGGCGAAGCGCTCGGTGGCCTCCGCCGGGATCGGCTCGCCCCGGTCGAGCGCGGCGGCAGTCAGGTCCAGCGCCACCACCTGGTCCGCGGCCATCCCGGTCGGCGCCGAGAGGTCCGCCGTCGCGTAGGGGGTCCCAGCGCCGAGCGCCAGATGCCCCGCCCACCGCCCGCCCAGCTGGGCCACCGCCCGCTCCACGATCTCCAGCGCCAGGGTGACGTGGGTGCGCTCCGGGAAGCCGCACTGCAGGATCGGCACGAACGCGGGCCCGCTGGCGCCGACCAGGGACGCGAGGCCGGCGAGGACCAGCGCCGGGAGACAGTCGACGTACACGGGCGCTGCCAGCAGCACCAGGTCCGCGCCGTGGACCGCGTCCCGCAGCGCGGGGTTCTCCGCGCGACCCAGCCGCACCACCTTGGCGACGTGGACCACGTTCACCGCCCAGCCGCGTCCCGCCAGCCGCTCGAGGAGCGCGCGACCCAGGTGCTCGGACGTGCTCGTCCCCGCCGGCTTCGCGCTCCCCACCACCAGGCACACCCGCCGCGGCCGAGCCATGGGCGGCACCCCCACCGCCCCTGGCCGCACCGGAGGCAGCGCGACCTCCGGGAACGACCGCCACCCGTCCGCCCGGGCGCGGTGGATCGACGCAGCCAGGGCCTCGGGCCCGTCGTCCGGGGTGACGAACGCCACCCAGGAGTCCGTGCTCTGCAGGTTCAGCGCGTTGCGGGCGACCAGCAGCCGGAACCGCTCGCGCTCGTTTGCGGGGGCTCCGGCGGGCATCCACGCCACCACGCCCAGCCGCGGGTACCGCTCGTACCGGGGCTGGTGGTGGGTTTCGCCATGAACCGACGAGAAGAACGGAGAGAGCAGGCCGATGACCTTGTCGAGCGCCTGCTTCGCCTCCGGGCTCCAGCACCCGAACGCGGGGCGGACCAGCCAGACCGCCTCGTCCGACCCAATCAGGTCGCGCATCAACCCGTTGGCGCTGTCGTGCGCGCGGCAGGTACCGGGGTGTGTGGTCCAGCACTCGAAACACCCGACACATGGGGCATATCGCTCATCAGCGAGGTGGTGGAGCGGGCCCCCTCCCAGCGCGGCCAGCGCCAGAAGAGCAGGTTTCGAATCGGTTTCCGCGTCCAGGGCGTCGACGATGGTGATGCGCACGGAGTCCTCCTGCACCGGATCCGAAGCAAACCCGGTGCCGCCCACCGTCGCCGGGCACCCACCGCGCGCGGCGTCGACCGAGCGGTGGTGCCGCCGGTGCGTTCACCGCCCCTGGCCCGACCCCAGCCGCCGCGAACGCACGCCCGCGAGGCCAGCCGCCTCCAACGCACCACCAGCGGCCCCAACGCGGCCGACCACTCCCGAAACGCGGCGTTCTCTCGTGGTGCGCCAGCGTCGGCTCACCCCACGGGGGCCTTTCGTGGTGCGTTCGACCCGGCTGGCCTCGGCGTCGGGTGCGTTCACCGCCCCTGGCCCGACCCCAGCCGCCGCGAACG
>JBIKWC010000347.1:0-7266 GCA_044356535.1 Myxococcota bacterium
GACGGCGGCCGCCAGCAGGTGGCGGGCGTGCGCGAGGTCCCGGGCGCCCGCGAGCTCCACCAGCACGCCGGCGCGCTCCCGGACGAGCCGCCGGGCCAGCCAGGTCTTGCCCACCCCCGGCGGGCCCACCACCGCCGCGGGCCCCTCCTGCAGCAGCGCGCGCACGGCAGCCGCAGCTTCCCCGCCGGCTTCGTCCTTGGGGCGGCTGGGGACGAAGGTGTAGCCGCGCCGGGTGGACACCAGGTGCCGGGGCGCGGCCGGATCGGGCTCGAGGCGGGCCCGGAGCCGGTGGACCGCGGCCACCACCGCCCGCGACCGCACGGTGGGGGCGTACCCCCAGACCTCCACGAGCAGCGCGCGCGGCGACACGAGCCCCGGCGCGCCGGCGAGGTGGGCCAGCAGGCGCACCTCGAGGTCGGACAGCGCCCACGTGCCACCGCTCCGCACGACCTCGCCGGTGGCCAGGTCGACGTAGCCGTCGTCGAGCGGGAGGCGCCTCTCGTGCACGCCCCACCCTAGCCCACCGCGCTGGGAGTCAGGGCTGGATGGTCTCCACGAGCTCGCTGCACGCGATGTCGGAGGGGGCGGGAGCGCCTTTCCACACGTACCCCACGCTCTCTCCTGCGCAGCACATCGTCCAGTACCCCGCGACGTCGGCGTACCCCACGAGGGCCCCGTCGACGTCGAACAAGGCGCCGGCGCTGTCGACGTCGTACCCGTTCGGGTACACCCGCACCCAGGTCCAGCCGTCGGACAGGGTGCCCGTGCAGCGGTACAGGTAGGCGGCGTAGAGCGAGTACCCGCCCCCTGATCCTCCGCTCACCAGCTGCGCGCGGTAGGACTCGAGGGTCCACCCCGGCAGCGGGTTCGACGACTGGCACTCCGTCGACTCGTTCCCCGAGCCCGGCCAGGTCAGCTCCGCCAGCGCCTGCGACGGGCTCGTGGCGCCTTCACACGGCGCGGAGTGTGTGTTCGACCCACCCCCCGAGTGTTGTCCGGTGGTGGACGTGGTCGGTGGGGTCGAGTGGGGGGGCGGGACCGGCACCGACGAGGTCGTCGGCGCTGCGGAGTGCTTGGTGGCCTTGGTGGGGGAGGTGGAGGCGGCGCAGGACAACCACAGGGTGAAGACCATGGGACACCCTACGCCGCACGCCGCCGCCCGGTGGGTCACGGCTCGGTCACGGCCCGCGGTGGGGGGGCGGCAAGGACGCCAGCTCCTCGGGCGTGAACACCCGCGAGCGGGTCAGGAACCGCAACCCGAGGGGGGCCTCGAGCGAGAAGCCCGCGCCCCGCCCGGGGACGGCGTCCAGGACGAGCTGTGTGTGTCGCCACAGCTCGAACTGGCGCCCCCCGATGTACACCGGGTGGCCGTCGAGGTCACCCAGCAACACGTCGTTCTCGCCCACGCGGAACTCGCCGCGCGGAAAACACATCGGCGCGCTGCCGTCGCAGCAGCCCCCCGACTGGTGGAACATCACCGGCCCGTGCTCCGCGACGACGCGGGCGAGGAGCTCGCGCGCCTCGGGGGTCGCCTCGACGCGGCGGACCACTAGAAGAAGCCCATGGCGCGCTCGTCGTAGCTCACGAGCAGGTTCTTCGTCTGCTGGTAGTGGCGCAGCATCATCAGGTGGTTCTCCCGCCCGATCCCCGACTGCTTGTACCCGCCGAACGCCGCGTGCGCCGGGTACAGGTGGTAGCAGTTCGTCCACACGCGGCCAGCCTGGATCGCGCGGCCCATCCGGTAGGCCACGTTCTGGTGGCGGCTCCACACGCCGGCGCCGAGCCCGTAGAGCGTGTCGTTCGCGATCGACACGGCCTCCGCCTCGTCCGCGAAGGTCGTGGTGGACACCACCGGCCCGAAGATCTCCTCCTGGAAGACCCGCATCCGGTTGTGCCCGGAGAAGATGGTCGGGCGGATGTAGTACCCGCCGGCCAGGTCCCCGCCGAGCTCCGCCGGCCCGCCGCCCGCCAGCACCTTCGCGCCCTCCTCGCGCCCGATCGCCAGGTAGCTCAGGATCTTCTCGAACTGGTCCGACGACGCCTGCGCGCCCATCATCGTGGTGGTGTCGAGGGGGTGCCCCATCCGGATCGCGTCCGTGCGCCGGACGGCGGCCTCCAGGAACTCCCCGGCGATCGACTGCTGGATCAGCGCCCGCGACGGGCACGTACACACCTCGCCCTGGTTGAGCGCGAACAGCGTGAAGCCCTCGAGCGCCTTGTCGCGGAAGGCGTCGTCGGCCTCCCACACGTCGGCGAAGAACACGTTCGGCGACTTGCCGCCGAGCTCGAGCGTCACCGGGATCAGGTTCTCCGAGGCGTACTGCATGATCAGGCGGCCGGTGGTGGTCTCGCCGGTGAACGCCACCTTCGCGACGCGCGGGCTGGTGGCGAGCGGCTTGCCGGCCTCCACGCCGAAGCCGTTGACGACGTTGATCACCCCGGGCGGGAGCAGGTCGGCGATGAGCTCCATCAACACCAGGATGCTCACGGGGGTCTGCTCGGCCGGCTTGAGCACCACGCAGTTGCCCGCCGCCAGGGCCGGCGCGAGCTTCCAGGCCGCCATCAGCAGCGGGAAGTTCCAGGGGATGATCTGGCCCACCACGCCGAGGGGCTCGTGGAAGTGGTACGCGACGGTCTTCTCGTCGAGCTCGCTGCTCGAGCCCTCCTGCGCGCGGATGACGCTGGCGAAGTACCGGAAGTGGTCGACGGTCAGCGGCAGGTCGGCCGCGAGCGTCTCGCGCACGGCCTTCCCGTTGTCCCAGGTCTCGGCGACCGCCAGCTTCTCGAGGTTCTGCTCGATCCGGTCGGCGATGCGGTGGAGCACCGCCGACCGCGCGCCCACCGCCAGCTTGCCCCAGGCGTCCTTCGCGGCGTGGGCGGCGTCGAGCGCGAGCTCGATGTCTTCGTGGGTGGAGCGCGGCACCTCGGTGAACGCCCGACCGGTGATCGGCGTGATGGCCTGGAAGTACTGGCCCCGGACGGGCGCCACCCAGGCGCCGCCGATGAAGTTCTCGTACCGGGACTTGAAGTGGACCAGGGAGCCTTCGGTGTTCGGGTCGGCGTAGCGCATCGGGACCTCCGTCGTGGGTTCGGGCACCACCCTGCACCGGCCGTGCCGACGGCGAGGATCTGCGCCGGAGCTGGGTCCGAGGCCGCCCCGCCCCCGCGGGTGTCCGGCTCCGCGACAGGTCGGGTGTCCCAAAACAGGACAACGCGGCGAGGCAGTTCGACGGTACACTCTCGGCATGTCGCAGGCCCCCGACTGGCTGACGCTCGAGACCCCGCCGCTCGGGTTGTGGGAGCGCTTCCGCGAGGGCGCCTGGCGGGCACAGCAGACCGCGTCGCGCAGCGTCGTGGAGCGGTGGCAACGGATCCGCGCCCTCGAGGCGCCGCCCGACGGCGGGGTCGAGCCCATCGACGAGCGGGGCGCGCTGGCGGAGCGGCGCGAGCGCCTGGGCCCGCTGCTGCACGGCCTGCCGCAGCTCTTCTCCGCGAAGCCGTTCGCCGACCGGGACTTCTCGCTGCTGCTGGCCGACGCCGACGGCGTGGTGCTCGAACGCACCGCGGGCGGCGGCTTCGACGACGAGGCGCGCCGGGTGCGGTTGATCGAGGGCTCGCACTGGAGCGAGGCCACCCGCGGCACCAACGCCATCGGCACCGCCATCGCGGAGGACCGGCCGGTCGCGGTGCACGGCCGCGCACACTGGATGCGGCCGAACCACAGCCTCGTCTGCTATGCCGCCCCCGTACACGACGCCGCGGGCGCACTGGTCGCCGTCCTCGACGCCACCTCCTTCGTGGAGCGCGCCGACCCCTTCGCCCAGCTCGCGGTGCGCGCCACGGCGCTGGCGCTCGAGGAGCACCTCCGGCGGTACGCCTGGCAGACGAGCCGCCCGCTCGAGCTCGTCGAGCGCCTGATCGACGGACAACACGGCCCCGCCTTGCTCGTCGAGCCCCCGGGTCGGGTCCGCCGCGCGAACGCTGCCGGCGCGGCGGTGATGGCGGCGCACCGCCGCGTCGACTGGCTCGCCACCAGCCGCGCCGCCCTGACCGGGGAGCGGGTGCAGCTGGGCGCCGCTTCGTTCCGCGTGGAGCCGCTGTTCGACGACGCCGACCGCCTGATCGCCGCCGTGTTGATCGGCGATGCCCCCGCCCGACGCGCGCCCGTGCCCACGCCGCAGCCCGCGGCGCCCTCGCCGTTCCAGGCCCTCGACGGCGACGACCCAGCGCTGCGCGCGACCACCGAGGCCGCGGCCCGCCTCGCCCGCACCTCGCTGCCGCTGCTGCTCCTCGCCGAGACCGGCACCGGCAAGGACGTCCTCGCGCGGGCGATCCACCGCGCCGGCCCCCGCGCCGAGCGACCCTTCGTGGCGCTGAACTGCGGTGCGCTCGGCCACGACCTCCTGGAGAGCGAGCTGTTCGGCTACGCGCCCGGCGCCTTCACCGGAGCGCTCCGGACGGGCCGCGACGGCCACCTCGCCCACGCGGACGGCGGCACGTTGTTCCTCGACGAGGTCGCCGAGATGCCCGCCGCGCTGCAGGCGTTGTTGCTGCGGTTCCTGGAGGACGGCACCTACCGCCGCGTGGGCGACCCGACGGAGCACCGCGCCGACGTGCGGTTGCTCTGCGCCACATGCCGCGACCTGCCCGCGCTCGTCGCCGAGGGGCGGTTCCGCGCCGACCTGTACTACCGCATCCGCGGCGCGAGCCTGTCGCTGCCGCCGCTGCGCCGACGCGCCGACCTCCCCCTCCTGGCCGCGCGCCTCCTGGACGCCGTGGCCCGCGAGCAGGGTGTCGACCCTCCGCGCCTCGGCGCCGACGCCCTCGCCGCCCTCACCGCGTGGCCCTGGCCCGGCAACGTGCGCGAGCTCAAGAACGCGCTGCGCGTCGCGGTGGTCCTCGCGGACGGCGAGCCCCTCCTCACCGTCCGGCACCTGCCCCCCGAGCTCTCTGCGGCGCCCCGGGTGGAGCCCCGGGTGGAGCCCCAGGTGGAGCCCCGGGTGGAGGCCGCGCTCGACGCCGTCGAGGCCCAGGCCGTGCGCCGCGCCGTGGACGCCGCCCAGGGCAACCTGAGCGAGGCCGCCCGCCGCCTGGGGGTCGCGCGCAGCACGTTGTACCGCCTGCTGGAGCGCCACCACCTGCGGTGAGCGCGATCAGCCCGCCGACCGCGAGCGGGTCCAGCGCTCCACGCGCGCCCGTCGCCCGGCTGCGGCCTCGGCGAGCACCTCCCCCGGGGGCGTCGACGGTCCCACCCGCGCCAGCAGCGCCGCCGCGAGCTTGCCCGTCTTCGTCTTGCCGACGAGCGGGCGCAGGACGGGTTCACACCGCGGGTCGAGCGGCCGGTCGGCGCCGGCGAGCCACTCCCGCAGCGCCTCGAGCAGGTGGTGGAGATCGGCCGGAGCCTCCGACAGCGCTGCGAGCCAGGTCATCGCCACGTCCGCGACCACGTGCCGGTGCAGGGCGCCGGCCCGCGCGATCTCCTGGAGGCCCGCCGTGACCCGGCTCCACTTCAGCCGCCCGTGGGTGGCGAGGAGCTGAAAGGACGCGGCCCACGCGCCGTCCGCGAGGCGCCCGTCGGTGATGGCGCCGATCGCTGCGTCCACGACGAGCCCCTTGAGCTGGGGATCGGCGGAGGTGAGGCCCAGCGCCGCGACGAGCCCGGGGAGCGCAGGGTCACCGTCCATCCAGGGCAGGTTGGGATCGAACAGCGGGGCGGCGAACGGGGCCACCGGGCTCATGGCGTTCGACGTGCTGTCCTTGCGGTCGTCGAGGACGTGGACGCCCACGGCGAGCGTGGCGTGGGGGCGGCACGGCCACGCCAGGAACCCGTAGCCGATGTCGTCGGCGTTCACCCACTCGTACGCGGGGAGGGAGGGGGGGGGCGCGGAGCGCACCAGCGCGAGGCCCCCGGTCGACGGCGCCAGCCCGGCGACCACCCGGAGCCGCCGCTCGTCGCTGCCCCGGTAGCGCAGCACGTCCTCGAGCCGCCAGACCACCCGGCCCGAGCCGTGGGGACCCTCGACCCGGACGAGTGCGCCCACGTCCCCGTACGGGTCCCGCGCGCGCGCCGCCGCGAGCCACAGGTCCACGTCGTCGACCTGGGTCGGTGCGGGCCCGCCAGCCGCGTACCGCTCGGGGGCCCAGGTGTCGTCGGTGAGGTGGGGAAGCGCCGCCGCGCGGTCCTCCGGGGCCAGCCGACGCAGGGCGGTGATGCGGTCCGCCTTGTCGTGGGGGCCCGGGGTGCGGAGCCGCCGCACCCAGTCCTCGGGGTGGAGGAAGCCGCGCGCGTCGGAGGGGAGCGCGAGCCGGGGACCGGGGCGCCCGGCCTTCAGGCGGCGGACGACCTCGTCGACCCGCACCTGCCCGGGCCACCCGAGGAGTGGGTGGGGGGCCACCACCTGCCCCATCGCGGCCTTCGCGAGCCGCAGCACCTCGTGGACGAGGACGGTGGTGGCGAGCTCCGGCTCCCGCGCGACCAGGGGCGCGAGCCTGGCTGCTCCGACCGCACCACCCAGCCGAGCGAGCCCGTCCAGCACCCGCTCGAAGCGGAGGGCGCCCGACTGGGAGATCGCCAGCGACAGCTCGTCGCACAGCTCGTCTACGTCCCGGATGGGGTGGACCCGCCGCTCGGCGTCCACGCGCGGGACCTCGGTCGGCCCGAACGCCACCGGGACGAGCCCGCCCCGCAGGACCTCGTCGAGCCCCGCGAGCGCCACGAGCGCGCCGGGGAGGCCCTCTGTCGAGACGACCGGTACCGCAGCCGTCGCCACCTCGTCGCGCTCGCCGACGAGCGCCAGGAAGCGTGGGCGCTGGCTGTCGACCACGTACGGCAGCCGTTCGCGGAGCAGCGCGCGGTCGCTGGCGGCGTGCCGTTCGAGGAGGTCGAGGGCGCGCGCCTGGACCTGGGGCGCGGGGTGGTTCAGCGCCTGGAGCAGCGGCTCGAGGGCCAGGACCGGGTCCCTCCGCGCGACGCGCTCGAGGAGCGCGAGCGCGGCCGTCGGGTGGTTCATCGGCCGCAGCGAGAACACGGGAGGAACCCCCTCCACGAACGCCCGATCGTCGAGGGCCCCGCCCCGCTCGAGCTCCGCGAGGGCGGCGAGCGCGAACCCCACCACCGGCCCCTCGGGGTGACGGAGCAGGTCGACGTAGGTCTCGTGCAGCGCAGCGCGTTCGGGGAGCGTGGGCGCGAGCGCCTCGTGGAGCCGGACGTAGCCGGGGGCGTCCTGCTTGCCCATGACCGCCACCGCGCCCGCCGACGCCGCCACC
>JBIKWC010000084.1:0-26161 GCA_044356535.1 Myxococcota bacterium
GGTGCCGGACGACGGTCCAGCGGCGGCACCCTATCGCGTCCCGGGGGTCCGAGATGTCGATGGAGCTGTACTGGGGGAGCGGGAGCACGCCGGCCTGGCGCGCGCAGCTGGGGCTGGCGGTGAAGGGGGTCCCGTACACCTCGCGCCTGCTGTCGTTCTCCAAGGGGGAGACGCGGTCGCCAGCGTTCCTGGCGGTGAATCCACGCGGCAAGGTCCCCACGCTGGTGGACGGTGACCAGGTGGTGAACGAGTCGATCGCCATCCTGGCGTACCTCGACCGCAAACATCCGGAGCCGCCGCTGTTCGGGGAGACGCCGGAGGAGGCCGGGCAGGTCTGGCGGTGCGTGATGGAGTTCGAGTCCCACGGGAACCCCGCGTTCGGCGCCGTTGCCCGCCCGATCCTGTTCGGCACGCTCGAGGCCGACCGCGCGAAGGTGCTCGAGGCGCTGCCTGCCCTGGTGCACGAGCTCGACCTGCTCGCGGAGCGCGTCGCTGGTGGCGTCCTCGTGGGGGATCGGCTCTCCGCGGCCGACCTCGTGTGGTTCTGCGGGCTCCAGCAGGTGGTGCGCGCCGCGACCCGCCCGGCCGCAGCGCCCCTCGGGCTCGGCCTGTGGCCCCTCGGGGACCGGTGGCCCGCGCTCGTCCCCTGGGCGCAGCGGATCGAGTCGCTCCCGGGCTACGCCGACACGTTCCCGCCCCACTGGCGCGAGAGCAATCCCCCGTCCCCGGCGACCCTCACCTGACGAACGCCGCCCAGAGCGCGACGAGCGCGAGGGCAGCCAGCAGCAGGAACAACGCGCGCGTGGCGCACCCGAGCTCGCCCTTGACCCAGCCGGGAGCGGCCGCGGCGTCGTAGATCCATGCCGTCCGGCCCGGAGACAGCGTCCGGAGCGTGCCGTGTGGCGCGAGCTCACCGCGGAGCACGTGACCCAGCACCGGTCCGCGGGGGCCGCTGCGACGCCCCACGCCGTGGACCCACACCACCGCCCCGTTGGGAGGGGGGGCTGCCCGGACGGCCCGAACCAGGGCCCGGCAAACTGCAGCGTCGAGGTCGTGAAGGTCGAGGACCGTGACCCCGCCCTGCTCCCAGCAGTGGGTGGCGGCTGTCCAGGCGCGCTCCTTCGCCCACGGCAGCGCGCGCGCCGCGTGTTCGACGTCGGCGAGGGTTCGTCGGAGCGCGCCGGGGTCCGTCACCGCTCGGACCTATCCGGGGGCAGGGTCAGGGGCCCAGGCAGCGATCGAGCACCACCAGCCCGGAGGGGACCGACGACGGCACCGATCCACACAGGTCGTCCACGGCCCGTCCATCGGTCAGCGCGCCGAGGAACGCGGTGAGGAGCGGCACGTCGGGGTCCTCGACCACGCCCGTGAGGAACGGCGTGATGAGCGCGAGCACGTCCTCGCGGTTGTCGTAGAGCTGGTCGTGCAGGCGCGGGTCGCCCACCTCGGTGGTGATGTCGTAGGCCCGGAGCCGCCCTGCGGGGTCCTGGTAGTGGGCGACCCAGCTGTCGAGCGTGGGCAGTTGGCCAGCGTGCCCGTAGGGCGCGGTCTCGGTGACGTTGCGGAGGGGCGGCGTCCGGAACTGGTAGCGGTCGGTGGGGTTGCCGGTCGCCTCCTCGCGGCCCCGCCCTACCTGCTCGCTGCGATCGAGCTGAACTGGGACCGCGTGGGAGAGTCGCCGGAGAGCGACCTGTGGACCTCGGATCGCCTCACCCGGCGCCATGCCGAGCGCGTGTACCGGGCCCAGGTGGCCCGGTGGCGGCAGACCGGCACGCTCACGGCGCGGACCGAACACCACGTGGACCAGGCGCCGTGGTTCGTCTACGACACGGTCTACAGCAACGGCGAGGCGTGGAACACCATCGCCGACGACGGGAAATCGTGGCCCACGTTGTCCGCGGTCTCGACCCGGGCGGCGCTGGGCATGTCGGTGTTGTTCGACACCGAATACACCGACCTCCTCGTAGACGCCGTCGCGCCCCTGGTCGATCCCGAGCGCGGGCTGGCGGAGGGCTACTACGAGGCGACGGGCACGCCGATCGACGCGCTGACGGCCAACACCAACGGCATCGTGTTGGAGGCGCTCCTGTACAAGACGCAGGGCAAGCTCTACCGCCACCCTGGCTTCGCGTACGACACGTTGTGGGACCACACGCCCAACGGCGAGTTCCCCGGGAACTGGCAGTGCCTGCCCCGCGCGTCGAAGGCGTCGGGTCCGGCACCGGGTCGCCGCGGGCGCGCCTACCAGAGCATCCAGGGTCCCTGACGAGAGCGGCCCCGGGAGCGAGGCGGGCGCCTCACCACCCGGGGCTTCCCCTCAGACTCTCACGCTCCCCGCGCAGCCCGGACCGCGGCTTCCCGCGACTTCCCCTCGGCCTCCAGCTCCTCGTTCCCGACCAGCCGAGGAGAGGCGATGCACGGGCCGTGCCAGGGTCACGGAGGGGTCACGTCAGGGGGTGAAGCCCGCGTTCAGCGCGAGCTCCAGCGCGTACTCCGCCAGCCAGGCCTCGATCGGCTAGCGGAACAACGCCCACACGCCGCTGGCCAGGGCGAGCCCCACCACGAGCGCCGCCAGGTGCGTCCACCACCACAACGTGTCGGGCCCCGCCGCCACCACCTCGGAGGCCGCAGGAGGGGCCTGGCGCGCTGCTGCCATCTCCACCATCTCCGCCACGGACGGACCCGACAGGATCCGGCCGAGCGGCAGGTCCACACCCTCGCGCAGCAGCCGCTGCTTGAGCTCGGTGGCCATCAGCGAGTCGAAGCCCAGGTCCGCGAGCGGCTGGTCCTGCGCGAGGACCCGATCGGCGCCCAGACCCAGCACTGCGCGGGCGTGGCGCAGGAGCCTCGTCTCCAGCGGCTCCGAGGGGGCCTCGACCGCCGTCGGGGGCGGCTCGGGTGGGCGCACCAGCTCGGTGAACAGGGACTGGACGCCACCCACCTCGAGCGACGGCACCAGCCGCTCCCAGTCGGCCCGCACCACCACCACCGTCGGCGGGCCCGCCAGCAGCGCCGCGACCGTGTGCATCGCGCCGCGCGGCTCCAGCAACGTGAGCCCGGCGCGAGCGAGGGCTGCGGCGCGGGCGTCGTCCACCATGCCCCCGCCGCCCCACGGCCCGAACGCGAGGCACTGGCCCGCGAGCCCCCGGGCGCGCCGCTGCTGCGCGAGGCCGTCGAGCCAGCCGTTGGCCGCCGCGTAGGCCACGAGGTCGCGGCTGCCCCACACCGCCGCGATGGAGCCCACCAGCACGAACCCGCGGAGCGGCCGGTCCCCGAGGACCCGGTCCAGCACGCGGGCGCCGTCCACCTTGCCGCGCAGCGTGCGGGCCACGGTCTCGTCGTCGAGCGCGTCCAGCGCCTGGGGCTCGGTGACGCCGGCTGCGTGCACCACCCCGTCGAACCCATAGCGCTCGTCGAGCGCGCGCACGGCGGCCTCGTCGGCCAGGTCCACCGCCTCGACGTCGACCGGGCACGGCAGCGCGGCGAGCGTGGCGCGGCGCGGATCGTCCGCCGCCAGCGGGGTGCGGGCGGCCAGCACCAGGCGGGTGGCGCCCCGCGACGCCAGCAGCGCCGCGAACCGCATCCCCAGCGACCCGGTGCCCCCCGTCACGAGCCACGTCCCGCTGCCGTCGGCCGCCAGGCCCGCCGGCGTGTGGGGTCGCAGCCGCGGCGCCTCCGCGGTCCCCTCCCGCACCCGGACCTCGTCGAGCCCGGTGGCCAGCGCCACCACGAGGTCCCCGGGGTGGTCGACGCAGGCCACGTCCACCCGGGTGCCGGGGCGCTCGAGGCGCACCGCGCGGGCGGCGGCGCGGAGCGCGGCAGCGTCGGGGTCGGCGGCCGTCGGGAGCACCACCACCCACCGCTCGCCACCCACGTCCTGGAGGCGCCGGAGGGCCGTGAGCGGGGCGCCGTGCAGGCGCAGGTCCACGGTCACCGGCGCGTCGTCGGCCACGACCACGCCCGCGGCCCGCAGCGCGGTGGCGTAGGGCTCTGCAGCGTCCCCGAGCACCCGCACCCGCGGCGGCAGGGCAGCCGAGGCCGGCGCGGGGACCCACGCCACCACGAACGCGGGGGCGGCCTCGATCGACGCCTCCGGGCGCGGCAGGCCGAACGGGCGGCGCTCGAACGGCGTGGACGGCAGCGCCACCCGCGGGCGGGCGACCTCGTCGAGGCCGGTGGGGTCGACGTCCACGCCCAGGACCCACAGGTCGGCGAGCACCTGGGCGAAGCGCCGCACGGCGTCCCCGTCGCGGCGGGCGGTGGCGAGGGACCGCGCGGGGTCTCCGCCCAGGTTGCGGCGCACCAGCGACGCCAGGACCGGGCTGGGTCCCAGGTCCACGAACACGTCGCAGCCCAGCGCCCCCAGGGCTGCCGACGCCTCCACACACCGCACCGGCCGGCGGGCGTGGTCGCGCCAGAACCGCGGCGTGCGCAGCACCTCCGACGCGAGCTGCCCGGTGGACAGGCTGACGAGCGGGTGGTGGGGCGCGCGGGTCGGGACCGCCGCCACCGCCGCCTCGAACCCGTCGAGCATCGGGTCCACACACGCCGAATGGAACGGCCGGCTCACCGGCAGCCGGGTGATGCGCGTGTCCGCGGGGAGCCGCGCCAGCGTGGCCTCGACCGCCGCGGCGACGCCCGCCAGCACCACCTCGTCGGGCGCGTTCCAGGCGGCGAGCTCGCAGCCGGGCACCAGCAGCGGCTCCACCACCGACGCCGGGAGCGACACCGCCGCCATCGCGCCCGGGAGCGCCCGGTCGGCCATCCCGCGGCCGCGGGCCACCACCAGCGCCAGCGCGTCGGGGAGGGTCCAGACGCCGGCGAGCGTGGCCGCCACGAGCTCCCCGAGGGAGTGCCCCGCCACCACCGCCGGCTGGACCCCGCAGCGGCCGAGCAGCGCGGCGGTCGCCCACGACACCGCGAACACGAGCGGCTGGGTGTACTCGGTGCGGTCCACCGCGGCGGCATCTGCGAGGAGCTTCCGCAGCGGACGCCCGAGCAAGGGGTCGAGCACGGCAGCACAGTCGTCGAGGGCGCGCCGGTAGGTGGGCGACACCGCGTCGAGCGCGAGGCCCATCCCGGCCACCTGGCTCCCCTGGCCCGAACACAGGAACGCGACCTTCGGCGCGCGGGTGATCTCCGCCACGGGTGTGGTCGCCAGCGTCCGCAGCTCGCTCCGGTCCCCGGCCACCACCGCCGCCCGGAACCGGCGGGGGAGCCGCAAGGCGAGAGCGGCCGCGAGCCCGGCTGGTGACCCCGGAGACCGCGCTACCGCCGCAGCGAGGTCTTGCGCAGCGGACCGCGACGACGCCGACACCCGCAGGACCACCGCGGGCGGGGCGGGCGGCTCGGGGACCTCGCGGGGAGCGGGCAGCTCGAGGACGAGGTGGGCGTTGGTGCCGGAGAGCCCGAACCCCGACACCGCTGCGTACCGGGCGCCGGCCGGCCAGGGCCTCGCCTCGCGCACGACCTCGGCGCCGCGCAGGTCGAGCTCGGGGTTGAGCTCCCCGAGCCCCGGCTGCCCCGGCACCCGGCCATGGCGGGCCATCAACAACACCTTGGCCAGCGATGCCGCCCCCGCTGCGAGCTCGGTGTGGCCGAGGTTGGACTTGACGGCGCCGAGCCACAGCGGCGACGCCCGGTCGGCTCCGTACACCGCAGCGACGGCCCGGCTCTCGATGGGGTCACCGAGCCGCGTCCCCGTGCCGTGGGTCTCGAGGTACGCCACGTCCGCGGGCGCCACCCGGGCGTCGGCGAGGGCGGCGCGCAACACGGCCTCCTGCGCAGCGCCGTTGGGGACGGTGAGCCCGGAGGACGCGCCGTCGTGGTTCACCGCCACGCCGCGGACGATGCCCAGCACGCGGTCGCCGCGCGCCACGGCGTCGGCGAGGCGGGTGAGCACGAAGACCCCGCAACCTTCGGAGCGGACGTAGCCGTCGGCGCGCGCGTCGAAGGTGTGGCACCGGTGCGTGGGCGACAGCGCCTGCATCGCGCACAGGTACGCGGTGTCGTCGGGCAGGAACATCATCGCCACGCCGCCGGCCAGCGCGCGGTCGACCGAGCCCCGGCGGAGCGCCTGCACGGCGTGGTGCACGGCCACGAGCGTGGACGAACACGTGGTGTTCAGGGCCATCACCTCGCCGCGCAGCCCGAAGGTGAACGCGACCCGGCCGGCGGCGAAGGACGGCTCGTTGCCGGTGCCCGCCCACGCGTCCGGGTACAGCGGGGCCCCGGCGGTGTGGCGTGCGTGCAGCCAGCCGCGGTCGGCGATGCCCACGAACACGCCCGTGCGCGAGCCGGCGAGGTCGGGACCGAGGTGGCCCGCGTCCTCCAGCGCCTCGCGCGACACCTCCAGGAGCAGCCGCTGCTGCGGGTCGAGGGAGGTCGCCTCCCGCGGAGACAGCCCGAACGCCTCGGGGTCGAACGCCTCGGGGTCGGGCAGGAACCCGCCTTCGCGGACGTACGAGCGGCCGGGCGCGCCGGGGAACGGCGTGAACCAGGCATCGGCGTCCCACCGCTCGGGGGGCACCGGGCCCACCGCGACCTGGCCCGCGGCGAGCAGCTTCCACAGCGCCTCCGGATCGGGGGCGCCGGGGAACCGACAGGACATGCCGACGATCGCGATGTCGTCGTGCTCCGTCGACGCAGCGGCCGGCGGCGCTTCGGGGGGACGCAGGCGCTCCAGCAGCCACGTGGCCACCGCGCGGGGCGTGGGGTGCTCGAACACGAGCGTCGCCGGCAGCGGGCCCCCGAACGTCCGCGCGAGCCGACGCGACAGCTCCACGGCCGCGAGCGAGTCGGCGCCGGCGTCGGCGAAGCCCACGTCCGGGTCCACGTCGCGGCCGAGGACGGCCTTCGCCACCGCCAGGACCTCCTGCAGCGCAGCGTCAGGGCGCGCTGCTGCAGGCACGCCCTGCAACGCTGGCGCCGGCGCGGTCTCCGCGGCGTCGAACACCACGGGGAGCGACACGCCCACCGGCAGCGCCCCGAGGACCGCAGCCCCCCGCGCAGCGTCGGCGCGGCGCACCCCCCGGCCCGCCCACTCCACGCCCGCCGCCAGGCCGGTGGTGAACGGACCGAACGCGAGCGCCGCCGCCGAAGGGCCACGCGCCCGCACCAGCGCCTCGAGCCCGGCGTTCGCTGCGCCGTACGCCGCCTGCCCCTCGAGGCCGAGCCACGCGACCGCCGAGCTCGCCGCGACGAACGGGGCGCCGTCCGGGAGGACCTCGAGCAGGTGCCGTGCGCCGTCCACCTTGGTGGCCCACGCCGACGACATGCCGTCCGCGGTCTCCAGGTGCGCCAGCGCGCCGTGCGCCACCCCCGCCGCGTGGAACACGCCCGCGACGGCCTCTCCGCGCGCCGCCAGGGCCGCTGCTGCCGCCTGCACCTGGTCGCGGTCCGCCACGTCGACCCCGCGGCTCCGCGCCCACACCTCCACCCGGGCGCCCCGCGCCGTGAGCCAGCGCGCGACCTCGCGTCCGAGCGCGCCGTCCCCGCCCGACACCACCCACGTCCCGCGCACCCCCAGCGCCGGCCCTGGCTCGGCCGCCTCCAGCCGGGGCACGCGCGGACCGTCCACCCACCGGACCCGCGGAGACCCCGCCCGCAGCGCAGCCTCCACGCCATCGTCGGGGACGCCGTCGAACAGCCGGAGGTCGCGGTCCGGGTGCTCGGCACACCACGACGCGAAGGCGCCGCCCACCGCGGCGCGCGCAGGGTCCGTCCCCTCCCACACCCCGTCCGCACGCACCACCACCGTGCCCGGCGGCGTCGCGCGGGCCAGCGCCAGGAGCCCGGCGACGTCGGCCACGGGGACCTGGTGGACCTCACCGGTGGGGAGCGCGCCGGGCGTGGCGGGCACCCAGGCCACCCGGTGGCAGGGCAGCGGGGCCGCGGAGGTGCGGGGCAGGTCGACCCAGGCGCGCGTATGCAGGAAGGGGGTCGTGGGCGCGTCGGTGGCGACGGCCGGCCCCAGGACCGCCCCGAGGTCGAGCGGGGCGCCGTGGGCCCACAACGTGCCCGCAGCGAGCAGGAGCTCGGCGGGGTCCGGGGTCCGGAGGAGAGGCACGGTGATTGCGTCGGGGAGCACGCGCAGCACGAGGCCCGACGCCACGGCGCGCACCCCCAGCTCCACCCACACGTCGACCGGAGGCGCAGCCCGCAGCGCTTCCGCGAACGCCACCGGGGCCCGCAGGTGTCGGACCCAGTGCTCGGGGTCGGCGGGGTCGAGGCCCGGCGACGCGCTGCGGAACCCCGAGGCCGAGACCGGGCGCCACGCGGGGACCAGCGCCCGGAGCGCGGGCAGCAGCGGGTCCATCGGCGGCCCGTGGAACGCGTGGGACGTGCGGAGCGGCCGGACGACGAGGCCCTGGGCTCGCGCGGCCTCCGCCACCTGGTCGAGCGGCCCGGAGAACCCGGAGACCACGGTCTCGTCGTCGGCGTTGACGGCGGCGAGCGAGGTCCCCGGGACCAGCAAGGCCTCCACCACCGCAGCGGACGCCGCCACCGCGACCATGCCGCCGTCGCGCGGGGCGTCCGCCACCAGCGCGCCCCGGTGCACCGCGAACGCCAGCGCCTCGGCCGGGTCGAAGTGCCCGGCGAGCGCGGCCGCCGCCAGCTCTCCGACGGAGTGCCCCAGCGCCACCACCGGCGACAGGCCGAGGCTCCGGAGCCAGTCCCCCAGCACCAGGGCCACCGCCACCAGGGCGGGCTGGGTGAACCGGGTGTCGTGGATCCGGTCGTCGTCGGCAGCCAGCACCGCCCGGAGCTCCGGCCACGGCGCGGTGAGCGCGTCCAGCGCCCCGCCGAGCCCGACCGCCGCCAGCAGCCGCCCCATCGCCGGCACCTGGGACCCCTGGCCGGGCACCACGAAGCCCACCCGCAGGCCCTGGCGCGCGCGCACCGGCGCTGGCGGCGCCGAGCCCGCGGACCACGCCACCCGCCACGCCCGGTGGGCCCGCCCGTGCCAGGCCAGCGCCGCGGGGAGGTCGAGCGCCGCTGCCGCTGCGTGTTTCGCCGTGGGCCCCGACGCCAGGCGGAGCGACGGCCCGGGGACCACGGCCGGCGCCGGGTCGCCCTGCTCGAGGATGACGTGGGCGTCGGTGCCGGAGATCCCGAAGCTCGACACCCCGGCCCGCCGCGGCCGACCCTCCGCGCCCGGCCACGGCGCCAGCGCGGTCGCGAACGAGAACGGCCCGGCCGGCAGGCGCGGGTTGCGCACCTCCACCGCAGCGTCGGGCGGCACCTGGCCGTGCGCCAGGGCCAGCACCGTGGCGATCACCGCCGCCACGCCCGAGGCGGTCTCCAGGTGGCCCAGGCGCGACTTGAGCGCCGACAACGCCAGCGGGCGGGTCCGCGCGGCGTGGACCACCGCCAGCGCCCCGACCTCGATCGGGTCCCCGAGCGGCGTGCCCGTGCCGTGGACGCCGACCACGTCGAGGTCGTCGGGCTGGAGCCCCGCGTCGGCGAGCGCGCGCTGCAGCACCTCGACCTGCGCCGGCCCGCTCGGCACCGCCAGGCCCGCGCTCCGCCCGTCGTGCCCCACCGCCGAGCCGCGGAGCACGGCGTGGACGCGGTGGCCGTGGCGGCGGGCGTCCGACAGCCGCTCCAACACGAGCATGCCGCAGCCCTCGCTCCGGACGTAGCCGTCGGCCCGCGCGTCGAAGGTGTGGCAGCGGTGGGTGGGCGACAGGGCCCCCATCCGCTGGAGCACGGTGCCCGCCTCGGGGGAAGCCAGCACGTTGACGCCGCCCGCGAGCGCGAGGTCGGCCTCGCCGGCGCGCAGGGCCCGGCACGCGAGGTGGAGCGCCACGAGCGACGAGCTGCAGGCCGTGTTCACCGCGAGGGCCTCGCCCCGGAGCCCCAGCAGGTGGGCGAGGCGACCCGCGGCGAAGCTCGACTCGTTCCCGGTCCCGGAGAACACGTACCCGGGCGCCTCGGGGTCCCGGACCCGGTCCCAGTACTCCGAGCGGCCGATGCCCACGTGGACGGAGCCCCGGCGCCCCTCCAGCTGGTCCGGCGCGAGGCCCGCGCGCTCGAGGGCCGTCCACGTGACCTCGAGCAGCAGGCGCTGCTGGGGGTCGAGCACCGCGGCCTCGGCGGGCCCGATCCCGAACGCCTCGGCGTCGAAGCCGGCGGCGTCCACGAACCCGCCCTCCCGCGGCGCGAGGGGCCAGTCGGCGGGGTCCCAGCGGTCCGCGGGGACCGGCCCGAGGGGGTCGCGCCCGGACACCAGCAGCTCCCACAGGGCCTCGGGGGAGTCGGCGCCCGGGAACCGACCGGCGAAGCCGATGATGGCGATGGGCTCGCCCGACTCGCTCGCCGGCCTCGCGGGGACTGCGTCGGCGCCGTCGAGCCAGGCGGCGAGGGCGCGCGGCGTGGGGTGATCGAACACGACGGGGTCGGGCAACACGCGCCCGAGCCGCTCCCCGAGCGTGCGGGCCAGCAACACCGCCAGCGCGCTGTCGAGCCCGGCGTCGAAGAAGCCCTGGTCGGGCTCGACGGAGGCGCGCCCCAGCACTTTGGCGGTGACCGCCAACACCACCGGGAGGCTCTCGCCCGTCGTCGCCCTGCGCGCGACCGGTGCCGGGCGGACCTCGTCGAACACGCCACGGCGCCCGGTGCGTTCGGCGAGCGGGACCAGCCGCGACCAGTCCACCCGCCCGACCCCGACGGGCCCGCCGCGGTGCGACACGGCCGCCGCCACCACCTCCGCCACCCGGGCGGCGGACACGGGCTCCACCCCGGCGTGCGCGAACGCCGCGAGCTCGGCCTCCGACACGAGCCCGCCGCCCGACACGGGCCCCGCGAGCACCACCGCCCCCGCGTGCCCGTCCGCGGTGCGCGCAGCCAGGACCTGCTCGGCGGCCCGCTGGGCGCCGGCGTACGTCTCCAACCCCGGCGACCCCCACCGGGCCGCGATCGAGCCCACCACCACCAGGAACGCGCCGGGACCGCGGAGCCCCGCGTCGAGCGCCGCCACCACGCGCTCCCGGACGGCGCGCGCGGCGACCTCGTCGGCTGCAGCGTCTCCGCCCGCGTGGACGGCGCCCTGGAAGCCGTCGACGGGCGGGAGGGGACCGGCGAGGTCCACGCTGCGGTGCGTGACCGTGAGGCCCTCCGGCCAGGGGGTGGTCGGGGCCCGGCGGGACCACACCTCGAACGTGCGGGCGCCCCGGGCGGCCAGCGCGGCGACCACGTGCCGACCGACGTACCCGGTGCCACCCACCACCAGCACCGGGCGGTCGGGGTCGAGGCGCCCGCCCGGGAGCGGGGGGGCCGACAGCGACACGCGCTCGGTGGTCGCGCGCCCGGCGGCGTCGACCCAGACCTCGTCCACGCCCGGCGGCAGCGCGGAGGCCACGCGCGCAGCGACGTCCTCGGGGCACCCGGGCGCCACCGCCACCAGGGGCCCGGCGGGGCCGGACCAACGGGCACACGCGGCGGCGCCCATCGCGAACGCGGCGTCCACTCCGGCGGGGACACGCTGGCCCGCTGCGCTCCCGGTGCCCACCGGCGCCGACACCACCGCGAAGTCCACCTCGACCGGCGGGTCGCCCACCGGCGCCAGCCAGTGGCGGTCCGGGCGGAACGGGTACACGGGGACCTCGTCGCGCTGGCCCTCGTACGTGGGATCCGGGTCCACCGGCACGCCCTGCACGAACAGCTCGCCGAGCCTCGGGAGGAGGGCGGCAGGGTCCGCCCCGAACGCGCCGAGGTCCACCACGGCGTCGAAGCCGTCGGCCTGCACCGCAGCGACGTCGGGGTACCGGTTCGCGCTCGGCGCGCCGGTGAGCAGGCGCTCCAGGGCCTCGTCGAGGGGCAGGCCCACGGGTCCGGGCCCGACCCAGGCCTCGGGGTGCACCCCACACGCCGCGAGGAGCGCGGTGAGCGCGTGCCCCCAGGCGAACGCGGCGGGCGCCTCCAGGAACCGGAGGTCTCCGGCCTCCAGCGCGGCCACCACCGACCGGCGCTCGGACGCGACCCACGCGCGGTCGAAGGCGCGGAGCGCTGCGTCGAACACCGGGTACCGCGCCGCCCAACGGAGGGCCCGGGGCTCGGCGGCGGAGGGGACCACGAAGGCGACGCCCGGCGGACGCCCCGCGCGCTGGGCCACCCAGGGCCCCTCCTGCGCCGGGTCCCGCAGCACCCGGAACGCCCGCCAGCGCTGCAGCGCCCGCCCGGTGGACGCGCCGTGGGCCCACCGCTCTGCGTCTTCGTCGACCGGCGCCGCCCGCGCCTGCAGGGTCTCCTCGTCGTGGGCCGACAACGTGACCAGCACGGGCCACGATCGCGACGCCGCGGAGGTGACCCGGCCCGCCGACACCACGAGGTGCGCGTTGGTGCCGGACAGCCCGAACCCGCTGACGCCCGCCCCGCCGGTCCAGGCGCCGCTCCCGCCCAGTCGCAAGCGGGTGCCCGCGAGCGCCAGGCGGGGGTTCGGGTGCCGCAGGTGGAGGTGCGGGGGCACGCTCCCCGACCGCAGCGCCGTGATGGCCCGGAGCAGGCCCGCTACGCCAGCCGCCGCCTCCAGGTGGCCCACCAGCGTCTTCGCGGACGACACGTGGAGCGGGGCATCGCCCCGGCCGTACACGGCGGCGAGGGCCTCGATCTCCACCGGGTCCCCGAGGGGGGTGCCCGTGCCGTGGGCCTCCACGAACCCGACCTCGTCGGCGGACCAGCGCGCGTCGTCGAGCGCGGCCTGCAGCACCTCGGCCTGGGCGCGGGCGGACGGCGCGGTGAGGCCGTTGGTCCGCCCGTCGTGGTTCACCGCCGAGCCCTCGAGCACGGCGTACACCCGGCGGCGCTGGTCGAGGGCGTCGCGCAGGCGCATGAGCGCGAACAGGCCCACACCTTCGCCCCGTACGTAGCCGTCGGCGGCGGCGTCGAAGGTGCGGCACCGGCCGGTCGGGGACAACGCGCCGAGCTCGGCGAACAACACCGTGGGCTCGGGCGCGAGATCGAGGTGGGCGCCGCCCGCGAGCGCGAGGTCGACCTCTCCGGAGCGCAGCGAGCGGATGGCGGTGTGCAGCGCCACGTGGCTGGCCGAACACGCAGTGTGCAGCGCGAGCGCGGGGCCCCGCAGCCCGAAGGTGTACGCGATCCGGCCCGCGGCGACGGCGTCGAACGCGCCGGTGCCCGCCCAGGCATCGAGGCGGTCGGGGTCGCCGCTCCACACCGTGCGGCGGGCCCAGTCCACGAGCCCGAGCCCGACGAAGGTGCCGGTCCGCGAGCCGTCGAGCCGATCGGGTGGCACGCCGGCGTCTTCCAGCGCGGCCCACGCACACGCGAGGAGGAGGCGCTGCTGCGGGTCCATGGCCGCGGCCTCGCGGGCGGAGATGCCGAACAGCGCGGCGTCGAACCGATCGACCCCGTCGACGAACGCGCCGAACGCGGGCACGGGCTTGCCCGACCGGGTGGTGGCCGGCAACACGTACCGGTCGGCGGGCACCGGCCCCACCACGTCGCGCCCCGCGAGGAACAGGCGCGCTGCAGCGCCGGGGTCGCCCACGCCCCCGGGGAGCCGACACCCGATGCCGACGACCGCGATCTGGCGCTCGGAGGGGTCCGCCACGGTTGCGACCCTAACGCGACCGTCGCCGGTCGCCGGTCACCACCTCGCCACTGCCCGGCCCGGTGCCTGGCGATGCGGTATCCGTCGATCGGACGCTGGTGGCGCGGTCCTCGCGATCTCGGTGCCTGGCGATGCGTGATTCGTGTTGCACTCGCCAGCGCCGGGTGCGTTCACCGCCGCTGGCCCGACCCCAGCCCCGGCGAACGCACCCGACCGCGAGTCCAGCCGCCTCCAACGCACCAACTGCGGCCGCGACCTGGCCGCCAGCCTGCGAAGCCCGGCGTTCCATCGTGGGGAGCCTGGCCCCTGCTCCACCCGGGGGCCCTCACTGGTGCGTTCGACCCGGCTGGCCTCCGCGTCGGGTGCGTTCACCGCCGCTGGCCCGACCCCAGCCCCCGCGAACGCACCGCCGGGGAACCGGGATCCGCCCCGCTGGGCTACCGAATCACGCATCGCCAGGCGCCGGCGGGCGCCAGGCGGGCGCCAGGACGAGGCACCAGGCGCGCCACGACGCCAGCTCCGCACCCGAGCCACACCGTCACGGGACCAGGGCGGCGAAGGTGCCTGACCACAACAGGCTGCGGCGGCGCCAACCAGCATTCGTCGCCTCAACGCTCACCGTCGCAGCCGGCCAACGGAAGAGGATCACCAGCTCAGAGGACATCGGCGGAGGGGCCCGGTCGAACTTGTTCGCCCACTCAGCCTCGGCCTCTACCAACCACTCTCGCTCCAGGCGCGCTGGCCCCACCGCGTACACCAGCGGGTACTCGTCACCCGCCTCGACCGCGAAGTCGCCCTCCATCGTGGCGGTGACGCCCTCGTCGTCGATGTTCACCAGGAACGACATCGGCAACAGAAGCTGCGGCACCACCGAACACTCCGCGATCGGGTCGTCGGGGTTGAACTCCTCGTACGTGAGCACCCGGGCCGGCTCCGCAGTGCGGGTCGCCACCACCGACACCGAGGAAGACGCCACGCTCAGGGTCGAGGTCCACGCGATGGTGTTGGGCAGGCTCGCTGCCACGCGCGCGAGCACCTCCTCCTCCGTGGGGCCGTCCCAGTCGGCCTCGTCCACCGGCATCGCCTCGACCACGATGCACCCGTGTAGGGTCTCCACCGGGGGCGGGTCCCCGTCCTTGCCTTCCGACCCTGCACATCCGAACCACGTGAGCAGCAACACGCGACACCTCACTCGATGTGGTCGATGACGCAGGACTCGTACGGGCGGTAGTCGTGCGCCGCTCCCGGGTCAGCCCGACGGCGCCAGCGCAGCCGCCAGGCGGGCCCGCAGCGCCTCCGCGTCGTGCTGGGGGCTGTCCGACCCCGGGTGCGCCCGCCCGAACCACGCGCGCGCCTGCTCGAGGTCGCCGAGCGCGAGCGCGGCCTCCGCCATCGTGAGCGTCACCCACACCGCCTGCGGCGCCGACGGGTCCCCGACCCCCGCGAGCGCGTGCGAAGCGTGTTCGTACGCCTGCTCGAACCTGCCCTGCCCGAGCGCGAACCGCGCCAGCGACACGTCCACCACCGGGCGGGTGCCCGTCGGCGCGGCCGCCAGCGCCTCGGCGAAGGCCCGCTCCGCGCCTGCGTCGTCGCCCAGCTCTGCGCGGAGGGTGCCCACCGCCGCCAGGACCTCCCCCGCCGCCCCCGACCGCCCCTGCGCCGTGAAGGCCTGCGCCGCCGCGAGGTAGTGCACCAGAGCCTCCTCGCGGCGCCCCTCCCGTCGGTACGCCGTCCCCAGGCGGGTCCGCAGGGTCGCCCGCAACGCGAACGCGGCCAGTCCGAACCGCTCCGCGAGGTCCGCGCGATCCAGCAACGCCACCGCCCGCGCCGCCAGCAGCAGGCCCTCGGCCGGGGGGGCGAGCTCCGACCGGATGGCCAGCGCACGCGCGGTTCCCACCTCGTCCCCCGCTGCGCCGAACAGGGCCTCTGCCCGGTCCGCCCACGCCACCGCGAGCGCGCGCTGCCCAAGCAACCGCAACAGGCTCGCCCCCGTACAACAGGCCTCCGCCGCCAGGGCCGGCCACCCGTGTTCGTCGGCGAGCGCCAACGCCCCCTCCACTTCCCGCAGCGCTGCCTCGCGGTCGAGGCCCTCCTGCAGCAGCCGGGCTCGGAGCAGCTTCCCCTCGGCGAGGGTCCGCACGTCGTCGGGTGCGCGGTCGCGCTCGAGCTGGGCGAGCATCCCGCGGGCCTCGTCTGGGCGGCCGTGTTGGACGAGCAGCGTCACGGCGGCGCGGAGGGCCTGCAGGGAGGGCGACCCCACCTCGCGCGGGGGAGCCACTCGCACCGCGCGGTACCCCTCTCCCCGGATCGTGACCAGCGAGTCCTGCTCCACCTTCTTGCGGAGCCGACCGACCGAGGCCTCGACCGCCTTGGTCGGCATGGACCGGCGATAGCCCCACACCTGCTCCTGCAGCTCGTCGCGCCCCACCACCCGGAACGAGCGGGCCGCCAGGTACGCGAGCAGGCGCGCCTCCAGGCCGGTGAGGTGCACGAGGGTGCCGTCGACGCGCTCGAACACCTGCCGGTGGAAGTCCGCCGTGCCTGTCGCGAGCACCACCCTCGCTGGCGCCTCCCCCACCCGCAGCCGCTCGAGGGCCTCGACGAACCCGGGGCGGTCGCGGCGCCGCAACACCACCACGGGCTCCAGGCGGGTCCGGTCGTCGGGGGAGTCTCCGCGCTCGTCCACCACCACCACACCGACCGACAGTCCGCCGAGCCGCCAGGTCCGGAGCCGGGCCCACGCGTCGGCGGCTCGCACCACCACGGCCTCCGCGCCCCGCAGCTCCCGGTGGGTGAGCGCAGAGACGGCGCGGACCTCGTGCCCGGCGGCAGCGGCGAGGTCCATCCACTCGGGGTCGGCAGCGATCACGCGCGCTCCTTATCGCTCCGCGTGTGGGTCAGTTCGAGAGCGGGTCGGAGTCCCCTTTCGTGGTCCCGTCCGCGCACGCGACCAACCCCAGCAACACCCACCAGCGGTCCATCCGAGCCTCCTGCCAGCCCCTTCACCGGGGCAACGGGGTGTCGGGCCGTTCGTCGATTTCCGTTACCGCGCCTCGGGTGCCGGGCACCGGGCAGGGCAGGCACCCAGTCAGTCGCGGCACTCCGTCTCGCGGCCCTCCTCGTCCCACGAACACCAGGGGCCCTGCCCCGACGACCGGTAGGTCCCCACGTACCGGGGTTGCCCGCTCGCGTAGAAGCCGCGCCACGGACCCACCTGGCGACCCCCGCGGTATCGGCCCTCCGCCTCCAGCGAGCCGTCCGGAAACCACTGCTGCGCCGGGCCGTGGATCTTGCCGCGAAGGTAGCTGCGCTGCCACTGCACCGATCCGTCCGCGCCCCGCGAGGTGAACGCTCCGTGCCGCTTGCCGTTCTTCCAGGTCCCTTCGTCCGTCGAGCCGTCCTCGTTCACCTCCGTCCAGGGCCCGTCCCCGCCGGGTGGCCCGCGCAGGCGGTCCTCCTCGAGCCACCACCGGTCGCGCTTCTTCGGGGAGAACGGACCCCACGCGAGCCCCACCAGCACGCTGCCCCCGGCCGTCGCCTGGAAGTCCCGCACCGCCCCGATGCCGCGGTCCAGCTCCACGGACGAGGTCCCCGGCGTCGCCAGCGTCACCCAGGGCGCCAGCGCCAGGTGCACCACCGAGGGACCGTCCTCGCCGTCCCGCACCGGGATCGCCACGCCGAGGGCGCCCACCGCCCGCACCTCCGTCCGCCGGGCCGTGATCGCCGGGCCTGGCAGATACTCGCCACACCCGTCCGCCCCGAACGAGCCGCAGTCCGCCGTCCACCGCTCGGGCGCGAACCCCACGTACACCTGCTCCCCCACGCTGGCGCCCAGCTGCACCCGGAGCTGCTGCACCGAAGCGTCGAGGGTGAGGGTGCCCCGCGGGTTGGCCGCCAGCGGGAACCAGCTCGGGTACACCCCGCCCGACGCCGACAGCGCCACGTGGTCCGCCAACGCCACGCGGAACCCCCCGGCGGCCTCCTGGGTGGCGAGGTTGCCCACGAGCTCCAGGCCCCGCCCGACGCCCACCCGCAGTCCGCCGCCCACAGCGTAGGGTGGGACGAACATCACCATCACGGGGTGCAGCATCTGCCGCGCCCCGAAGGTGGCGTGCAGCGCGTCGTCGCCGAGGTGCACCGAGCCCGGCGCCAGCGTGAGCGGCGTGCCGTCGGCCTCCAGCGCGACCTCGCCGGGCGGGAGCACCTCGCCCGGTCGGACGTGGAGCCCCGCGTGAAAACATGCTGCGAACCACCACCACATGCCCGAACCCGTCGGGTGCCCCGCGCCACGATACCCGGCCGCGGCGGTCGTCGCCCTCGAGATACGACACGTCCGGCCGAAACCTGGGGCAGGGAGGAGCGGTGGGTCGGACGTGGTGGGTGCGGTTCGGGGGCCTGGTGGCCGTGATCACCGCCGCGATGGCGCTGCGGTGGGGCGTCGGTGGGGTCCGCGGCGCTGCCACGGGGGCAGGGCCCGACGCGGACGTGCGTCGTGAGGTCGTGTGCGTGTTCGACGGCGAGGTGCCCGCAGGCGCCGTGATCGCCGAGGTCGGGGGTCCGGTGGTGCACGGCACCGTGCACGACGGCGCCGTGACGTTCGTCCCCAACCACGACCCGGGCGCGGGCACCGTGCGGGTGACCGGATTCGCCGAGGTGCCCGTGAAGTGGCGCGCAGGAGCCTGCGAGGCGCCCGTCGCGCTCGTCCGCAGGCGCGTGGGTACGGTGGCCGCTGCGGTGGACGTGCCCGCCCCCGCCGGTCAGCTCGCAGTGTCGGCGCTGTGCGGCGACGAGCGGGCCAGCGCCACGGTCGGCGCGGACGGCAGCTTCGCGGTCGAGGTCTCCGACGGCGCGACGTGCCAGGTGCAGCTCGAGCGCACGTTCGGCGGCCTCCTCCTGGCGGGACCGTGGGAGCCGCTGGTGCCGGGTCGAATCTACGAGGCGCCCCGGCCCGGAGGGCTCGGCCTGGCCACCGCCCCCGAGGCGGACCACCTGCGGGTGGTGGCCGTGGAGCCCGGGTTGCCCGCGGCGCGCGCCGGTGTCCAGCTCGGGGACCACGTGCTGCGCGTCGATGGAACCCCGGCGCCCGACGTGGTCGTCGAGCTGTTCGACGAGGTGGACGGCGGCGTCACGCTCGACCTCATCCGCGGCGGGACCCCCCTCACGCTCACGCTCCGCTGAGACCCGACGCCGACGACCGGCGCGTGTCTCCGAGCGTCGCCACCACCGCCGCCAGCGCCGCGAGGCCCAGGCCGAACGCCGCGGGGGCCATCGCCTCGCCGCCCCCCACCACCGCGACCGTCACGAGGTCCTCCGCCGCGAACGCGCCGCTCCCGACGGCCTGGCCCACCGCCCACAGGTCGAGCGCGCTGCCGCCCAGCGCCAACAACGCCAGCGCCTGGCGCGCAGTGGCCGCTGCGTTCGCGGAGCTGGCGGAGGGCGAGAACAGGTGCCGCAGGGCCAGGCCGAGCGCGACCGCGCCCACCACGGTGACGGGGAACATGACGAAACCACCAGCAGCGTAGAACGACATCTCGACCTCCCTCGGGTCCGCGCAAGGACCTCTGCCCAGGGAAACGCGGTACGCGGCGCCGCGTGACGACCCGAGTTGTCCAGCGATCGTCAAGGCCGCGGGGCCAGAGTAAGGTGGATGACCGGAGCACCCATGCTGATCGCCTCTTGGTGGGCCTGCACCAACAAGGACGCGCCTCCCGACGGCACCACCGACGACACCGAGTCGACGCCGGAGACTGCGGGTCACACGGGCGACGTGCCGCCAGCGGTCACGTTCACCAGCACCCCGGTGTTGCGCGACAACCCCGACGCCGGGCTCACCCAGTGGGTCGACGCCGGGTTGTCGCGGGAGGGCTGGCTCGAGCTCGCGATCGAGATCGACGGGCTCGCATGGACCGTCGAGTCCGACGCCTCCACCTCGCCCTCGCACCTGCTGCTCGGGCTGCGCCCCGACAGCGACCTCGTGGTCACGGTCACCGGTCGCACCGCAGACGGCGCCTCCACCGGGCCCGTCGTCCTGGCAGACCGCACCGACCCGCTCCCCGCCGGGATGCACACGCGCCGCGTCGCCACGTCCGACCCCGCCCGCATGGAGCCCGGCGTCACGCTGATCGGGGAGGGCGACTGGGTGGTGATGCTCGACGCCGACGGCGTTCCCTGCTGGTACCGCTCCGCCGTGGGCGCGTCCCAGGAGGTGGACCTGTTCGACGGCCGGTTCATCGGCGTGCAGGGCCTGCGCAACCGCTACGACGAGGTCGACCTCGCGGGGACCATCGTCCACCGCTTGCACACCGACGACTTCGTGGGTCCCGCGCTCGAGAACAGCTTCCTCACGCCCGCCCTCGCCATCCACCACGACATCGTGATGCTCCCGAACGGGAACTACCTCACCCTCTCGATCGAGGCGCGCACCCGCCTGTTCCCGCCCGGAGAGGTGGTCCCGCAGGCCCCCGTGGAGTCCCACGTCGCCGGCGAGGTGGTGGTCGAGCTCACCCCCGAAGGCGAGGTCGTCGGGGAGTGGCCGCTGCACGACCTGATGGACCCGCTGCGGGTGGGCTACGACTCGGTGCGCGGCGACTACTGGGAGAGCTGGGACCCGTACCGCGGCGGGGCGTTCACGAGCGACTGGCTCCACGCCAACGCCCTCGACTACGACGCTGCCACCGACACGATCCTCGTCTCGATGCGCCACCAGGACGCGCTCGCCGCCCTCTCGCGGTCGACCGGCGCGCTGAAGTGGATCGCGGCTCCCCCCGTGAACTGGCAGGCCGCGTGGCAGCCCCTGGTGCTGACGCCTCCCGCGGACCCGGGGGCCTTGTTCTACCACCAGCACGGTGCGCACTTCACGCCGCGCGGCACGGTGTTGTTGTTCGACAACGGGAACCGCCGGGCGAGCGCGTTCCAGCCCGCGCTCCCGGACGACCAGGTGTACAGCCGGGCGATGGAGCTCGCGATCGACGAGGGCACCGGGTCGTGGTCGGTGGTGTGGGAGTGGGGACTGGACCTGCCCGACCCCGACTTCGCGGGCTCGCTCGGCGGCGTCCAGGAGCTCCCGGTCACCGGGAACCGCCTGGTGACCTTCGGCAACCTGTCGAGCGACCCCGGCACGTTCGCGCGCATCTACGAGGTGGCGCCCGACGACACCGTCGTGTGGCAGCTCGACCTCATCAACGACGCAGCCTGGTACCGGTCGGTCCGCCTGACGGGGCTGATCCCCGGTCCGGGTCGGTAATCAGTAGATCGCCAGGCCGACCGCCCCGCTGGTGCTGTACGAGTCGACCACGATGATCAGGGTGGTGCCTGCGGGCACGTAGGCGGACAGGAGCGACGTCAGCCCGCCGAAGGGGTCGTCGTCGTTGCAGGTGAGCTCGCCGCCCGCGCAGGTCGCCAGGCGGGCGTACAACACGGTGTCGATCGCGGACCCGAAGGTGTCGATCGTGTAGTAGCCGCTGTACGGCGCGGTCCACTCCACGGCGATGTCCTCGCCGGAGAAGCCGCTGCCACACGACCCGAAGTAGTCGTCCCCCTGGCCCGTCGTGTCGCTCGAGAGGAAGATCGGAGACAGGCTCGGCAGCTTCTGGTCCGCGCAGGTGACACACGCGAGGTCGCCGACACAGTCTGCGTCGAGGCAGTCGATGGCCCCGTCGGTGTCGTCGTCGGCGTTGTTGTCACACACCTCACCGCCCCCGCCCAGGCCCCGGGTGACCGTCAGGTCGTAGGGACCGAACTCGGCGCCCCGGAACCCGTCGACGTAGACGAACACCTCCTGGCCGGCCAGGAGCGCCACGGTCGCCTCGGACTGCAGGTTCGAGGCGCTGTCGTCGTTGCAGGTGAGCTCCACGCCCCCGCAGGCGTCGAGCACGGCCAACACGGTGTCGAACCCGGTGCCGAAGGTGTCGAAGGTGTAGAAGCCCGCCGACGGCGCCACGAACGACACGACCTCGTCGCGCCCGCCCGCGGTGGTCGCGCACGAGGGGCGGTAGTCGTCGGGAACGCCCGTGGTGTCGCCGGAGAAGGTGTCGGGCGGCGCGCCGAGGCTCCCGACCGTACAGGTGGCGCACACCGGGTCGGCGGCGCAGTCGACGTCGGCGCAGTCCGTGTCGCCGTCGAGCTCGTCGTCGAGCCCGTCGTCGCACACCGTCTCGGTCGAGGGCAGGCGCGTCACGTTCACGGTGCCCGTGCCCGGGCCGCCGTCGACGTACGCGACGATCTCCTGGCCCACCGCGAGGTCGACGATCACCGCCGAGCGCGTGCCGATCCCCGCGGCGTCGTCGTTGCAACCGAGCTCGGCGCCCCCGCAGCCGTCCACCACGGCGAGCACGGTGTCGAAGGTGGAGCCCACGGTATCGACGAGGTACCGCCCGCGCGCATCGGCCTCGAAGCGCCAGGCCCGATCGAGCGCGCCGGCGCCGCTGCAGCTCGGCGCATAGTCGTCGCCGAAGCCCGTGAGGGTGCCCGATCCGGTCGCGCCGGTGCTCCGGCCGAGGTCGTCGTCCCAGCAGGTCGGCGGGGGGGTTCCGGTGTCGGTGTCGGTGTCGGTGTCCGTATCGGTGTCGGTGTCGGTGTCGGTGTCCGTGTCCGTGTCCGTATCGGTGTCCCCGTCGGTGTCGGTGTCGGTGTCGGTGTCCCCGTCGGTGTCGGTGTCGGTGTCGGTGTCCGCGTCCGTGGGCACGTCGTCGTCGTCCCCGAGCCCATCGAGGTTGGCTGCGTGCTGGTCCTTGGGGATGAGCGGCCAGCAGCCAGCGAGGAGCATGAGAGGCAGGGAACGCATGGGTCCTCCGGTTGGATGTCGGAGACTACCGCGCCGCGGCCGAACCGGACTGCCTCGGGTTGTATCGGCAGGCCACGGGTGGGATCGGTGCCTCCGCGACGGTGGGTGGATATGGCGGCCGCCTCACCCACACCTCAGCGGAGAGGTCCGGCATGGCGAAGATCAAGGTCAAGAACCCGGTGGTCGAGATGGACGGCGACGAGATGACCCGGGTCATCTGGCAGTTCATCAAGGACAAGCTGATCCTTCCGTACCTCGACGTCGACCTGAAGTACTACGACCTCGGGATCGAGCACCGGGACGCCACGAACGACCAGGTGACCGTCGACTCCGCCAACGCCACGAAGCAGTACGGCGTGGCCGTCAAGTGCGCGACCATCACGCCGGACGAGGCCCGCGTGAAGGAGTTCGGCCTCAAGGAGATGTGGAAGTCCCCGAACGGCACCATCCGCAACATCATCGGCGGCACCATCTTCCGCGAGCCGATCATCTGCAAGAACGTCCCGCGGCTCGTCCCCGGGTGGACGAAGCCGATCGTGATCGGCCGCCACGCGTTCGGTGACCAGTACCGCGCCACCGACTTCCTCGTCCCCGGCGCCGGGACGTTGACCATGACCTTCACCCCCAAGGACGGCAGCGCCCCGACCACCCACAAGGTGTACGACTTCCAGGCCCCCGGCGTGGCCATGGGCATGTACAACCTCGAGGAATCGATCCTCGGGTTCGCGCGCTCCTCGCTCACCTACGCCCTGAACCGCGGCTGGCCGCTGTACCTCTCGACCAAGAACACCATCCTCAAGCGCTACGACGGCCGCTTCAAGGACCTGTTCCAGAAGGTGTACGACGAGGAGTTCAAGGCGAAGTACGAGGCGAAGGGCATCACGTACGAGCACCGCCTGATCGACGACATGGTCGCCTCCGCGATGAAGTGGGAGGGCGGGTTCGTGTGGGCCTGCAAGAACTACGACGGCGACGTGCAGTCCGACTCCGTGGCGCAGGGCTTCGGCAGCCTCGGCCTCATGACCTCGGTCCTGTTGACGCCCGACGGCAACACGGTCGAGGCGGAGGCCGCCCACGGCACCGTCACCCGCCACTTCCGCGACCACCAGAAGGGCAAGCCGACCTCCACGAACCCGATCGCCTCGATCTTCGCGTGGAGCCAGGGCCTCAAGTACCGCGGCAACTTCGACGGCACGCCGGACGTGGTGGGCTTCGCGGACGCGCTCGAGGCAGTCTGCGTGGAGACGGTGGAGTCGGGCCGGATGACGAAGGACCTCGCCATCCTCATCGACCCCAAGCACCCGTTCCTGACGACCGAGGCGTTCCTCGCCGCCCTCGACGAGGGCCTGCGCAAGCGGCTCGGGTGAGACCCCGGGGTGTGGGCGAGCCTGTAAGGGAATCCCGTACAGGTTCGCCGACCCGTTCCTGACAGGGAACCCCCGACCGGTGCGGGTAGCTTCTCCCACCCCGGAGCATCCGACGTGATCGGCTCGATGTCCGAAGACCCCCTGGCGCCCCGCCGCCGCCCGATGACCGGCGCGAGCCGCCACGCGAACGTCGCGAGGGCCTCCATGGATCACGCTGGGGGAGCTGGTGGCGACGGGCGCTGACCCCACCCACCCCGGCGACGACCTTGCGGCCTGGCTCGCGCACGCAGCGCACGTGTTGCCGAACCAGGGCCCGATCGGCGTGTTCGTGCACCACAACCCGCTCCACGGGTTCCAGCACCTGAACTTCCACGACGCCGCGGCCCAGGTGGCGCCGCTCCGTGGTGCCCGCGTGTACCTCGACGAGGAGCGGTTCCGCAGCGAGCTCGCTGCCGGCAGGATCGAGCACCGGGACCTCGAGGAGGCCCTCCCGGCCACGCCCGACGCCCCGCTCCCGCTGGGCCTGACCGTCCGCGGCATCCGGTTGCTGCTGCTGGAGCGCGGGCTCCAGGTCGCCGATCCGCAGGGCCTTCGGTACCAGCTCGCGGTGGGCACGGTGCGCCCCGACCCCGCGCGCTGGGCCGCCGCCGAGCGCCGCCTCGCCGCCCGCCCCGCGGTCGCTCCCCCTGCACCCGCCCCGCGCCGACACCGCGACGTCCTCGTCCTGCTCGGCGCCAGCGACCCGGACGTGGTCGTGCACGCGGAGCTGCAGCGCCTGAGCGCCTCGTTCCTCGACGAAGGCCAGGCCCTGGCGCACCTCCCCGGGCGGGAGCAGGGGTTCCTGTCCGCCGTCGTGCAGAGCTGGCTCGCGGCCGGCTCGTGGCCACGTGGCGCAAGCGGCCTGGCCAGCGACCTGGCCCGCACCTCGACGCTCGGCGCCGAGGCCATCGTGGCCGAGTGCCTCGACGCCCTGGGCGTTTCCCCCGAGCTCCGCGCGGACTTCGTGGAGGCGACGCTCCTCGCGCTGCCCGGCTGGGCCGGGATGTTCGGGCGCCTGGAGCGCAACCCGGAGGAACAACATGCGCCTGCACCCGCCCGCCTCGCCGAGTTCCTGGCGGTGCGGCTCCTGCTCGAGCGGCAGGTCGTGGCGGGCGCTTGTCGCGAGGTCGGCGCGCCGCTGGACTGGGCGAGGTTGCGGACCGCCCCTGTCCCCGCGGAGCCAGCCGACCCGATCGTCGCGGTCGCGCTGCTGGACGGCCTCGCTGCTGCCGCCGGCGCCGACGCTGCCGCGGTCGAGCGCTTGAGCGACCCCGAGCTCGACGCGCTGTTCACCGCGGTCGACGGCTTCCCGGTCCTGGCGCGCCAGCGGGTGTTCCAGGAGGCCTACGAAGGCTGGTACCGCCGCCGCATCCTCGCGGGTCTCGAGGCGCAGCGCCGCAGCCGGCCGCCCCCCCGCGTCGCCCGCCCCCTCGCAGCGTTCGTGTTCTGCATCGACGAGCGCGAGGAGTCCATCCGGCGCGCCCTCGAGGAGCAGGACGCCGGGTTCGACACGTACGGCGCCGCCGGCTTCTTCGGCGTGGCCATCGACTACCAGGGGCTCGACGATGTTCGCCCCGCCGCCTACTGCCCCGCCGTGGTGGTGCCCGGCCACGAGGTCCGCGAGGAGCCCGTCTTCACCCAACGCACGCTCCTGCAGACCCGACAGCGGCTCCGGTCGGTGTGGCAACGCTGGCTGCGGAGCCTCTCGGGGGGAACGCGGGCGCTGCTCGGAGGGGCCGCTCAGTCCATCCTCCTCGGCCCGGCCCTGGGCGCGCGCACGGCGGGACAGGTGCTGGCGCCGCGCCGCGTCACGGCGGCCTCGCGCATCCTGTGGAACACCCTGATCCCGGCGCCGGCCACGCGGCTCCTGTCCCTTCGCACCGACCCAGACCAGCGCACGCGCAGCGGCAAGCTCGAGGGCTTCTCGACCGAGGAGAAGGTCGAGCGCGTGGGGAACCTGCTCGTGAACCTGGGCCTCGTGCGCGCGGTGCCCCCGGTGGTCGTCGTGCTCGGCCACGGCTCCACGAGCCTCAACAACCCCCACGAGTCCGCCCACGACTGCGGGGCGTGCGGCGGTCGGCAGGGGGGCGCCAACGCGCGCCTGTTCGCGGAGATGGCCAACCGGCCAGAGGTGCGCGCGGGCCTGCGCCTCCGGGGCATCGAGGTGCCTGCAGACACGTGGTTCGTGGGGGCCCTGCACGACACCGCCGACGACAGCATCCGGTACTACGACCTCGACCGCCTGCCCCAGACCCACACCGCAGCCTTCGACCGCTGCCACGCCGCCCTCGAGCTGGCGCGGCGGGAGAGCGCGCGCGAGCGGGCCCGCCGCTTCGACGACGCCCCCCTCGGCCTCGATCCCGAGCAGGCGCTGGCGCACGTGGAGGAGCGGGCGGCGAG